>NZ_NIUB01000004.1 GCF_002197815.1 Pseudomonas oleovorans subsp. oleovorans
CACGCGGCAGGTTGGCCGGCAGCGGCTTGCGTTTGCCACGGCGCTTGACCGGCGCAACGACTTCTTCGGCTTCGGCTTCGGCTGGCTCGGCGGCCGGCGCTTCGATCAGCTCTTCGACCTCGTTGAACATGGCCAACTGCGGTGAGTCGGCGTCTTCAGAGCTGCGCTCGGACTTGGGCGAGAACAGCTTGTGGCGCAGCAAGGCGTTCTCTTCCTGCAACTGCAGAATCAGAGCCTTGAGCAGGACGGGATCGTCGGGAAGGTTGTCGGCGCCAAATTTCATGGCGCCGGATTATACCGGCTCAGGTTACGAAGCGCGGCGTCAGTATCTGGTGCGGACGGTTGCGCGCCATGCCTGGCGCACCACAAAAAAGGGCTCCCGCAGGAGCCCTCTCGTTCGAACAGGCGAACCGTGCTTAGACGCCAGAGGCCTCGGCAGCAGCTACGTCCTTGATCGACAGTTTGATACGGCCGCGGTTGTCCACGTCCAGTACCAGTACCTTCACTTCCTGGCCTTCCTGCAGCACGTCGGTGACCTTCTCCACGCGCTGATCACTGAGCATGGAGATGTGCACCAGACCGTCCTTGCCCGGCAGGATGTTGACGAAGGCACCGAAGTCGACGATGCGCTCGACCTTGCCGACGTAGATCTTGCCGATCTCGGCTTCGGCAGTGATGGCCAGCACGCGCTGCTTGGCAGCCTCGGCCGCGTCCTTGGTTTCGCCGAAGATCTTGATCGAGCCGTCGTCTTCGATATCGATCGAAGCCTTGGTCTCTTCGCAGATGGCGCGGATGGTGGCACCACCCTTGCCGATGACGTCGCGGATCTTGTCCTGGTCGATCTTCATCGCAATCATGGTTGGCGCGTTAGCCGACAGCTCGCTGCGCGATTGGGCGATGACCTGGTTCATCTGACCAAGGATGTTCAGACGCGCTTCCAGCGCCTGCTCCAGCGCCTGCTCCATGATCTCTTCGGTGATGCCCTGGATCTTGATGTCCATCTGCAGCGCGGTAACACCCTTGGCGGTACCGGCTACTTTGAAGTCCATGTCGCCCAGGTGATCTTCGTCACCGAGGATGTCGGTCAGCACGGCGAATTTCTCACCCTCGAGCACCAGACCCATGGCGATACCGGCAACCGGTGCCTTCATCGGCACACCGGCGTCCATCAGCGCCAGGGAAGCGCCGCACACCGAAGCCATGGAGGAAGAACCGTTGGACTCGGTGATTTCCGATACCACGCGGATGGTGTACGGGAACTCGTCAGCGCTCGGCAGCATAGCGGCAACGCCACGACGGGCGAGACGGCCGTGGCCGATTTCGCGGCGGCCAGTGGCGCCCATGCGACCACACTCACCGACCGAGTACGGCGGGAAGTTGTAGTGCAGCATGAAGGGGTCTTTCTTCTCGCCTTCGAGGGTGTCCAGCAGCTGTGCGTCGCGGGCGGTACCGAGGGTAGCCACCACCAGCGCCTGGGTTTCGCCACGGGTGAACAGCGCCGAACCGTGGGTCTTGTCCAGTACACCGACTTCGATGTTCAGGCCACGCACGGTGCGGGTGTCACGACCATCGATACGCGGTTTGCCGTTGACGATGTTCTCGCGCACGGTGCGGTATTCGATCTCGCCAAAGGCTTCCTTGACTTCACCGGCAGTAGGCTGACCTTCTTCACCGGAGAACTTGGCCACGACCTGATCACGCAGCTCGCCCAGACGCGCGTAGCGGTCCTGCTTGACGGTGATGGTGTAGGCCTGGGAAATCGCCTCGCCGAACTCGCTACGGATGGCATTCAGCAGCGCGGTGTTTTCCGGCTTCGGCTGCCAGTCCCAGGTCGGCTTGCCGGCTTCAGCGGCCAGCTCGGCAACAGCCTGGATGACCACCTGAAATTCTTCATGGGCAAACAGTACGGCGCCCAGCATCTGGTCTTCGGTCAGCTCTTTGGCTTCCGATTCGACCATCAGCACGGCGTCCTTGGTGCCGGCCACGACCATGTCCAGGCTGGAAGCCTTGAGCTGCTCGTAGTTCGGGTTCAGCAGGTAGCCGGTTTCCGGGTGGAAGGCAACGCGCGCAGCACCGATCGGGCCGTTGAACGGGATACCGGAGATGGCCAGGGCAGCCGAGGTACCGATCATCGCAGCGATGTCCGGGTCGGTCTTCTTGCTGGTGGAAACCACGGTGCAGATGACCTGCACTTCGTTCTGGAAGCCTTCCGGGAACAGCGGACGGATCGGGCGATCGATCAGACGCGAGGTCAGGGTTTCTTTCTCGGAAGGACGTGCTTCACGCTTGAAGAAACCGCCGGGGATCTTGCCGGCAGCGTAGGTCTTTTCCTGATAGTGCACGGACAGCGGGAAGAAGCCCTTGCTTGGGTCGGCAGTCTTGGCGCCGGTTACGGCGACCAGCACGCTGACGTCGTCGTCAACGGTGACCAGCACTGCGCCGGAGGCTTGACGGGCAATGCGGCCAGTCTCGAGGGTAACGGTCGACTGACCGAACTGGAATTTCTTGATTACCGGGTTCACGGTGTTTTCCTTCTCTTTGTTGCCTTGGGGGAAATTGGAAAGAGGCGCGGGAGTCGGACCCGATGCATCCCTCGAAAAGCCAAAAGCTGGAAGCCCAGCGCCACGAGCTGAGGATCACTCCCCACTCGCGACGCCGAACTCCCAGCTTCCAACTTGCGCAGCTCGCGTCTATTAACGACGCAGGCCCAGGCGACCGATCAGGGCGCTGTAACGACTGGAGTCTTTACCCTTCAGGTAGTCCAGCAGCTTGCGGCGCTGGTTCACCATACGGATCAGACCACGACGGCTGTGGTGATCTTTACCGTTGGCCTTGAAGTGGCCTTGCAGCTTGTTGATGTTGGCGGTCAGCAGGGCAACCTGCACTTCCGGGCTACCGGTATCGCCTTCAGCTTGCTTGTAGTCGTTAACGATCTGGGCTTTTTCTTCAACGCTGAGTGCCATGTTGGCTTCCTCTCATCTGGAAACTGCCGAAGCAGTCTCAATAGGCCGGGAATCGCTCCCCGTGTTTTAAAAAGAGGTATGACCGTGCCTACTAACAGCCACCCTCGCAGCACCTGATGACGACGTCGTCAGCATCAGGCTTTCAGCCTTCTCGGCCGAACCGTTCGGTGCTACGCACCGGTATAAATCAATCGACGCGGGGCGATACGCCCATCGTCACTCACTTCACCGATGCCGATGAAGCGACCATTGTGATCCTGCACCCGCACCATACCGAACTTCGGTGCTTCCGGCGCTCGCACCGGCTGCCCTTGCAACCAGTAGAACGCACTGTGCTCGGAGAACTGCAGCAGCGGCCAGTCCTGCAGACCGCTATCGGCCGGTAGCAGGAAGCGATCCAGCGCCTCGTTACCACCTTCGGCGTGTGCAGCCTCCAGTTCTTCCAGCGTCACGGTACGCGCCAGATCGAACGGGCCGGCCTTGGTACGACGCAACTTGGCGACATGTGCACCGCAGCCGAGCAACTGGCCGAGGTCCTCGACCAGCGTACGAATATAGGTGCCTTTGCTGCAATCAACCGCCAGACGGGCCTGCTCGCCTTCGCAGGCCAGCAGTTCCAGGCGCGCAATAGTAACAGAACGCGCTTCGCGCTCCACTACTTCACCCGCACGAGCCAGCTTGTAGAGTGGCTGACCATCCTTCTTCAAGGCCGAGTACATTGGTGGTATCTGTTTGATTTCACCGCGAAAACGCGGCAACAGCGCCTCAATCTCGGCGCGACCGACGGTCACCGGGCGCCGTTCGATAACATCGCCTTCGGCATCACCAGTGGTGGTGGTGACACCCAACTGAGCGACGGTCTCGTAGCCCTTGTCAGCGTCGAGCAGATACTGAGAAAACTTGGTCGCCTCACCGAAACACAGCGGCAGTACACCGGTGGCCAACGGGTCGAGGCTACCGGTGTGACCGGCCTTCTCGGCATTGAGCAGCCAACGCACCTTTTGCAGCGCGGCGTTGGAGGTGAAACCGTGCGGCTTGTCGAGCAGGATGATGCCGTCGACCTTGCGGCGAATACGTTTGACCTGCGCCACGCCTTACTCCTTGGAACCCGCGGTGTCGTCGTGCAGACGATCTTCCGCCACGGCACGCTCGATCAGTGCCGACAGGTGAGCACCGCGCTGGACGCTCTCGTCGTAGTGGAAGTGCAGCTGTGGCACGCTGCGCAGCTTCATCGCCTTGCCCAGCTGCATGCGCAGGAAACCGGCCGCGTCGTTGAGTACCTTGAGGCTCTCTTTGATCGCCTCGGCATCATCCTGCCCCATGACGGTGATGAAGACCTTGGCGTGACCGATATCACGACTGACGTCGACTGCGGTGATGGTCACCAGCCCCAGACGCGGATCCTTGACCTCACGCCGAATAAGCTGGGCCAGTTCGCGTTGCATCTGGTCGCCGATACGCTGGGTACGGCTGTAATCTTTGGCCATTTTCTCGTTACCTTTACTTCCTCCGCTGCCTGTTCGCCAGCGGACTCAAAAGCGGCAAACGCCCGGCCGCGCGAATGCGGGGCCGGGCGTTGCGTGTTGCGACTCGCGATTACAGGCTGCGAGCCACCTGGACTTTCTCGAACACTTCGATCTTGTCGCCGACCTTGACGTCGTTGTAGCTCTTCACGCCGATACCGCACTCCATGCCGTTGCGCACTTCGGCAACGTCGTCCTTGAAGCGACGCAGCGATTCCAGCTCGCCTTCGAAGATCACCACGTCCTCGCGCAGTACGCGGATCGGACGGTTGCGGTAGACGGTGCCCTCGATGACCATGCAGCCAGCGACAGCGCCGAACTTCGGCGAACGGAACACATCACGCACTTCGGCGGTGCCCAGGATGTTCTCGCGAACATCGCTGCCGAGCATACCGGTGAGCGCCTTCTTGACGTCTTCGATGATGTCGTAGATGACGTTGTAGTAGCGCATGTCCAGGCCTTCGGCCTCGACGATCTTGCGCGCACCAGCGTCAGCACGGACGTTGAAGCCGAACAGCACGGCGTTGGAAGCCAGCGCCAGGTTGGCATCGGACTCGGTGATACCACCGACGCCGCCACCGACCACACGCACCTGCACTTCGTCGTTACCCAGGGTGCTGAGCGAGCCCTGCAGGGCTTCCAGAGAACCACGCACATCGGCCTTGAGGACGATGTTGAGGGTTTTCTTCTCTTCCTGGCCCATGTTCTCGAAGATGTTTTCCAGCTTGCCGGCGTGAGCACGGGCCAGCTTGACCTCACGGAACTTGCCTTGACGGAACAGGGCAACTTCGCGGGCCTTCTTCTCGTCGGCGACCACGGTCATGTCATCACCGGCATCCGGCGTACCATCGAGGCCGAGGATCTCGACCGGAATGGAAGGACCGGCTTCCTTGATCGGCTTGCCGTTCTCGTCAAGCATGGCACGCACGCGGCCATAGTTGACGCCAACCAGGACCATGTCGCCCTGACGCAGGGTACCGTCCTGAACCAGCACGGTGGCCACCGGGCCACGGCCCTTGTCCAGACGCGATTCGACCACCACACCACGACCCGGGGCCGACGGCGTGGCTTTCAGCTCGAGAACTTCAGCCTGCAGCAGTACGGCTTCGAGCAGCTCGTCGATGCCGGTACCCATCTTGGCCGACACGTGCACGTAAGGTGCATCGCCGCCCCACTCTTCCGGGATCACGTCGAGAGCGGCCAGGCCGTTCTTGATGTTATCCGGGTTGGCATCGGGCTTGTCGATCTTGTTCACCGCGACCACGATCGGCACGCCGGCTGCTTTCGCATGCTGTACGGCTTCCTGGGTCTGCGGCATCACGCCGTCGTCAGCGGCGACGACCAGAATGACGATATCGGTGGCCTTGGCACCACGAGCACGCATCTGGGTGAACGCAGCGTGACCGGGGGTATCGAGGAAGGTGACCATGCCGCGCTCGGTTTCGACGTGGTAGGCACCGATGTGCTGGGTGATACCACCGGCTTCACCGGAAGCCACCTTGGCACGACGGATATAGTCGAGCAGCGAAGTCTTACCATGGTCGACGTGGCCCATCACGGTCACGACCGGTGCACGATGGAAGGTTTCACCCTCGAACTTCAGGGATTCGGCCAGTTGTTCTTCCAGGGCGTTGTCGCTGACCAGCTTGACCTTGTGACCGAACTCTTCGGCGACCAGTTGAGCGGTTTCCTGATCCAGCACCTGGTTGATGGTCACCGGGGTGCCCATCTTGAACATGAACTTGACGATCTCCGCACCCTTGATGGCCATTTGCTGGGCCAGATCGGAAACGGTGATGGTCTCGCCAATCGATACGTCACGCACGATAGGACCAGTCGGGCTCTGGAAGCCGTGCTGG
The DNA here is from genome assembly GCF_002197815.1 of Pseudomonas oleovorans subsp. oleovorans. Lineage (GTDB taxonomy): Bacteria > Pseudomonadota > Gammaproteobacteria > Pseudomonadales > Pseudomonadaceae > Aquipseudomonas > Aquipseudomonas oleovorans. Next base: position 6,346 of record NZ_NIUB01000004.1, read on the forward strand.
TTGCGCTTCTTCATCTTGGCCTTGCCACGACCACCACGACGGAAGCCGTCGCTCTCTTCGTCAACACTACGCGGCGCGACACGCGGCGCCGGCGCCTTTTCCTTGAGGGTCGGGCGGTGCTGTGCGTGCTTGCGCTCACGGCGCTCGTCTTCGTCACTGCGCGCCTTCTCGGGGCGACGCACTTCCTCTTTCTTGCGCTCGGCGTCGACGACCGGAGCGGCAACAACCGGCTCGCTGACCGGAGCTGGCGCAGCAGCAGGTGCGGACGCTGGGCTGGTCGCCGTGGCTGCCTGACGCTTGGCTTCTTCTTCGGCCTTGCGCTTGGCTTCTTCCTCGGCTTTCAGGCGCTCGGCTTCGGCAGCAGCCTGCTGAGCTTCCAGCTCACGCTGCTTCTCGGCTTCGAGCTCTTCCGGGCTGCGCTTGACGAAGGTCTTCTTCTTGCGCACTTCCACGCTGATGGTCTTGCTGCCAGCAACACGCAGGGTGCTGGTGGTCTTGCGCTGCAAGGTAATCTTGCGCGGCTCTTCGACCTTGTCGCCGTGACTGCTCTTGAGATGGGCCAGCAAGGCCTGCTTCTCACTATCGGTCACTACCTGTTCGGCACTGTCGTGGGACAGGCCGGCTTCACGCATCTGCTGCAGCAGGCGCTCAACCGGGGTGTCGACCACTTTGGCCAGTTCTTTTACCGTGACTTGCGTCATGCATCTTTCTCCTCAGGCCGCAACCGCTTATTCGAACCAGTGGGCTCGAGCGGCCATGATCAGCTTGCCGGCACGCTCTTCGTCGATGCCGTCGATGTCGAGCAGGTCGTCGATCGACTGCTCGGCCAGGTCTTCACGGGTAATCACGCCGCGCAGCGCGAGCTCGAGAGCCAGCGCCTTGTCCATGCCTTCCAGTTCCAGCAGATCATCTGCCGGATGGGCATCGGCCAACTTCTCCTCGTTGGCGATCGCCTTGGTCAGCAGACGATCCTTAGCCCGTGCACGTAGCTCATTGACGATCTCCTCGTCGAAGCCGTCGATACTGAGCATTTCTTCCATGGGTACGTAGGCAATCTCTTCGAGACTGGTGAAACCCTCTTCGATCAGGACTTGAGCCAGTTCTTCGTCGACTTCCAGCTCATCGATGAAGGACTGCATGATGTCGCCGGTTTCTGCCTGTTGCTTGGCCTGGATATCCGCTTCGGTCATCACGTTCAGCGTCCAGCCAGTCAGCTGACTGGCCAGGCGCACGTTCTGACCGCCACGGCCGATGGCCTGCGCCAGGTTGTCTTCGGCGACGGCGATGTCCATGGCATGGGCATCTTCATCGACGATGATCGCAGCCACTTCAGCCGGCGACATGGCATTGATCACGAACTGCGCGGGGTTGTCGTCCCACAGCACGATATCCACACGCTCGCCACCCAGTTCGCCGGAAACGGCCTGGACACGCGAACCGCGCATGCCGATGCAGGCGCCTTGCGGGTCGATACGTTTGTCCTTGGAGCGTACGGCGATCTTAGCGCGCGAACCCGGATCACGGGAGGCAGCCTTGACGTCGATCAGCCCTTCGGCGATTTCCGGTACTTCGATGCGGAAAAGCTCGATCAGCATTTCCGGCGCGGTACGCGACAGGATCAGTTGCGGGCCGCGGTTCTCGGTACGAATTTCCTTGAGCAGGGCACGCAGACGCACACCCACGCGGAAAGTCTCGCGCGGGATGATGTCTTCACGGGCCAGCAGCGCCTCGGCGTTGTTGCCCAGGTCGACGATGACGTTGTCGCGGGTGACCTTCTTGACGGTGCCGGAGACGATCTCACCCAGCCGCTCGCGGTAGGCGTCTACCACTTGAGCACGCTCAGCCTCGCGCACTTTCTGCACGATGACCTGCTTGGCGGTTTGCGCGGCGATGCGACCGAACTCGATGGAATCGACCTTCTCTTCGAGCACGTCACCGATCTTGGCGTTGGCCTCAACGGCCTGCGGCATGTCCTCGGTCACCTGATAGGCCGGGTCCTCGAACTCGGACTCATCGACCACGGTCCAGCGGCGGAAAGTTTCGTAACTACCGTTCTGACGATTGATCGACACACGCAGATCGACCTCGTCCTCGAAACGTTTCTTGGTCGCGGTCGCCAGAGCCAGCTCCAGCGCCTCGAAAATCACGCCGGCCGGCACACCCTTCTCGTTGGATACCGACTCAACAACCAGCAGTACTTCTTTGCTCATCGTACGCCTCGCCTTTCGCAATCCATTGGTTCTGCACAGTCCGCGTCACGCTTACGCCATCGGCGCCAAAATACGTGCGCTACCGCGCTACCTTCGCGCCATCTGTGTCGCTTGCGCTGCGCCGACAATCGACAGTCCAGCAGCGCCACAGAATCCGCATCTCAATCAAATCGGGGGATGATATTGGCCTTGTCGATCAGGTCGATCGGCAACAGATACTCGTGGTCATCCACCTGAACTACCACGTCCTGCTCCTCCACACCGCGAAGGAGGCCCTGGAAGTTACGACGCCCGTCGAAAGGCGAACGCAGCTTGATCTTCACCTGTTCACCGGCATGCGTCGCAAACTGTTCGAGGGTGAACAACGGACGATCCATGCCAGGAGAAGAAACTTCCAGTGTGTACTCCGAGGTAATCGGATCCTCGACATCGAGTACACCACTGAGCTGACGGCTGACGATTTCACAATCGTCGATCAGGATGCCATCGGCTTTATCGATATAGACACGCAGCAGCGAATGACGCCCCTGCGACAGGAACTCGATGCCCCAACATTGGTAACCGAGTGCCTCGATTACTGGGGCCAACAAGGCCTGCAACTGTTCTAGCTTGCTCGACACTTAACGGCCCTCGTGCATGCTGTGCAAATAAAAAATGGGCGAAACGCCCATCCCATCAATCCGCCGTAAATACCAACGGACACTGTCTTTCAGCTAACAAAAAGCCCCTGAAAAGGGGCCTGCTGAAACTGGTTGCGGGGGCAGGATTTGAACCTACGACCTTCGGGTTATGAGCCCGACGAGCTACCAGACTGCTCCACCCCGCGTCAAAGCTAGGCCGGAATTATACGGCCACCCCCTGGCAAGGGTCAACCAAACACTCCAGCAACAAGAAAGCCCGCGAACTGCGGGCTTTCTTGAGTATGGTACCGAGGAGGGGACTCGAACCCCTACAGCCTATGGCCACTACCACCTCAAGGTAGCGTGTCTACCAATTCCACCACCTCGGCAAAACTGTTACTGCCCTGGAGCCTCCGGCACATCCGAAGCATCGGATGCTGGAGCTTGCTCTTCGAGCACCGGCACATCTTCGACAGCCGGTTTTTGTTGAACTTCCAGAACCGCTGGATCTGGCAGACCAACTTGAGTCAGTGCATCAGCTTTTTCTTTAGCAAAGAACGCTAAACCCAAGCTGGTAATGAAAAAAGCCGCGGCAAGTATACCAGTAAACTTACTCAGAAAGGTAGAGGAACCTTGGCTTCCGAATACAGTTGCCGAAGCACCCGAACCGAACGACGCACCCGCGTCAGCGCCTTTACCCTGCTGCAACAGCACCAGCACTACAATCCCGATCGCACCCAGCAGGTGCAGAACAACAATGACTGTTTCCAGCATTCTTCAGTTTCCTGCAGCGCGACAGATCGCACCGAATTCATCCGCATTCAGAGAGGCTCCACCCACGAGCCCCCCATCGATATCTCGCATGCCGAACAACTCGGCAGCACTGGCGGCCTTCACACTGCCACCATAAAGAATTCTCAGCCCGCTCGCGACACCAGCATCGAGCTGCGCAACTTGCGCACGGATTGCTGCGTGCACTTCCTGAGCCTGCTCAGGCGTAGCGGTCAACCCTGTACCAATGGCCCAGACAGGCTCATAGGCAACTACGGCATTCTTTAGCGCTTCGACACCCAGGGCATCGATCACTGCAGCCAATTGGCCGCCCACCACATCCAGCGTTTCACTCGCTTCGCGCTGCTCACGCGTCTCACCGACACAGAGCACCGGCACCAGGCCGGCAGCCTGAATTGCAGCAAACTTGCGCACGATCACTTCGTCACTCTCACCCAGAATCAGGCGACGCTCGGAATGACCCACCAGCACCAACCCACAGCCGCCATCGACCAACTGACTGACCGCAAGCTCACCGGTCAAGGCGCCCTGCTCGACTTGCGCCGCGCAATCCTGCGCTCCAACCTTTACAGCCTTGCCATCCAGGCCTTCGACGACCTGAGCGATATGCAGACTGGAGGGGAACACCGCGACCTCGACATCGGCAGGCAAGTCCTGCTGACGCAACCCTTCAATCAGCTCTGCGACGCTGGCGCGGGTACCGTGCATTTTCCAGTTACCGGCGACCAAGGGGCGACGCATGTTCTACCTCGTCGATCAAAGAGGGCGCAGATGTTACCCAAGAGCCCTGCGCGTAGCAAGCGCAATCATGCACAGACTTCAGCAACAATCTTAGCCAATTCATCGGCATAGCTGCGCACGGCAGCTTCGTCATCACCTTCGACCATCACGCGCAAAAGAGGCTCGGTGCCGGACTTGCGCAGCAACACTCGACCACGTCCAGCCATGCTCTCGGTCACCCGCGCGCAGGCTTCCTTCACCGACGGATGCTCGAGCGGATCGACAGCACCGGAGAATCGCACATTGACCAGCACCTGCGGACACTTCTTCAGATCACTGCGCGCATCAACCAGGCTCTGACCGCGGCGCTTGAGCGCCATCAAAACCTGCAGGGCCGCAATAATCGCATCGCCAGTCGTGGTGTGCTGGAAGCACACCAGGTGCCCGGAATTCTCGCCACCGAGCTGCCAGTTGCGCGCCAACAATTCAGCGATCACATAACGATCGCCGACATTGGCGCGAATGAATGGGATGTTCAGATCGGCCAGAGCCAGTTCCAGCCCGAGATTGCTCATCAGCGTGCCGACCACACCACCACGCAGCCGCCCACGCTCCTGCAGATCACGCGCAATGATGAACAACAGCTCATCACCATCGACCACCGCACCATATTGGTCGACCATCAGCACACGATCAGCATCGCCATCGAAGGCGATACCCAGATCAGCCTGCTGTGCGACCACTTCAGCCTGCAGCGCGGCAATGTGCGTGGAACCGCAACCGTCGTTGATATTCAGCCCGTCGGGCTGCGCCGAAATCACCCGAACCTCCGCACCCAGCTCGCGAAACACGCTAGGCGCGACCTTGTAGGCAGCGCCATGGGCGCAATCGATGACGATCTTCAGGCCTTTGAAGCTGGTACCACTGGGCACACTACCCTTGCAGAACTCGATGTAGCGACCGGAGGCATCGTTGATCCGCGAAGCCTTACCGATCCCGGCAGATTCGACCACGGTCATCGGCTGATCGAGCAGCTCTTCGATCATCGCCTCGACATCATCGGGCAACTTGGTGCCCTCACTGGAGAAGAACTTGATGCCATTGTCGTCATGCGGATTGTGCGAGGCACTGATGACGATACCGGCATCAGCTTGGAAGGTACGGGTCAGATAGGCAATTGCAGGCGTCGGCATCGGACCGAGCAGTTGCACGTCCGCGCCCGCGGCAGCCAGACCAGCCTCCAGCGCGGATTCGAACATGTAGCCGGAAATGCGCGTGTCCTTACCGATCAGGATGCGGCACTTGCCCTGCTTGCGAAACGCCATGCCAGCCGCCCAACCGAGCTTGAGCATGAAATCCGGAGTAATGGGAAACTGGCCAACACGACCACGAATGCCGTCGGTGCCGAAGTACTTTCTAGCCATAACGCTTTCCTTGTTAGCAGGCTATTGAAAACTACCTGCGTTGTCTGGCCGTCATTTAAAACAGCCTCAAAATGCTCATTTACAACACGTAAAGTCGAGCGCGGCTCCGAGCGTTTCTCGGCTGTTTTTGCCTGGCCCAGACCGCCTCGCCTACGTTTTCATAAGCCCGCTATTGTGCCGCTTCAACCGCAGCGATCATGCGCACCACGTCCACCGTTTCGGCGACATCGTGCACACGCAGAATATGTGCGCCTTTGGTCAAGGCCAGAGCAGCCAATGCCAGACTACCGTAGAGACGACCACCAACCTCGTGACCAAGCACCTTGCCGATCATGCTCTTGCGTGACACACCAACCAGCAAGGGCCGCCCCAACGCAGAGAGCTCACTCATGCGCTTGAACAGGGCGAGATTGTGCTCCAGGGTTTTGGCAAATCCAAAGCCCGGATCGAGCAGGATCCGCTCAGCGGGAATACCGGCTGTCGCGCAGATGGCCATGCGCTCGACGAGAAAATCACGTACCTCAGCGACGATATCCGGATACTGCGGATCATCCTGCATGTTCCCGGGCTCGCCGCGCATATGCATCAGACACACCGGCAGACCGGTATCGACAGCCGCATCCAGAGCGCCATCGCGCTGCAACGAGCGCACGTCATTGATCAGCCCCGCGCCCACTCGCGCACTTTCGCGCATGACGGCCGGAGTCGAGGTATCCACGGAGATGATCACGTCCAGATTACGCGCAATGGCCTCGACCACTGGCACGACCCGCTCCAGCTCCTCGGTCGGCGAAACGGCACGGGCGCCCGGGCGGGTGGACTCACCACCGATATCGATCAGCGTCGCACCCGCGGCGACCATCTGCTCGGCGTGACGCAATGCAGCATCGCGCGCCGTAAAGCGCCCACCGTCAGAGAAAGAATCCGGAGTGACATTGAGGATGCCCATCACCTGCGGACGGGACAAATCAAGAAGCCGGCTACCACAGGGTAGCCGGCTCGGGTGTTGCGCTTGAGACATATGAAACCTTAGTGCTCGGCCGCCGGCCCACCAATGGGCTTTTCAGAACGATCTGGCTCGTCGACCTTGGCCTGCGGAGCACCGGAGTCACCGCCACCATCCCAGCCGCGCGGCTCACGAGGCTCGCGACCATTCATGATGTCGTCGATCTGCTCGGCATCGATGGTTTCGTACTTCATCAGTGCTTCGGCCATGGCATCGAGCTTGTCACGGTTCTCTACCAGCAGCTTCTTGGCCGTGGCGTAGCATTCATCGATGATGCGGCGCACTTCTTCATCGATCAGCTTGGCGGTTTCGCCGGAGACATTGCTGTTCTGGCTGCCCATGCTGCGACCGAGGAATACTTCACCCTCCTCTTCGGCATACATCAGCGGGCCCAGCTTCTCGGACAAACCCCACTTGGTCACCATGTTCTTGGCCAACTGAGTGGCGCGCATGATGTCGTTGGACGCACCCGTGGTGACGCCGTCGAAGCCCAGGGTCATTTCCTCGGCGATACGGCCACCGAACAGCGAGCAGATCTGACTGATCAGTGCACGTTTGCTCAGGCTGTAACGATCCTCTTCCGGCAGGAACATGGTCACGCCCAGAGCACGACCACGCGGAATGATGGACACCTTGTAGACCGGATCATGCTCGGGCACCAGACGACCGACGATGGCGTGGCCCGCCTCGTGGTAAGCGGTGTTGAGCTTCTCCTTGTCGGACATGACCATGGTCTTGCGCTCGGCGCCCATCATGATCTTGTCCTTGGCCAGCTCGAATTCCTTCATTTCCACCAGGCGCTTGCCGGCACGGGCTGCGAACAGCGAAGCCTCGTTGACCAGGTTGGCCAGATCGGCACCGGAGAAGCCCGGCGTACCACGGGCAATGACCGCCGGATTGACGTCGTCACCCACCGGCACCTTGCGCATGTGCACTTTCAGAATCTGCTCGCGACCACGGATATCCGGCAAACCAACGACTACCTGGCGGTCGAAACGACCGGGACGCAGCAGCGCCGGATCCAGAACGTCAGGGCGGTTGGTGGCGGCAATGACGATGATGCCATCATTCATTTCAAAGCCGTCCATCTCCACCAGCAACTGGTTGAGGGTCTGCTCGCGCTCGTCGTGACCACCGCCCATGCCGGCGCCACGATGGCGACCCACGGCGTCGATCTCGTCAATGAAGATGATGCACGGCGCATGTTTCTTGGCCTGGTCGAACATGTCACGCACGCGGGACGCACCCACGCCGACGAACATTTCGACGAAGTCGGAACCGGAAATGGTGAAGAACGGTACTTTCGCTTCACCGGCAACGGCCTTGGCCAGCAAGGTTTTACCAGTACCTGGCGAGCCGACCATCAGCACGCCGCGAGGAATACGCCCGCCAAGACGCTGAAACTTGCCCGGATCGCGCAAAAACTCGACCAGTTCACTCACCTCCTCCTTGGCCTCGTCGCACCCGGCAACGTCAGCGAAGGTGGTCTTGACCTGATCTTCGGAGAGCAAACGCGCCTTGGACTTGCCGAAGCTCATCGGCCCGCCCTTGCCACCGACACCGCCCTGCATCTGGCGCATGAAGAACATGAACACGGCGATGATGACCAGAATCGGGAAACTGGCGACCAGCAGCTGAGTCCAGATGCTCTGCTGCTCAGGCAGCTTGCCTTCGATGACCACATTGTTGTCGATCAGATCACCGATCAGACCGCCGTCCTGGATGGCCGGACGGATGGTCCTGAAGCCCTCGCCGTCGGTACGCTTGCCGGTGATCACGTAACCGTCGACGGTCACGCGCTCGACACGCCCTTCCTTCACCTGCTCGATGAATTGCGAGTAGCTCAGTGTCTGCGGCTCGCTCGGGCTGGAAAAGTTATTCATCACGGTGACCAGCACCGCCGCGATGATCAGCCACAGAATCAGATTCTTTGCCATATCGTTCAATTAGCTACCCTCTGAAGCAGGCCTCTTGGCGAAGCAGGCTTCCCATGACGACCAGTGATATACCGACCTAACTTACACCAAACGCCTGCATCCCGCAGGCACCGTCTGTAACCCTTTATGAGGTTTCCCACACTGAGACCGGCAGAGCAGGTCTCAGTTTCGTGTCATGCACCCCGAAAACCACGTGCCAGCAGGTACTGCTCGCGCAAGCGATCGCGCGACGACAGCGGCTTGCGCATCTGCACCTTGTCGAAGGTCTCACGCACCTGCTTGTGATACGCATCGAAACCTTCGCCCTGGAAAATCTTGATCAGGAAATCGCCGCCCGGAAGCAAAACCCGCCCGGCCAGATCCAGCGCCAGCTCGCACAGGTACATCGCGCGCTTGGTCGGCAGTCCTTACCCCACTCATATTGGGGGCCATATCGGAAATAACAAGGTCGACCGGATTTTCACCGATAGCCTCGAGAATCCGCGCGAACACCGCATCGTCGCTAAAGTCGCCCTGAATGAAGGTAACGTCGGGGATGCTACCCATCTCCAGAATGTCGGAAGCGATCAGACGGCCCTTGTCGCCGATTACCCGGCTGGTGACCTGCGACCAGCCACCCGGCGCGGCACCAAGGTCGACCACGGTCATGACGGGACGCAGGATGCGATCCTTCTCCTGGATTTCCAGCAACTTGTAGCTGGCGCGCGAACGATAGCCATCTTTCTGCGCCATCTTCGCGTAAGGATCGTCGAAATGTTCTTTCAGCCAACGCTGGCTGGTCTTGGAACGTGCCACTGAAGCCTCGGATTCAACGGGTCATGAATAACTGCGCGGGCTCGGGTAAGATAAGCGCCGTTTTCCTGACCGAATTAGGTACTGACGATTATGCCGCTCACTCAAGAGCAGAAGAAACAATTCAAATCTATCGGCCACCACCTGAAACCTGTATTGATCGTGGCGGACAATGGTTTGACCGAGGGCGTACTGGCCGAACTGGATCGCGCCCTGAACGATCACGAGCTGATCAAGGTACAACTGCGCCTCACCGAACGCGAGGATCGCCAGGCCGCCATCGCTGCCCTGTGCGCAAGTGGACGTGCCGAACTGGTTCAGTCGATTGGCAAGGTCGCCCTGCTCTATCGCAAGAACCCCAAGCCCAATCGCAACCTGTCCAACGTGATTCGTTACCAGGGCTGACGGCTGCGTGCAGCGCCTGTCAGACGTCAGGCGCCGCGCAATTTACCCGGAACCGGTTGCAGTACCAGCAACAGACCGCAAAAGGCCATCACCAAGTAACTGAATCGCAGCCAGCGCTCGGCATCGGGCCAGTAACGCAGCACAGCGAAGTAGCTCAGGGCCATGGCCGCAACGGTCAGCAGTAGTTGCCCACGTATATCCCGCAACAGACTCGACAGACCTTCACTGCGCAGCAAGGCAAAAGCCTGCAGCGCAACGCATACCGCTGTCAGACCGACCAGTAGCGGCACCAGCCGCGTGGCTATCTCCTGCACCAGCAGAGGCGCCAGACCGCTTTGGCCGATGGCCGGCAGAATGACGAACTGCAACAACCACAAGCCGCCGACCCAGAGAGTCTGGGCCAGCTGCCAGCTAACGGCAGCGGCCCGCGACGGTTGTTGCGGTTTAGATATGACGGACTTCGACAATCTCGTACTCGATCAGGCCACTGGGGGTCTGCACTGCCACCACATCGCCCTCATTCTTGCCGATCAGGGCACGAGCGATAGGCGAACCGACAGAAATCTTGCCCTGCTTGATGTCGGCTTCGTCCTCGCCAACGATCTGGTAGGTCACGCTTTCGTCGGTGTCGACGTTGGCGATTTCCACCGTGGTGCCGAAGATCACCTTGCCGGTGTGCTCGATGGTAGTGACATCGATGATCACCGCGTTCTGCAGACGACCCTCGATATCACGCACACGCGCCTCGACCATGCCCTGCTCTTCACGCGCGGCGTGGTATTCGGCGTTTTCCTTGAGATCGCCCAGCTCGCGTGCCTCGGCAATCGCCTGACTCAGTGCGGGGCGACGCACCTTGGTCAGGTGCGCCAGCTCTTCTTCCAGGGCGCGAGCACCCTGGACGGTCATGGGGTACTTGTTCATGCCTTGATTCCTGCATGCAGATCCTGCAGCCGACGCACGGTCTTCTCGGGACCGAACTTGAGCGCTTCACAGACCGCCTGACCCGCCGCGATGGTGGTGGTGCAGTAGATCTTGTGCTGCAGGGCGTTACGACGGATCGAGTAGGAGTCAGCGATGGACTGACGCCCCTCGGTGGTGTTGATGATCAGGGTGACCTCATCATTCTTGATCATGTCGACCACATGCGGACGACCTTCGGTCACCTTGTTCACACGGCGTACCGGCAGACCGGCGGCCTCGATCACCTTGGCGGTGCCGGCAGTGGCAACCACCTCGAAACCCAGTGCGACCAGGTCACGGGCGACCTGAACGGCTTCCGGCTTGTCATCCTCACGCACGCTGATGAACGCGCAACCGGAGTTCGGCAGAATCTCGCTGGCACCCAGCTGCGCCTTGGCGAAGGCTTCGCCGAAGGTATCACCGACGCCCATTACCTCACCGGTGGATTTCATCTCTGGGCCGAGGATCGGGTCGACACCCGGGAACTTGGCGAAGGGGAACACCGCTTCCTTGACGCTGAAGAACGGCGGGATGATTTCCTTGCTGTAACCGGCCTCGGCCAGGCTCTTGCCGGCCATGACGCGCGCAGCGACCTTGGCCAGCGACTCGCCAACGCACTTGGAGACGAACGGCACGGTACGCGAGGCGCGCGGGTTCACTTCGATGACGTAGATGTCTTCGCCCTGTACGGCCATCTGCACGTTCATCAGGCCGACGACGCCGAGTTCCAGGGCCATTTTCTTGACCTGTTCGCGGATCTCGTCCTGGATGTGCATCGGCAGCGAGTACGGCGGCAGCGAGCAGGCGGAGTCACCGGAGTGCACGCCAGCCTGTTCGATGTGCTGCATGATCGCGCCGATCACCACGGTCTCGCCGTCACACACCGCATCCACGTCCACTTCGATGGCGCAGTTGAGGAAGCGATCGAGCAGCACCGGGCTGTCGTTGGAGACTTTCACCGCTTCGCGCATATAGCGCTTGAGTTCTTCTTCCTGGTAGACGATTTCCATCGCCCGGCCGCCCAGTACGTAGGACGGACGCACCACCATCGGGTAACCGATGTTCTTCGACAGGGCCAGGGCCTCGTCTTCGCTGCGCGCAGTGGCGTTGGCCGGCTGACGCAGGTTGAGGCGCTGCACCATCTGCTGGAAGCGCTCGCGGTCTTCGGCGCGGTCGATGGCCTCAGGGCTGGTGCCGATGATCGGCACGCCGGCTTCTTCCAGGGCGCGGCAGATCTTCAGCGGCGTCTGGCCGCCGTACTGCACGATCACGCCTTTCGGCTGTTCGACGCGGACGATTTCCAGCACGTCTTCCAGTGTCACTGGCTCGAAGTAGAGGCGATCGGAGGTGTCGTAGTCGGTGGAGACAGTTTCCGGGTTGCAGTTGACCATGATGGTCTCGTAACCGTCTTCACGCATGGCCAGCGCGGCGTGTACGCAGCAGTAGTCGAACTCGATGCCTTGGCCGATACGGTTGGGGCCACCGCCGAGGATCATGATCTTCTCGCGGCTCGACGGATTGGCCTCACACTCTTCCTCGTAGGTCGAGTACATGTAGGCGGTGTCAGTGGCGAATTCGGCGGCGCAGGTGTCCACACGCTTGTACACCGGCAGCACTTTCAGCTTGTGGCGATGAGCACGCAGGCTCTTCTCGGACACACCCAGCAGCTTGGCCAGGCGCGCATCGGAGAAGCCCTTACGCTTGAGCTTGAACATCAGGTCACGGTCGATGGCCGACAGACCCAAGGTCTGCACGGTAGCCTCGTCCTTGATCAGATCTTCGATCTGCACCAGGAACCACTCGTCGATACGGGTCAGCTCGAACACTTCGGCGACGCTCTTGCCGGCGCGGAAGGCATCGGCCACGTACCAGATGCGGTCGGCACTGGGCACGGTCAGCTCGCGACGCAGAGTGCTTTCAGCCTCCGGGTCGTTCAGGTCGAGCTTCGGATCGAAGCCGGCAACGCCCACTTCCAGGCCGCGCAGGGCTTTCTGCATGGACTCCTGAAAGGTACGGCCGATGGCCATGACTTCGCCCACGGATTTCATCTGAGTGGTCAGGCGGGCGTCGGCTTTCGGGAATTTCTCGAAGGCGAAGCGCGGCACCTTGGTCACCACGTAGTCGATCGCCGGCTCGAACGACGCCGGGGTACGCCCGCCGGTGATGTCGTTGGACAGCTCATCGAGGGTGTAGCCGACAGCCAGCTTGGCGGCAATCTTGGCGATCGGGAAGCCGGTGGCCTTGGAGGCCAGCGCCGAGCTACGCGATACACGCGGGTTCATTTCGATGACGACCATACGACCGGTGTTCGGGCAGATGCCGAACTGCACGTTGGAACCGCCGGTCTCCACGCCGATCTCGCGCAGCACTGCCAGCGAGGCGTTACGCAGGATCTGGTATTCCTTGTCGGTCAGGGTCTGTGCCGGCGCCACGGTGATCGAGTCACCGGTGTGTACCCCCATCGGGTCGAAGTTCTCGATGGAGCAGACGATGATGCAGTTGTCCTTCTTGTCACGGACCACCTCCATCTCGTATTCCTTCCAGCCGATCAGCGACTCGTCGATCAGCAGTTCGCTGGTCGGCGACAGATCCAGGCCGCGGGCGCAGATTTCCTCGAATTCTTCACGGTTGTAGGCGATGCCGCCACCGGTACCGCCCATGGTGAAGGACGGACGGATGATGCACGGGAAGCCCACCTGCTCCAGCACGCCGTACGCTTCTTCCATGTTGTGGGCGATGCCGGAAACCGGGCAGGCCAGGCCGATGCTCTTCATCGCCTTGTCGAAGCGCGAACGGTCTTCGGCTTTGTCGATGGTGTCGGCGTTGGCACCGATCATCTCGACGCCGAACTTCTCCAGGATGCCGTGCTTTTCCAGGTCCAGGGCGCAGTTCAGCGCGGTCTGGCCGCCCATGGTCGGCAACAGTGCGTCCGGGCGCTCCTTCTCGATGATCTTGGCCACGGTGGCCCACTTGATCGGCTCGATGTAGGTGGCGTCGGCCATGGCCGGGTCGGTCATGATGGTGGCCGGGTTGGAGTTCACCAGAATGACGCGAAAACCTTCTTCCTTCAGCGCCTTGCACGCTTGTGCGCCGGAGTAGTCGAACTCACAGGCCTGGCCGATGACGATGGGGCCGGCACCGAGGATCAGGATGCTTTTGATGTCTGTACGTTTTGGCATTTTCTTACTCTCGAATCCTTGGGTCAGTCGGCAGGCTTAGCGGCGCTTGGCCATGGCTTCGATGAAGCGGTCGAACAATGGAGCCACATCGTGCGGGCCGGGGCTGGCCTCCGGGTGACCCTGGAAGCTGAAAGCGTCCTTGTCGGTACGCTCGATGCCCTGCAGGGTGCCATCGAACAGCGACTTGTGAATCGGCCGCACATTGCTCGGCAGGCTGTTCTCGTCCACGGCGAAACCGTGGTTCTGGCTGGTGATCATCACCACGCCCGTGTCGAGATCCTGTACCGGGTGGTTGGCACCGTGGTGGCCATGACCCATTTTCAGGGTCTTGGCGCCGGAGGCCAGGGCCAGCAGTTGGTGGCCGAGACAGATGCCGAATACCGGAATATCGGTTTCCAGGACTTCCTTGATCGCCTGGATCGCGTAGTCGCACGGCTCGGGATCGCCAGGACCGTTGGAGAGGAACACGCCATCAGGATTGAGCGCCAGCACGTCACTGGCCGGAGTCTGTGCCGGTACCACGGTCAGGCGGCAGCCACGGGCAACCAGCATACGCAGAATGTTCAGCTTGACGCCGTAGTCATAGGCAACCACGTGGTATGGCAGCTCGGCAGCAGCGACTTCCGGGTGGCTGTCGTTTTCCAGATTCCACACGCTGGAGCGCCATTCGTATGGCTTGTCGCAGGTGACTTCCTTGGCCAGATCCATGCCCTTGAGGCCGGGGAAGCTGCGCGCCAGTTCCAGGGCCTTTTCTTCGGTGGCGTCGTCACCCACCAGAATGCAGCCATTCTGCGAGCCTTTCTCACGCAGGATGCGGGTCAGGCGACGGGTATCGATACCGGCGATGGCGACGGTGCCATTTTCCTTCAGGTACTCATCGAGCGGTTGCTTGTCGCGCCAGTTGCTGGAAATCAGCGGCAGGTCGCGAATGATCAGACCAGCGGCCCAGACGCGGTTGGACTCGGCATCTTCCGGCGTGGTGCCGGTGTTGCCGATGTGCGGGTAAGTCAGGGTAACGATCTGCTGGGCATAGGATGGATCGGTAAGGATTTCCTGATAGCCGGTCATGGCGGTGTTGAACACCACCTCTCCGATCGTCTGGCCATCGGCCCCGATGGAATCGCCGCGAAAAATGCTGCCGTCAGCAAGGGCCAAAATGGCAGGTTTGGGGGCTGGCTTAGTCAAGAAGACCTCCGTCTCGATCAAGGCTTGAAGCAAACGCAGGTTGTAAAAAAGCGGGATGACGTGTGAAGGTCATCCCGCTTTTTTATTTGAGCCATTCTGCGTAACTTTTAGTGGACACACTAAAACAGGAAGCCTACAGGAAAACCCTCGAAATCGAAAGGCGCAAAGACCAAAAAGGCTTTCACTCCCACCATGGTTTTCCCAGCTCAGGGTTGACAGCTACAAGATGCCGGGAAACCATTGGTACCTCCTGCAGGTTTCGTATGAGAAACCCCACATGAGTACCAAGCTCAGCATCGAAGAAGCGGCGCGCCAGCTTCAGATAAGCCCGCAGCGCACCCGAACGCTCTGCAGAACCCAAAAGGTCGACGCAGAGCGAGTCGGCAAGACCTGGATAATCGACCCGCAAAGCGTGACCCAATACGGATTGAAAACAGCACACATGATTGCAGAGGATCATCCTGCCTATCACGCGCCCAAGCGCGACAAGAACGCCCCCATCGCCCTGAGCTTCTTTTCCGGCGCCATGGGGCTTGATCTGGGCATGGAAAAGGCCGGTTTCGATATCCGCCTGGCCTGCGAGCTCGACAAATACTGTCGCCAGACCATTGCCCTGAATCGCCCCAATACGGCGCTGTTAGGCGACATCAATACCTGCACGGCCGAGCAGGTGATCGAGGCTGCCGGCGTTTCTCGTGAAGAAATCGACGTCATTATCGGTGGCCCTCCCTGCCAAGCGTTCAGCACCGCAGGAAAGCGCAAAGCGTTTAATGACGAGCGCGGCAATGCTTTCTTGAAGTTTATCGACCTGGCCCTGGAGATCAGGCCACCCTACATCGTGATCGAGAACGTGCGCGGCCTGCTGTCTTGCCCGATGGATCACCGCCCGCATGATCAACGCGGCCCGGACTTCCCGGATCTTTCCCTAGACGAGATGAAAGGCGGCGCACTCAACTTCGTGCTGAGCAAATTGAGCAACGCCGGCTACGCCAGCTCGTTCAACCTTTACAACTCGGCCAACTTCGGCACGCCCCAGATTCGTGAGCGCGTCATCATCATCTGCTCACGAGATGGCAAACCTGCGCCCTTCCTGACACCGACCCACAGCGAGGACGGTGCTCAAGGGCTACCGGCCTGGCGCACTGTCCGCCAGGCACTGGAGGGACTGAACAACCACAACCACCTGAACTTCCCGGAAAAGCGCCTGCGCTTCTATCGCCTACTCAAGGCCGGGCAGAACTGGCGCAACCTGCCCGAGGATCAGCAGCGTGAGGCACTGGGCAAATCCTACTTCGCCGGAGGCGGCAAGACCGGCTTCCTGCGTCGCCTGGCCTGGGACAAACCATCACCCACCCTGGTAACGCACCCCGCCATGCCAGCCACCGACCTGGCACACCCGGAAGCGGATCGTCCGCTGTCGATCGAGGAATACAAACGCATCCAGGAGTTTCCGGATGACTGGCAACTGGCCGGACCACTGATCCAGCAATACAAACAGGTCGGCAATGCCGTTCCGATCAGCCTGGGACATGCCGTTGGCAAACTGTTGCGGGATCTGCTGACAGGCAAGGCAAAAGAGGCACCACGCAATTTCCGCTTCTCGCGCTACCAGGCCACCTGCCATGAAGAATGGCGCAAGGCCTTCGAGCAGCAACGACGCAAGGCGCAACTGGAGCTGGCGATCAGCTGATGATTCAGGCCTCGGAATTGAAACGCAGCAGGCGCGTCCAGTCGATGGAGCCCTGCTCGTCACAGAATTCGAGGGTGAATTCACGGGTGAACTTGTTGATCATCTGCCCGTAGCTTTCAGCGAACTCGTCGTTGCGTTCGCGCGCCTTGAAGCCCAGCGGCTCGATCAGCTCCACGTAGAGCTGGTCGTCCCCCGAGATGAATGACCAGAAGCGCTGACCGCAGTATTTGTAGTAGCTGCCCTTGTCCGGGTTGTTGTCGCGGCCATAGCAGCAGCCATTGACAGCGACGACCTGCAAACCGGAATTACCCGTGCGCAAGGTGCGCTGCGCGGTCAGGAAATTGGTTTTCATCTGACCGATCTGCGAACTGTTGCCCCAGTTCGGGCCGGACTTGATGGCCACGATGTAGCGCCGTCCGTCGCGATCGAACTCAAGATCGACGCCGGTAATACCGGACTTCCAGCCACCGTAGACCTGGCCATTGATGAAAATGGCCAGTCCCTCCAGCCAGTCACCGAACAGCGTCTCCTCGTTGGAGGAAATGTGCGCATCGACGATGCCGCGAATGATCTGCTCCGCGGTCAGCACGTGCTTGGCCCTGTACATGTAGGGGTTCTTGCGCTTGAGCACGTCCTTGAGTTTCAGGCGCTCCAGACTGGCGATGCGCTTCTCGTGGAAGGCACCAATGTTCAGTTCGACGTAGCGGGCCACGTCATCCAGATTCAAAGGCGTCATCAGTTACCCCAGAACATCCATGCACGAGCGGGAGGCAAGCTCCCGCCTCCCTTTGCCCTATTTCAGGCCCAGCACATCCTGCATGTCGTACAGGGCAGCCTCACGCCCCTGTAACCACAGCGCCGAACGCACCGCCCCCTTGGCAAAGGTCATGCGGCTGGAGGCCTTGTGCGTGATTTCCACACGCTCGCCGTCGGCGGCGAACAGCACGGTGTGATCGCCCACCACATCGCCGGCACGTACGGTGGCAAAACCGATGGTTTCACGCTCACGCGCGCCGGTCTGACCTTCACGACCGTACACGGCAACCTTGTGCAGATCACGCCCCAGTGCATCGGCCACCACTTCACCCATGCGCAGCGCAGTGCCGGACGGCGCATCGACCTTGTGCCGGTGATGGGCTTCGATGATCTCGATATCCACGTCGTCGCCCAGCACACGGGCGGCGGTATCCAGCAGCTTCAGGCACAGGTTGACGCCCACGCTGTAGTTGGCAGCAAAGACAATGGGAATCTGCTTGGCAGCCTCAACCAGCAGCTGTTTTTCCTCAGGAGAGAAGCCGGTGGTACCGATGACCATGGCCTTACCTGCCTGACGGCAGACTTCCAGGTTCTTCAGGGTTACCGAGGGGTGGGTGAAGTCGATCAGCACGTCGAAATCGGCAACCACCGACGCCAGATCGCCAACCAGCTTCACGCCGATCTTGCCCAGACCGGCCAGCTCACCGGCGTCGGCGCCGATCAGGCTGCTGTCGGGACGATCGATGGCGGCCTTGAGCGCGGCGCCCTCGGTCTGCTGTACGGCTTCGATCAGAATCTTGCCCATGCGCCCGGCGGCGCCCATTACTGCGATACGTTGCATAGCAATTCAGCTCCAAGCTGACGCATCGAGGCGCGGACGAGATCCGCGCCCGATACGCTGTTTTATACGTCGCCGAAGAAGCGCTTTACGCCCTCGAACCAGCCGCTGACCTTGGGCGAGTGGGAATCGTCACCCTGCAGCGACTTGCGAAACTCTTCGAGCAACTCGCGCTGACGCTTGTTCAGGTTGACCGGCGTTTCCACCACGACCCGACACATCAGGTCGCCAGCCGCGCCACCACGAACAGGGGCCACGCCTTTGCCGCGCAAGCGGAACAGCTTGCCGGTCTGCGTGCCCTCGGGGATCTTCAGCTTGACCCGACCATCGAGGGTCGGCACTTCCAGTTCGCCACCCAGGGCAGCATCAGCGAAGCTGATCGGCACTTCACAATACAGATGCTTACCATCACGCTGGAAGATCGCATGCTCACGGACGTTGACCACCACGTAGAGATCACCGGCCGGACCGCCATGCGCACCAGCCTCACCTTCGCCGGACAGGCGAATGCGATCACCGGTATCGACACCTGGCGGCACCTTGACCGACAGCGTCTTGCTCTCTTCCACGCGCCCCTGACCGTGACAGCTGCCGCAAGGGTCGGTGATCATCTTGCCGCTGCCATGGCAGCGCGGGCAGGTCTGCTGTACCGAGAAGAAGCCCTGCTGCATGCGCACCTGACCGATACCACCGCAAGCTGTGCAAGTGACCGGGCTGGCGCCCTTCTTGGCACCGCTGCCATCACAGGTCTTGCAACCGACCAGGGTCGGAACACGGATGGTCACGGTCGTGCCACGCACCGCTTCTTCCAGATCCAACTCCAGGGTATAGCGCAGGTCACTGCCACGCTGAGCGCCACCGCGCGAGCCGCCGCGAGCACCGCCGAAGAAGTCGCTGAAGACATCGCCGAAGATGTCGGAGAAGTTGGCACCACCGAAACCGGCACCGCCGCCACCGCCCATCTGCGGGTCGACCCCGGCGTGGCCGTACTGGTCGTAGGCTGAACGCTTGCTGGCGTCGGAAAGCACTTCGTAGGCCTCGTTGGCCTCCTTGAATTTCTCTTCGGCGTCTTTATCGTCCGGGTTGCGGTCCGGGTGATATTTCATCGCCAGGCGCCGATAGGCCTTCTTCAGCTCGGCTTCACTAGCGCCGCGCTCGACCCCCAGGATCTCGTAATAATCACGTTTTGCCATAGTTGTGCTGCACTCTCAGATTCGTGAGCTCCAGATACGCCGACGCGGGAGAAGACTCCCGCGCGGCGAAACCTGCCCGTCGCGAGCGACGGTGGAGCGTAAAGAAGAGGCGGCCCGCCGAGCAGACCGCATCCCTTACTTGTTCTCCTTGACCTCTTCAAACTCAGCGTCGACCACGTCGTCACCCGCATCCTTGGCATCGCCGGCGTCAGCCTGCGCGGCACCACCTTGCGGCTGCTCGGCGTACATCTTCTGCGCCAGTGACGTGGTGGCTTCAGACAGTGCGTTCATCTTGGCTTCGATGGCCGCCTTGTCGTCGCCCTTCACGGCGACTTCCAGCTCGCCGATGGCCTTCTCGATGGCCGCCTTCTCGTCGGCAGTGGCCTTGTCACCCGCCTCGGTGAGCATCTTGCGGGTGGCATGCACCAGCTGATCACCCTGGTTACGGGCAGTGACCAGCTCTTCGAACTTGCGGTCCTCCTCGGCGTTGGCCTCGGCGTCACGCACCATACGCTCAATCTCTTCCTCGGACAGACCCGAGTTGGCCTTGATCACGATGGACTGCTGCTTGCCAGTGGCCTTGTCCTTGGCGGACACATGCAGGATACCGTTGGCATCGATGTCGAAGGTCACTTCGATCTGCGGCACGCCACGCGGAGCCGGCGGAATCTCGGCCAGATCGAACTTGCCCAGCGACTTGTTCTGCGCAGCCTGCTTACGCTCACCCTGCAGCACGTGAATGGTCACGGCGCTCTGGTTGTCGTCAGCGGTGGAGAACACCTGCGACTTCTTGGTCGGGATGGTGGTGTTCTTCTCGATCAGCGGCGTCATCACGCCACCCATGGTTTCGATACCCAAGGTCAGCGGGGAAACGTCCAGCAGCAGCACGTCCTTGACGTCACCAGCCAGAACCGCGCCCTGAATGGCTGCGCCCATGGCCACGGCTTCGTCCGGGTTGACGTCCTTGCGCGGCTCCTTGCCGAAGAACTCGGCAACAGTCTTCTGTACCAGCGGCATACGGGTCTGACCGCCGACCAGGATCACGTCGTCGATCTTGCCGACATCGATACCGGCGTCTTTCAGTGCAGTGCGGCACGGCTCGATGGTGCGCTGCACCAGATCCTCGACCAGCGATTCGAGCTTGGAACGGGAAATCTTCACGTTCAGGTGCTTAGGACCGGTGGCATCTGCAGTGATGTACGGCAGGTTGACGTCGGTCTGCTGGCTCGAGGACAGCTCGATCTTGGCCTTCTCGGCAGCTTCCTTCAGACGCTGCATGGCCAGCGGGTCGCCCTTGAGGTTCATGCCGCTTTCTTTCTTGAATTCGTCGACGAGGTAGTCGATCAGACGAATATCGAAGTCTTCACCGCCGAGGAAGGTGTCACCGTTGGTGGCCAACACTTCGAACTGGTGCTCACCATCGACTTCGGCGATCTCGATAACGGAAACGTCGAAGGTACCACCACCCAGGTCATAGACGATCACGGTGCGGTCGCCCTTGGCCTTGTCCATGCCATAAGCCAGCGCAGCCGCGGTCGGCTCGTTGATGATGCGCTTGACGTCCAGACCGGCGATACGACCAGCATCCTTGGTGGCCTGACGCTGGCTGTCGT
The DNA here is from genome assembly GCF_002197815.1 of Pseudomonas oleovorans subsp. oleovorans. Lineage (GTDB taxonomy): Bacteria > Pseudomonadota > Gammaproteobacteria > Pseudomonadales > Pseudomonadaceae > Aquipseudomonas > Aquipseudomonas oleovorans. The sequence goes on from NZ_NIUB01000004.1 coordinate 27,666, forward strand.
TGAAATAGGCCGGAACGGTGATGACCGCTTCAGTGACTGGCTCGCCCAGGTATTCCTCGGCAGTTTTCTTCATCTTCTTGAGAATTTCAGCCGAGATTTGCGGCGGCGCCATCTTCTGGCCGTTCACTTCAACCCAGGCGTCACCGTTGTCAGCCTTGACGATCTTGTACGGCACCATCTGAATGTCTTTCTGCACGACTTCTTCGTCGAAACGACGACCGATCAGACGCTTCACCGCATACAGGGTGTTGTGCGGGTTGGTCACGGCCTGACGCTTGGCCGACTGCCCCACGAGGATTTCACCGTCGTTGGCGTAAGCGATGATGGACGGCGTGGTACGAGCGCCTTCGGCGTTCTCGATTACCTTGACGTTGCCATTTTCCAAAATAGAGACACAGGAGTTGGTGGTCCCCAGGTCGATACCGATAATTTTGCCCATGAATGTTCTCCCGATACTTTGATTTTTCCGTCGCCTCGTTTCTCAGGCGCCGGCAGAACTAAAACGCTTGACTTAAAAATGGGGTCGTTACTACTGATTTCAAGCCTGCTCGTCGATACTCGGCGGCGGCGTGGTTGTTGCCTTGCTGACCACGACCATCGCCGGGCGCAGCAGGCGACCGTTGAGCAGATAGCCTTTCTGGAATACCTTGAGCACCGAGTTCGGCTCGGCGTGGATGCTCTCTTCCATGGCCATGGCCTGGTGATGCTCCGGGTTGAACGGCGCACCATGCGGGTCAATGGCTTCCAGGTTGTAGCGAGCCAGGGTGTCGTGGAACAGCTTGAGGGTCAGCTGCATGCCCTCACGCACGGCCTTGATCGACACATCGTCAGGGCTCGACAGCTCCAGGCCGCGCTCCAGACTGTCGATTACCGGCAGCAGATCGCCGGCGAACTTTTCCAGCGCAAATTTGTGTGCCTTTTCTACATCCTGCTCCGCGCGACGACGTACGTTTTGCAGGTCGGCAGCCATGCGCAGCGACTGATCCTGTGCAGCGGCCAGTTGCTCTTCCAGCGTTTGCACGCGAGCAGCCAGGTCGTCAGCAGGCGCCACAGCTTCTGCTGCCTGCGCCTCGAAATTCTGCGTATCCAAGGTCTGTTCGTCAGCCATGCCTTTCTCCTCTCGAAAAAACTGGCGCGATACCGACTCGCGCTCCTGCCGCCTATATGGAGTCAATTCCACAGCTTTCAAGGGGCAATAGGGAGGATTGCCAGAGAAAGAAAAAACACTGTATAAATAACCAGACATAAATTCGGGAGCGTTCGCCATGCTGGTGCACCTGTCCATTCACAACTACGCCATCGTCGACCACCTGGATCTCGAGCTGGATACCGGCATGAGCGCCATCAGCGGCGAGACCGGCGCGGGCAAATCAATCATGCTCGACGCCCTCGGCTTGTGCCTGGGTGATCGTGCCGACAGCGGCGTGGTACGCCCAGGCGCAGACAAGGCTGACATTCTCGCCAGCTTCGACCTGGCGGACATTCCCGAAGCCCGCACCTGGCTCGCCGAACGGGATCTGGACAACGACGGCCCGTGCATCCTGCGCCGGGTAATCACCGCCGAAGGGCGCTCGCGCGGCTATATCAACGGCAGCCCCTGCCCACAGGCCGACCTCAAGGCCCTTGGCGAGCTGATCATCGATATCCATAGCCAGCACGAGCATCAGTCTCTGCTCAAGACCGACACCCATCGCCGCCTGCTCGATGAATACGCCGGCAGCCAGGACCTCGCGCGCCAGGTACAACTCGCCGCGCAACGCTGGAAGCAGACACGTAACGAACTGGAGCGTATCTCCAGCCAGGGTGACGAACAGCGCGCCCGCCACCAGTTGCTCAGCTATCAACTGGAAGAGCTGGAAAATCTGGCGCTGGGCGACAACGAACTGGAACAGCTGGAACAGGAGCACAAGGCGCTGAGCAATGCTGAAGCGCTGCTCGCGGCCTGTCGCCAGGTACTCGATCTGTGCAGCGAGAGCGATGCCGGCAACGTGCTGTCCGCGCTGACCGCCAGCCTCAACCGCTTGGGCGCCTTTGGTGGCCAGGGCAGTGCCTTGAACGAAGCCAGCAACCTGCTGGCCAGTGCGCAGATCCAGGTCGAAGAAGCAGTCGGCGAGCTGAATCGTTTCCTCGATCACTTCGACGCCGACCCAGAGCGTCAGCAGTTTCTCGAAGAGCGCCTGGACACCATTTATACCCTGGCACGCAAGCATCGCACCCAACCCACCGAGCTGGCCGCCTTGCAGCAACAGTTGTTCGAGGAGCTTGAAGGCCTCAATGCCGACGACCAGGCCAGTGAGCGCCTGGCTGAAGAGCTGGCCGCCTATGAGCGCCACTACCGGGAGAAAGCAGCCGAGCTCAGCACTCTGCGCAGCAATGCTGCCGAGCGCCTGGCCGCAGCCGTAGAGCAGGAAATGCAGGCACTGGGCATGCCCGGCGGTCGCTTCAATATTCAACTCCAAGCCATGAGCAGCGAAGAACCACACGCAAGCGGCCTGGAGACAGTGGAATTTCTGGTCAGCGCCAACCCTGGTCAGCCGCTACGCGGCCTGGCCAAGGTGGCATCTGGCGGTGAACTGTCACGCATCAGCCTGGCGATTCAGGTGATCACCGCACAGACCTCGCGCGTACCGACCCTGGTATTCGACGAAGTGGACGTCGGTATCGGCGGCCCAACCGCCGAAGTGGTCGGCCAGCTGTTACGCCGCCTCGGCGAACGCGGGCAAGTGCTGTGCGTCACCCACTTGCCGCAAGTCGCAGCACAGGGCCACCAGCACCTGTTCGTGCACAAGCGGCGCGGTGAAGATGCCACGTCTACCGTCGTGAGCAAGCTGGACGAGAGCGGCCGCGTCGAGGAAATAGCCCGCATGCTCGGTGGCGTCGACCTGACCGAGGAATCCCTGGCTCACGCGCGCAAGATGGTCACCAGCGCTCAGGCTGCCTGAAGCGACGTAGCCTGGATGCAATCCGGGAGCACCAAATCACCCGGATTGCATCCAGGCCACGACAAAGCAAAAAGGCGACCCGAGGGTTAATGCTGATCAGATAAGTTAGTCACCACCCCCTCCTACTTGCAGTAGAGGGGGCGCTTTTCGTAGGAGCCAGCTTGCTGGCGATGCTTTTTATGGCGGATCGCCGGCAAGCCGGCTCCTACAAAGATCGAGTGCAACGGCTTAACTGACTGGCATTAACCCGAGGGTCGCCTTTCTGATTGCCGCGGAAGGATCAGCTCTTCTTGCGTACGTAAAGCACCAGATTGTGGTCGACCAGCTCGAAACCGTGTTCCTTGACGATCTCCTTCTGACGCTTCTCGATCTCGGCGTCGAAGAACTCGATCACTTCACCAGAATCGACGCAGACCATATGGTCGTGATGGCCGCTGTCAGCCAGCTCGAATACGGCATGGCCGCCATCGAAGTTGTGACGCACCACCAGGCCGGCCGCTTCGAACTGGGTCAGCACGCGGTACACGGTGGCCAGGCCAACGTCCTCACCCGCCTCCATCAGAGCCTTGTAGACGTCCTCCGCACTCATGTGGCGGTGCTCGGCGTTGTCGAGCATTTGCAGGATTTTGACTCGTGGCAGAGTCACCTTCAGTCCAGCTTTGCGCAGTTCGTTATTTTCAACCATGGTCTGCTTTCTCATGGATGCTGCTTCGCAGCACCCTTCAATACGGGTATGATCCGGGGTTCAAGTTGCCCAAGATAGTGGAAGTCACCCTCCGATGCAAAAAACCAAGCTCTTGCTGACCAGCCTGTCGCTGACCGGGCTCTTCGCACTCGCCGGTTGTTCATTCCCCGGGGTTTACAAGATCGACATTCAACAGGGCAATGTCGTGACACAGGACATGATAGACCAGCTTCGCCCGGGAATGACCCGACGCCAAGTGCGGTTTATCATGGGTAACCCGTTGATCACCGACACCTTCCATGCCAATCGCTGGGATTATCTATACAGCATCCAGCCTGGCGGCGGTCAGCGCCTGCAGGAACGCGTCAGCCTGGTATTCGACGACAGCGACCAACTGGTTGGCCTGGCCGGCGACTTCATGCCCGGCGTCAGCCGTGACCAGGCAATCATGGGCCAGACTAGTGACACCAGCAGCGCTCAGCCGCAAGGCCAACCGCAGAATGAAACGCCGCCCGCCCCCGGCTCGCTGCTGGAGCAGATTCAGCGCGAAGTGGACCAGGTCGAGACCGTCCCGGTCCCTACGCCCGAGCCGCTGGACACCGATCCGCAGTAACACATGCACACAAAAAAGCCCGGAGCGAATCCGGGCTTTTTCATATCTGCCGCCTAACGAGCTAACGGGTTAGCTCGACTCCTCGCCTTCTTCCCTGGCCTTGGCTTTGGCCGCACGCTGCTTGCGCACCTCCTTCGGGTCGGCGATCAGCGGTCGATAGATCTCGACGCGCTCACCCTCCTCCAGCACCCGCTCTTCCGGCTTGCCTACCGCTTTGCCAAAAATGCCCAGCGGCGCCTGGCTCAGATCCAGCTCCGGAAAGAACTGTTGCATACCAGAACGCAATGCAGCCTCACGCACCGTGGTGCCCAGCGGTACCGACAGGCGCAACAGCTTCTGCCGCTCGGCAAGGGCATAAACCACTTCGACGGCGATACTCGGCTTATCCATACAGTTGCTTGGCTCGCTGGCAGAAGGCATCGACCATGGTATTGGCCGCCTGATTGAACAGCGGGCCCAGCGTGGCACGTACCAGTGGCCCAGCATAGTCGAAGGTCAGGTCCAGGCTGATCTTGCAAGCCTTGTCGCCCAGCGCCTTGAACTCCCAGACGCCATGGAGACTGGTAAAAGGCCCTTCCTGCAGGTTCATCTCGATACGCTGCCCAGGCAGCAGCACGTTACGCGTGACGAAGCGCTGGCCGATGCTGCCCTTGGCCACCTCGAGGCTGGCCAGCATATGCGTTTCGCTGACTTCCAAAACCTCGCTGGCCCGGCACCAGGGCAGAAACTGCGGATAGCTGGCGACATCATTGACGAGGTCAAACAGCGCTTGTGCCGGATAAGGCAGCAAGGCCGAGCGTTGAATACGGGTCGTCATAACGGTTACTTCCACAACTCAACGGCGAACACCACGAGGATGCCTGCCGGCGCTATATAGCGCATCAGGAAAAAAGCCAGGGAGAACAGGCGCGGATTGCGCATGGCCAGCTCATCACGCACGGCCTCACGCCCCATTACCCAGCCGGCAAAGATGACAAAACACAGACAGCCAAGTGGAAGCATCAGACGCGATGTCAGAAAGTCGATCACACCAAAGAAGTCCAGGCCACCAGCGGCTCCCCACTGATAGAGATGGAAACCTTCCGGGCCGCTGACGAAGAATTTCGCCTCTTTCCAGATATTGAAGGAAAACACCGTACCCAGGCCAACGAACCAGCACAGGAACGCCAGAGCACTGGTGATCGCCAGGCGACTGCGGCGAGTCCGCTCGACCAGGTAGGCCACCATCGGCTCAAGCATGGAGATCGCCGATGTCCAGGCTGCCAGCAGCACAAGCACGAAGAACACCACCCCCATCAACTGTCCGAGGGTCACGTTACCAAAGGCCAAAGGCAAGGTAACGAACATCAACCCTGGCCCCTCGCCGGGATCGAGTCCTGCGGAAAACACGATAGGAAACAGCGCCAGCCCGGCGAGCAGAGAGACCAGCGTGTCCATCAGCGCGACGATCATCACCGTGCCGCCAATCGAGACCTGCTTGGGCATGTAGGCGCCGTACACCATAATCGATCCAACACCCACGCTCAGTGAAAAGAATGCGTGCCCCATGGCGGGTAGCAAGCCATCGGCCAGCCGCTCAGGCTCGAAGGAGAACATGAAGCGCAGGCCTTCCATGAAGTATCCGCTGGTCAGTGCATAGCCCAGTAGAACCAACAGCAACAGGAACAGCAGAGGCATCAGGATGCGCAGGCAACGTTCCAGGCCGGCGATTACACCGCTGGCGATGACCCAGGCCGACAGTGCCAGGAAGATGCTGTGCCAGAGAATCATGCGCCAGGGATCACTGATAAGGGCGGCAAACAGGGAGCCGACCTCATCGGCCGTCACCCCCTGAAAGTCGCCACGCCCCATGCCCAGTATGTAGTCCAGCGACCAACCACCCACCACGCTGTAGAAGGACAGGATCAACAGCGCCGTAACCATGCCGGCAAAGGCCGCCCATGACCAGCGTGGAGAACGCCCTGCGGCGCTGGCCAGTTGGAGCAAGGCATTGGCCGGGCTTTGTCGGGCACGCCGTCCGATCAGCGTTTCGGCCAGCATGACGGGTACGCCGACCAACACGATGAATACCAGGAACATCAACACGAAGGCACCACCACCGTAGATGCCGGTCATGTACGGGAACTTCCAGATGCTGCCCAGGCCGACTGCCGAGCCAATCGCAGCCATGATGAATACCCAGCGACTGCTCCAGCCCCCGTGAATTGAAACTTTGTCGCTCGCCATTGCGGCCAAGACCCATATCTGTGGGAAAAAAGATCGCGCATTGTCGAAGATTCGCAGCATGGGCTCAAGTTTGGCTCGGTAAAGCCCCCATGGCGCAGGCGCGGACGACTCCTTATAATGCGCGTCCTATGGCTAAGCAAAAGAAACATCCCCAAGGCACCATCGCGCTGAACAAGAAGGCGCTGCATGACTATTTCATCGAACACAAGTTCGAGGCCGGCCTGGTGCTGTCCGGCTGGGAAGTGAAAAGTCTGCGGGCCGGCAAGGCACAGCTGGTCGACAGCTACGTGCTGCTCAAGGACGGCGAGGCCTGGTTGATGGGCTGCCACATCACGCCACTGAAAACCGCCAGTACCCATGTCATCGCTGACCCGACCCGCACGCGCAAGCTGCTGCTGAACAAGCGCGAGCTGGAGAAGCTGTTCGGCTCCGTACAGCAGAAGGGCTACACCGCCGTAGCGCTGTCGCTGTACTGGAAGCAGCATCTGATCAAGTGCGAGATAGCCTTGGCCAAGGGCAAGAAGGACTTCGACAAGCGCCACACCGAGAAGGAACGTGACGCCGACCGCGAGGTTCAACGCGCGATGCGCAGCAAGGGCAAGGACGACTAAAAGCGGCGACAGGCTGCAAGTCCAAGCAATGCAAAATGCAACAGGCGTAGGGCGGACTCAGGAACCCAAGCGAATAGTCCGCCATGCCAGACCTGGCATCACAACATTCCGTTGAGGCTCAACAGCGTATTGCTTCGCCAACGGACCGCCCCCCGACACGCCCGGCTCCAGTACAGCCTGTAGCACCTACGACCCCAGCCGGCGCTGCGCACGCGCCACGCGCTGAGCTTCCTGCTGCACTTCCGAAAGGACTTCCTGCACATAGTCGATGTGCTGATTGGAGAGCTCGCGGGCGTCTTCCGCGCGACCTTCGATGATCGCCTGGTACAGCGCGCGGTGCTGCCCGATCAGCATATCGCGGGTCTCTTCGCGCTGGGCATACATCCCACCGATGTTGGTTACCACGTTGCGCTTGAGCAGGTCGAACAAACCCCGAATAGTGTGCAGCAGAACGGCGTTGTGGCTGGCCTCGGCAATCGCCAGGTGAAAACGCGCATCGGCCGCCCCCTCCTCGGCGCGAGTCACCTTACCGACTCGCGCGTAGCAATCCTGCAAGGCTTCGAACGCTTCGGCGAGGCGCTGGCGATCGATATCAGTAGCTCGCCTGGCTGCGTAGTAGGCGCAGGAGCCTTCCAGCGTGTGACGAAATTCCAGCAGATCGCGCTGGGCGTCTTCCTTGTGCTCCAGCAGCTGCAACAGCGGGTCGCTGAAGGTCGAGCCGAGTGATTCGGCGACATAGTTACCGCCGCCCTGGCGACTGACCAGCAGCCCCTTGGCCACCAGTTTCTGGATCGCCTCACGCAGGGACGGGCGAGATACACCGAACTGCTCAGCCAGCGCACGCTCTGCAGGCAGCCTCTCACCGACACGCAAGGTGCCCTCGAGAATCATGGTTTCCAGTTGCGCGACGATGTCATCAGAGAGACGACGCTGCCGCACCTGACCTACTTCCATTACCCACATCTCCATTGGTTTGACCAAGCCGATGACCTCACAGGGCAAGCCTATAGCGCCCCCTTCGCTGAACAAGCAAGCACTCTACGACCAAAGTCTTAGCCTCTCGATTTGACAGCCTATTGAGCAACTTTTAACCTGAGCCCGCCATCTTGTAAATTGGTATTACCAATTTAACCAGCAAGAACAACAACCCCTCGAGGTCACGCCATGACAGCCCAACACGCTGCCAGCCAGTTCGATAACGCCTCATCCCTGTCGCGCCAGACGCGCGCTCGTGTGGAGTAAGCCCTGATGTCCAACGGAATTCTCGCCCTGCTGGCGTTCTCGCCGATCCTGCTTGCTGCAATCTTGTTGATCGGTCTGCGCTGGCCGGCCAAACACGCCATGCCGCTGGTCTACCTGGTCACTGCCGCTGTCGGCCTGTTCGCCTGGGACATGACCCTCAACCGCGTGCTCGCCTCCACCCTGCAAGGCCTACTGATCACACTGGGGCTGTTGTGGATCATCTTTGGCGCGATTCTGCTGCTGAACACCCTCAAGCACTCCGGCGGTATCACCGCCATTCGTGCCGGCTTCACCACCATCAGCCCTGACCGCCGCATCCAGGCGATCATCATTGCCTGGTTGTTCGGCTGCTTCATCGAGGGTGCCTCGGGCTTCGGTACACCAGCCGCCATCGCCGCGCCGTTGCTGGTGGCGATCGGTTTTCCGGCAATGGCCGCCGTTTTGCTGGGCATGCTGGTGCAAAGCACACCGGTATCCTTCGGCGCCGTCGGTACGCCGATCATCGTTGGCATCAACACCGGCCTGGATACCGCCAGCATTGGCGCACAACTGGTCGAACAGGGTTCGTCCTGGGGGCAATTCCTGCAGCTGATCACCAGCCAGGTAGCGATCATTCATGCCACCGTTGGCGTGGTCATGCCACTGATCATGGTCATGATGCTGACACGCTTCTTCGGTCAGGAAAAAAGCTGGAAAGCAGGTCTGGAAGTGCTGCCATTTGCCATCTTCAGTGGCCTGGCTTTCGTACTGCCCTACGCGGCTACCGGTATTTTCCTTGGGCCGGAATTTCCGTCGTTGCTGGGCGGCCTGATCGGTCTGGCCATCGTCACCAGCGCCGCACGTTTTGGTTTCCTGGTGCCGAAGAAGACCTGGGACTTCGCGCCGGCGGACAAATGGCCAAGCGAGTGGCTGGGCAGTGTCGAGATGAAACTGGACGAGCTGACCGCCAAACCCATGAGTGCGCTGCGTGCCTGGCTGCCCTACGTAATGGTCGGCGCCCTGCTGGTGATCAGCCGCGTATTCCCGGAAGTGGGTAATGCACTGAAAGCCGTGGTGGTGAACTTCCCCGACCTGCTCGGCGAGGCCGGCGTCAGTGCCAATTTCCAGCCGCTGTACCTGCCGGGGGGCATTCTGGTCGCCGTGGTGCTGGCCACCTTCTTCCTGCATGGCATGAAAGCACGTGACCTGGGCAAGGCCGTGAAGGAATCGTCCAGCGTGCTGCTCAGCGCCGGCTTCGTGCTGCTGTTCACCGTGCCGATGGTACGCATCCTGATCAACTCCGGCGTCAATGGCGCCGAGCTGGCCAGCATGCCCATCCTCATGGCTGGCTGGGTAGCCGAGAGTGTTGGTGGCATCTACCCGCTGCTGGCGCCAAGTATCGGCGCACTGGGCGCCTTCATCGCCGGCTCCAATACCGTCAGCAACATGATGTTCAGCCAGTTCCAGTTCGGTGTAGCCAGCAGCCTGGGTATTTCCAGCGCACTGATCGTCTCTGTCCAGGCCATCGGCGCCGCTGCCGGCAACATGGTGGCGATTCACAACGTGGTTGCTGCCTCGGCAACCGTCGGTCTGCTCGGGCGCGAAGGCAGCACCCTGCGCAAGACCATCTGGCCAATGCTGTACTACGTGCTGTTCACCGGCATCATCGCGATGATCGCGATCTACGTGCTGGGTGTGACTGACCCACTGATGCACTGAACCTCGTCACACGAAAGCGCCCCGACCATGTCGGGGCATTTTCCGTCAGGCTACGCTTTCTCTTTTTAGTAACAGGATGAGCCCATGATCATTTCTGCCTCCACCGACTACCGCGCCGCGGCCCAGCGCAAGCTGCCGCCCTTCCTGTTCCATTACATCGACGGCGGCGCCTACGCCGAGCACACCCTGCGCCGTAACGTTGCCGACCTGTCGGACATCGCACTGCGCCAGCGGGTGCTGAAGAACATGTCCGACCTGAGCCTGTCCACCGAGCTGTTCGGCGAACAGCTGTCCATGCCTGTTGCCCTGGCTCCGGTCGGCCTGACCGGCATGTATGCCCGTCGCGGTGAAGTGCAGGCGGCCAAGGCCGCAGCAGCCAAAGGTATTCCCTTTACGCTGTCCACCGTTTCGGTGTGCCCGATCGAGGAAGTCGCGCCGGCCATCGACCGGCCCATGTGGTTCCAGCTCTACGTGCTGAAGGATCGCGGCTTCATGAAGAATGCCCTGGAGCGCGCCAAGGCGGCCGGTTGCTCGACCCTGGTGTTCACCGTCGATATGCCCGTACCCGGTGCGCGCTATCGCGATGCCCACTCCGGCATGAGCGGCCCGAACGCGCCGTTTCGACGCATGTTGCAGGCCATGACCCATCCGCAGTGGGCCTGGGATGTCGGCCTGCTGGGTAAGCCGCACGACCTGGGCAACATCTCAGCTTATCGCGGCAACCCCACCGGCCTGGCCGACTACATCGGCTGGCTGGGCGCCAACTTCGACCCGTCGATTTCCTGGAAGGATCTGGAATGGATTCGCGACTTCTGGGACGGCCCGATGGTGATCAAAGGCATCCTCGACCCTGAAGATGCCCGCGACGCGGTGACCTTCGGCGCCGACGGCATCATCGTTTCCAACCACGGCGGACGTCAGCTCGACGGCGTGCTGTCCAGCGCCCGGGCGCTGCCGGCCATCGCCGACGCGGTCAAGGGCGAGCTGAAAATCCTCGCCGACTCTGGCATCCGTACCGGTCTCGATGTGGTACGCATGCTGGCCCTGGGTGCCGACACCGTGCTGCTCGGCCGCGCCTTCATCTACGCCCTGGCAGCAGCCGGTGGCGCCGGTGTGAGCAACCTTCTCGATCTGATCGAGAAGGAAATGCGCGTGGCCATGGTGCTGACCGGCGCCAAGTCCATCGCCGAAATCACTCCGGATCTACTGGTAAAGGAGCGTTGAGCCAATGACTGCTGCCGCCTCCATCACCCGTGACGCCCTGCTGGCGCAGATGCGCCAGATCGTCGGCAGCAGCCACGTGCTGACCGACGAACAAGCCACACGGCGTTTCCGCAAGGGCCACCGTACGGGTGAAGGCAACGTGCTGGCGGTGGTGCGCCCAGGCTCCTTGCTGGAGCAGTGGCGCATCCTGCAGGCGGCAGTAGCGGCCGACCGCATCGTCATCATGCAAGCGGCCAACACCGGCCTGACCGGCGGCTCGACTCCCGATGGCGACGACTACGACCGCGAGATCGTGTTGATCAACACCCTGCGCATCACCGGCGTACAGTTGATCAACGGTGGCGAGCAGGTGGTGTGCCTGCCCGGCGCCACCCTGGATCGCCTGGAACAGGCATTGGCGCCGCTGAATCGCGAACCGCACTCGGTGATCGGCTCGTCCTGCATCGGCGCCTCGGTACTCGGCGGCATCTGCAACAACTCCGGCGGCGCCCTGGTGCGCCGTGGCCCGGCCTATACCGAGCTGGCGCTGTATGCACAGGTTAAAGATGACGGTTCGCTGGAACTGGTCAACCACCTGGGGATCGAGCTGGGCAACGATCCGGAGGAAATCCTCACCCGCCTGCAGAGCGGCGACTACACACCGCAGCAGGTGCGCAACGAAGAGACGGCAAAGGCCTCCGACGCGCGCTACGGCGAGCACGTGCGCGACGTCGATGCCGACACTCCGGCGCGCTTCAACGCCGACCCATCGCGCCTGTTCGAGGCCTCCGGTTCGGCCGGCAAACTGTGCCTGTTCGCGGTGCGCCTGGACACCTTCCCGAAAGAGCCGAGCACGGTGTTTTATATCGGCAGCAACGACCCGCACGATCTGACCGAAGTTCGCCGCCACCTGCTGGCCAGGCTGCCGCGCCTGCCAATTGCCGGGGAATACATCCACCGCACCGCCTTCGACATCGGCGAGAAATACGGCAAGGACACCTTCCTGGTGATCGACAAGTTCGGTACGTCCAAGGTGCCGGCTGCCTTCGCCATGAAGAGCCGGGTCGACGGCTTCTTCGAACGTTTCGGCCTGCGTGGCGTGACCGACAAGGTCATCCAGGCCCTGATGAACCTACTGCCCAGCCACCTGCCGCCACGCATGCGCGAGTACCGTGACCGTTTTGAGCATCACCTGCTGGTGCGTGTATCCAACGACACGTTGGAACAGACCCGCAGCTTCCTCAACGAGTACTTCGCCAACAGCACCAGCGGCGCCTATTTCGAATGCGATGCCGATGAGGGACGCAAGGCCTTCCTCCATCGCTTCGCCGTGGCCGGTGCCGCGATCCGCTACCGCGAGTCGCACCGCAGCAGCGTCGAAGACATCCTCGCCCTGGACATCGCCCTACGCCGCAACGACCGCGACTGGGTCGAGACGCTCCCGGCCGAGATGGAAGAGCGGATCATCCACAAGCTGTACTACGGGCATTTCTTCTGCCATGTGTTCCACCAGGACTATATCGTCAAGAAAGGTAATGACCCGCTCGCCATGGAACATGCCATGTGGAAGCTGCTGGACGAACGCCGCGCCGAGTATCCGGCCGAGCACAACGTTGGCCATCTCTACGTGGCCAAGCCGGCATTGGCCGGCTTCTACCGCGAACTCGACCCGACCAACACCTTCAACCCCGGCATCGGCCACACCTCGAAGAAGAAGCATTGGGGTGGTTGTTGCTAAGAGGTTGACGCTTTACGTAGGAGCGGCTTCAGCCGCGAACCTCGCGGCTGACGCTCCTACGGATTAGGTGTAGGGCGGCCTCACGAGCGTAGCGAGTAGCCCGCCGGGCCATGCCAGGCCTGGCAGCACAACGACCGGCGTACTGCTTCGCGACGACTGCATGGATGCAGGAGGTAGAGCGACGCAGGAAGCCAAAGCCGAGTACGCCCTACGGGTTCTCCCCTTTTCCCTACGGCTACAAAAGCAAAGGCCCGCCAAATTGGCGGGCCTTTGTGCTTACGCGGCAATCGATCAGGCGAAGACGATCTCCTCGCCGTCCACCTTGGCATGCACCGTCGCGCCCGGGGCGAAATCGCCGGCGAGTATCTGCTGTGCCAGCGGGTTCTCGATCCAGCGCTGGATCGCACGCTTGAGTGGACGCGCGCCGTACACAGGGTCGTAACCGACAGCGATCAGCTTGTCGAGCGCCTCCGGCGTCAGCTCCAGGCTCAGCTCACGCTCGGCCAGACGACTACGCAGGCGCTGCAGCTGAATCTCGGCAATACCGGCGATCTGCTCGCGGCCCAACGGTTCGAACACCACCACCTCGTCGATACGGTTGATGAATTCCGGACGGAAGTGGCTGCCCACCGCATCCATCACCGCGGCGCGCTGCGCTTCCTTGTCGCCCACCAACTCCTGGATCTGCGCCGAGCCGAGGTTGGAGGTCATCACAATCACGGTGTTCTTGAAGTCGACGGTGCGCCCGTGGCTGTCGGTCAGGCGGCCGTCTTCAAGCACCTGCAACAGCACGTTGAACACGTCCGGGTGGGCCTTCTCCACCTCGTCCATCAGCACCACCGAATACGGCTTGCGACGCACCGCCTCGGTCAGGTAACCGCCTTCCTCGTAACCTACGTAGCCGGGCGGTGCACCGATCAGGCGAGCGACGCTGTGCTTCTCCATGAACTCGGACATGTCGATGCGAACCAGCGCCTCTTCGGTGTCGAAGAGGAACTCGGCCAGCGCCTTGCACAGCTCGGTCTTGCCCACCCCGGTCGGGCCGAGGAAGAGGAACGAGCCGCTCGGCCGGTTGGGGTCGGCCAGGCCGGCGCGCGAGCGGCGCACCGCGTTGGCCACCGCGACCACTGCCTCGTGCTGGCCAATGACGCGCTGGTGCAGCAGGTCTTCCATTTTCAGCAGTTTCTCGCGCTCGCCTTCGAGCATCTTGCTCACCGGGATGCCCGTCCACTTGGAAACGACTTCGGCGATTTCCTCATCGGTAACCTTGTTGCGTAGCAGCTGGTTCTCAGCCTTGCCGTGCGCATCGACCATCTGCAGACTACGCTCCAGATCCGGAATGATGCCGTACTGCAGCTCGGCCATGCGATTGAGATCGCCCTTGCGGCGCGCGGCTTCCAGTTCGGTCTTGGCCTGCTCGATCTTCTGCTGAATCTGCGCCGAGCCCTGCACCTCGGCCTTCTCCGACTTCCAGATTTCCTCCAGGTCGGCGTATTCCTTCTCCAGTTTGGCGATGTCGTCCTCGAGTTTCTCCAGGCGCTTCCTGGTGGCCTCGTCGTCTTCCTTCTTCAGCGCCTCGCGCTCGATCTTCAGCTGGATCAGGCGGCGGTCAAGGCGGTCCAGCTCCTCGGGCTTGGAGTCGATCTCCATGCGGATGCGGCTGGCGGCTTCATCGATCAGGTCGATGGCCTTGTCCGGCAATTGGCGGTCGGTGATGTAGCGATGGCTGAGCTTGGCCGCGGCGATGATCGCGCCATCGGTGATGGTCACACCGTGGTGCACCTCGTAGCGCTCCTTCAGGCCACGCAGGATGGCGATGGTGTCCTCCTCGCTCGGCTCGTCCACCAGCACCTTCTGGAAGCGTCGCTCCAGCGCAGCGTCCTTCTCAATGTACTGACGGTATTCGTCCAGGGTGGTGGCACCAACGCAATGCAGCTCGCCGCGCGCCAGCGCCGGCTTGAGCATGTTGCCGGCATCCATGGCGCCCTCGGCCTTGCCGGCGCCGACCATGGTGTGCAGCTCGTCGATGAACAGGATCACCCGCCCTTCCTGCTTGCCCAGCTCGTTGAGGACGGCTTTCAGGCGCTCCTCAAACTCGCCGCGGAACTTGGCGCCGGCAATCAGCGCGCCCATGTCCAGCGCCAGCAGGCGCTTATCCTTGAGGCCATCGGGCACCTCGCCATTGACGATGCGCTGGGCCAGGCCCTCGACGATGGCGGTCTTGCCCACGCCGGGCTCGCCAATCAGCACCGGGTTGTTCTTGGTGCGCCGCTGCAGCACCTGAATGGTGCGACGAATCTCGTCGTCACGGCCGATCACCGGATCAAGCTTGCCCTCTTCGGCACGCTTGGTCAGGTCGACGGTGTACTTGTCCAGCGCCTGGCGCGACTCTTCGGCGTTGGGGTCGTTGACCGCCTGGCCGCCGCGCAGGTTGGCGATGGCATTTTCCAGGGCCTTCTTCGACACGCCCTGGCCGAGCAGCAGCTTGCCCAGCCTGGTGTTCTCGTCCATGGCGGCGAGCAGCACCAGCTCGCTGGAAATGAACTGGTCGCCGCGTTGCTGTGACAGGCGGTCGGCCTGGTTGAGCAGACGCGCCAGATCATGCGACAGGTTGATATCGCCGGTGGGGTTCTGCAGCTTGCCGAGCTGATCCAGCTCGCGGGTCAAACCTTGGCGCAGGCTATTGATGTCGAAGCCGACCTGCATCAGCAGCGGCTTGATCGACCCACCCTGCTGTTCGAGCAGCGCCTGCATCAGGTGCAGCGGCTCGATGGCGGCATGATCCATGCCCACCGCTAGGGATTGGGCATCAGAGAGTGCAAGTTGCAGCTTGCTGGTCAAACGATCGATACGCATATATGTCCTTCCTCCAGAATGGCGGGCCGGGACTACATCCCCGAAAAAAGAAACTCGCTGAGATGCAGACTAGATAAGGACGATTACGCCGTATTCAAGAGACAACGAGTTGACCCAGATCAGCGCCAGATCACCTGCTGCTCCAGCGGAAAGCGCAGGCGCGGATTGTAGACGCCCTTCTCGCCCTGGCGCCCGACGGCCAGCAGCATGATGGGGATGGCCTGACGCGGGATATCCAGCACCCGGCGTAGGCGCGGCTCATCGAAGCCTTCCATCGGACAGGTGGCATAGCCATGGCTCTGGAAGGCCAGCATCAGGTTCTCCGCCGCCAGCGCCGTCGACTTAACCGCCCACAGTCGCATGTCGGCCTTGCTGTTGGGCTTGCGCATCAAGGGTTTGCGCACACCCATCAGTCGCACCAGCTGACGTTTGAACAAACCCAGCAAGCCCAGCGGCCCTTGGTTGTACTGGAAGGGCGCGGTCTTGCTGTAGAAACTGCGGATGCGCGCCGGCACCTCGGCCTCCGGCCAGTAATCGATAACGTTGCGACAGGCCTGACGCCAGGTGTCCGGGCGCGCCAACACGGCGATGATCAAGGGTGCACGGGCGGCGTTCTGGCTCATGCATACCGGGTGCAGTTGCGCCAGCAGCGCCGGATCGCGAATCACCTGAAAACTCCAGGGCTGCAGGTTGCAGGAACTTGGCGCCAGCACGGCCAGCTCTAGGCAATCGCGAATCACCGCATCCGGCACCAGCTCAGGGGTGAAACGGCGCACTGAACGGCGACTTTCAATCAGTGCACGCAGCTCGCCTGGTGAGGCCATGGCAGGCGGTTGCTCGTGGGGAAAGCTGGTCATGGGCGTACTCCTCGGCAGGTCGGCCGATTAGGCAAGCGGATGACGATGAGAACAAGGGGGCAAGGGGAAATGGCCGGGAATTTGGCCGATTAGCCTCACCTGCGCCCAGAATAGCGAGCGCAGGCGTTGCTACTTCACAGGCCCAGGGCTTTTTCGATGGCCTGGATCAAGGCCGGATCGTCCGGCGTGGTACGCGGCGAAAAACGCGCCAGCACACGCCCGTCCTGGCCGACCAGAAACTTCTCGAAATTCCAGGTGATGTCACCTGGAAACTCGGCGCCCTCGCCCGCCAGCAGGCGATACAACGGGTGCCGACCTGGGCCATTGACCTCCAGCTTGCTACCCAGCGGAAAGGTCACGCCATAGTTGAGGCTGCAGAACGAGCGGATCTCGTCCTCGCTGCCCGGCTCCTGCCCGGCGAACTGGTTGCATGGCACGCCGAGCACGGTGAAACCATTGCCCTTGTATTGCTGGTAGAGCTTTTCCAGCCCCGCGTACTGAGGCGTCAAACCGCACTTGGAAGCGACATTGACCACCAGCACCACTTGGCCCTTGTAAGGCGCCAGCGGCAGCTCCTGACCGTCCAGCGCGCGCAGATTGAGATCGTGAAAGGCACTCATGACGAACTTCCTCGGCGAATCCAGTGCAACGGGCGCAAGGCCCGTAAACCTTCAAGGCGGCCGCGAATGAGCACGCCTACGTAGTACATGAAAAAGGCGCCGTGAGGCGCCTTGATCGCAAGCTTGAGCTTAGCAGCGGTTGCTCCGCTCGGAACGACCGCAAGTCGCCTGACAGACGACTCAGTGGTGGTGACCACCTTCGCCATGAATGTGACCATGAGCCACTTCTTCTTCGCTGGCGTCACGCACACCTACGACCTTGACCTTGAAGTTCAGGCGCTGGCCGGCCAGCGGGTGGTTGCCGTCGACGGTCACGTCGTCGCCGTCGATGTCGCGGATGGTGACGATCTGCATGCTGCCGTCCGGGCCGGAAGCGTGGAACTGCATGCCCACTTCCAGGGTGTCGACGCCTTCGAACATGGCGCGGCTCAGGGTGGCGACCAGCTCTGCGCTGTATTCGCCGTAGGCTTCTTCCGGCTCGACGGAAACGTCCAGCTCATCGCCAGTCTGCTTGCCGACCAGAGCCTTCTCCAGGCCGGCGATGATGTTGCCGGCACCATGCAGATACACCAGCGGCGCGCCGCCAGCGGAGCTGTCGATCACCTCACCGGCATCGTTGGTCAGGGTATAGTCGATGGAGACGGCCTTGTTGGCGGCGATCAGCATGGGGAGACCTTTTTGCAAAAGAGAAATGAATGGGCAAGTTTAACCAAGGCCGCCCACGATTGCGACCCGAACCCGGACAAACGGGCTGTGCGTATCGTTGATTTTCGTCAGGACGAGCACGGCGACTGGGTGGCAGTCTTGTCCTGTGGTCACACTCAGCATGTGCGCCACCGACCACCCTGGCAGAATCGGCCCTGGGTACTCGACCCCGAACAGCGCCAGGCCAGACTGGGCAGCCCCTTCGGCTGCGGCTGGTGTGCCGGGGAGCGGTCGCACGATGAATTCAAGGAAATCTAAATGCCTGCACGCAACATTCTGGTGATCAACTGCGGCAGTTCGTCGATCAAGTTCGCCTTGGTCAACGAAGCCCAGGAGCACTTCCCCCTCAGTGGCCTGGCCGAACGCCTGGGCAGCCCCGAAGCCATCCTGCACTGGCAGCAGGGTGATGAGCGCGACAGCCTGGTGATTGCCGGCGCCGACCATCGCCTGGCGCTGTCGCACCTGCTGCCTATCGTGCAGCGCGTCGCCGCTGGCGAACTGCATGGCATCGGCCATCGCGTGGTACACGGCGGCGAGTATTTCTCCGGGGCCACGCGCCTGGACACTATCAGCCTGCAGGCTATCCGCCAGGTCGCGCCGCTGGCGCCCCTGCACAACCCCGCCAACCTGCTGGGCATCGAAGCGGCGATGAAGCTGTTTCCCGGCCTGATGCAGGTTGCCGTGTTCGATACCGCCTTCCACCAGAGTCTGCCCGAACACGCCTATCGCTACGCCGTACCGGCCACGCTGTACCGTGAGCATGGCGTGCGCCGCTACGGCTTTCATGGCACCAGCCATCGCTACGTCAGCCGGCAAGCGGCACAGATGACCGGTCTGCCGCCAGAGGCCAGCAGTTGGCTGGTGGCCCACCTGGGCAATGGCTGCTCGACCTGCGCCGTGGAGAATGGCCACAGCCGCGACACCAGCATGGGCCTGACCCCCCTGGAAGGCCTGGTGATGGGCACGCGTAGCGGTGACGTCGACCCCAACCTGCACAGCCACTTGGCGCGCACCCTGGGCTGGAGTCTGGAGCAGATCGACGCCATGCTCAACAAGGACAGCGGCCTGCTCGGCCTGTCCGGCCTGTCCAACGACATGCGCACCCTGGAACAAGCCCGCGAACAGGGCCATGCCGGCGCCACGCTGGCCATCGAGGTGTTCTGCTACCGCCTGGCCAAGTCGCTGGCGGCGATGAGTTGTGCGCTGCGCCGGCTCGACGGCCTGATCTTCACCGGCGGTATCGGCGAGAACTCGGCGCTGATCCGCAGCAAGACGCTCGACCACCTCGGCCTGCTCGGTTTTACCCTCGACCCTGCGGCCAATGCGCGCTGCATTCGTGGCGTCGCCGGTGCCATTCACGCCGACGGTCACCCGCGCGTACTGGTGGTACCCACCAATGAAGAGCGGCAGATCGCCCTCGATACCCTTGCCCTGCTCGACTGAGGCTATTTCATGCATACCTTTTTCATCGCCCCCACCGGCTTCGGTGTCGGTCTTACCTCCATCAGCCTCGGTCTGGTCGGTGCGCTGGAGCGCAGCGGCCTCAAGGTCGGCTTCTTCAAACCCATCGCCCAGCCACATGCCGGCGACCTCGGACCCGAGCGTTCCAGCGAGCTGATCGCCCGCACCCACGGTCTGAACTCGCCCAAGCCGCTGCCGCTCAGCCATGTCGAGCGCATGCTCGGCGATGGCCAACTGGATGAATTACTGGAAGAGATCATCAGCCTCTATCAGCAGGCCGCCGCCGACAAGGACGTGGTCATCGTCGAAGGCATGGTGCCGACGCGCCACGCCAGCTACGCCGCGCGGGTCAACTTCCACCTGGCCAAGAGCCTGGATGCCGACGTGATTCTGGTCAGCGCACCGGAGGATGAGAGCCTCACCGAGCTGTCGGATCGTATCGAGATCCAGGCGCAGCTGTTCGGCGGGCCGAAGGATCCCAAGGTACTCGGCGTGATTCTCAACAAGGTGCGCAGCGAAGACGGCATCGAGGCCTTCGCCGAACGCCTGCAGGAGTTCTCGCCCTTGCTCAAGACCGAGGACTTCCGCCTGCTCGGCTGCATTCCCTGGCAGGACGAGCTGAATGCACCGCGCACCAAGGACATTGCCGAGCTGCTCGGCGCACGCATCCTCAATGCCGGCGACTACGAACAGCGGCGCATGCTGAAGATCGTGCTCTGCGCCCGCGCCGTGGCCAACAGCGTGCAGTTGCTCAAGCCCGGCACCCTGGTGGTCACTCCCGGGGACCGCGACGACATCATCCTCTCCGCCAGCCTGGCGGCGATGAATGGCGTGCCGCTGGCCGGTCTGCTGCTGTGCAGCGACTTCGCTCCTGATCCGCGCATCATGGAACTGTGCCAGGGTGCCCTAGCCAGCGGCCTG
This sequence comes from Pseudomonas oleovorans subsp. oleovorans, assembly GCF_002197815.1. Classification (GTDB taxonomy): domain Bacteria; phylum Pseudomonadota; class Gammaproteobacteria; order Pseudomonadales; family Pseudomonadaceae; genus Aquipseudomonas; species Aquipseudomonas oleovorans. The sequence goes on from NZ_NIUB01000004.1 coordinate 48,044, forward strand.
CCGGTGATGACCGTCAGTACCGGCTCCTACGACACCGCCACCCACCTCAACCGCCTGAACAAGGAAATTCCGCTGGATGACCGTGAACGCGCGGAAAAGGTTGCCGACTTCGTCGCCGGGCATATCGATCACGACTGGTTGACCACCCGCTGCGGCACGCCCCGCGAGCTACGCATGTCGCCACCGGCGTTCCGTTACCAACTGGTGCAACGGGCCAAGGCAGCGGCCAAGCGCATCGTCCTGCCCGAGGGTAGCGAGCCACGCACCGTTCAGGCAGCCGCCATCTGCCAGGCACGCGGCATTGCCCGCTGCGTGCTGCTGGCCAAGCCGGAAGAGGTACATGCAGTCGCCCGAGCACAGGGTATCGAGCTGCCGGAAGGTCTGGAAATTCTCGACCCGGATCTGATTCGCGGTCGCTATGTCGAGCCGATGGTCGAACTGCGCAAGGGCAAGGGCCTCAACGCGCCGATGGCCGAGGCGCAGCTGGAGGACACCGTGGTGCTCGGCACCATGATGCTGGCACTGGACGAAGTGGACGGCCTGGTGTCTGGCGCCATTCACACCACCGCCAACACCATTCGCCCGGCGCTGCAGTTGATCAAGACTGCACCGGGTTACAACCTGGTGTCCTCGGTGTTCTTCATGCTGCTGCCGGATCAGGTGCTGGTCTATGGCGACTGCGCGGTAAACCCCGACCCGAATGCCGAACAACTGGCGGAGATCGCCCTGCAGAGCGCCGCCTCGGCGCAGGCCTTCGGCATCCCGCCGCGGGTGGCCATGCTCAGCTACTCCACCGGAGACTCCGGCAGCGGCGAGGAGGTGGAAAAGGTACGGGCCGCGACCCGCCTGGCTCGCGAGAAACGCCCGGATCTGCTGATCGACGGCCCGCTGCAGTACGACGCCGCGGCCATCGAGAGCGTCGGGCGGCAGAAGGCGCCGAACAGCCCGGTAGCCGGTCGTGCCACGGTGTTCGTGTTCCCTGATCTGAACACCGGCAACACCACCTACAAGGCGGTGCAGCGCAGCGCCGAGTGCATCAGTGTCGGGCCGATGCTGCAGGGCCTGCGCAAGCCGGTGAACGACCTGTCGCGCGGTGCGCTGGTCGACGACATCGTCTACACCATCGCACTGACGGCCATTCAGGCGGCCGACCTGCCGAACTGAAGCGCCTGCCGGGCGCGCCGTGGCGCACAGGCGTTGCCTGCGGCGCGCTCGGCGCCCCACACCACGGCACCCACTGGTCATGGCTGGCACTTGCAGGTCAGTGCACAACCGTTACCCTTGGCGCCGAACCCGCTCGCTGCACGGAACGCCGCAGCTGTTTCGACTGATACGGGGCGCGCAGAGAAAGCCCCTTTCTCAGGCTGCCCGCCGGACGTGCAGCCTGCTTATGGAGGCGTTCGCCCGATGCTGCACTTTCTTCCCGCGCCGCTGCGCGGCCTGATCGCAAGCCTGCTGCTGGCTCTCAATACCCTGTTCTGGTGCTGGCCGCTGTTCTTCGTCGCCCTGCTCAAACTGCTGCTGCCCTTCGCGCCGATCCAGCGCGCGCTGCGCTTCGTCATGCACGGCATCGCCGAAAGCTGGATCGGTATCAATAAATTCTGGATGCGCCTGGTTGGCCACATCGAGTGGAAGGTTCAGGGGCTGGAGCACTTCGATACGCGTCATTCCTATCTGGTGACCAGCAACCACCAGAGCTGGGTGGACATCCTGGTGCTGCAGTACCTGCTCAACCAGCGCATGCCGCTGCTGAAATTCTTCCTCAAGCAGGAGTTGATCTGGGTACCAGTGATCGGCCTGTGCTGGTGGGCACTGGAGTTTCCCTTCATGAAGCGTTTCAGCAAGGAATACCTGGCCAAGTACCCGGAAAAGCGCGGCCAGGATCTGGCCACCACGCGCAAGGCCTGCGCGCGTTACAAGACCAATCCCGTGGCGGTATTCAACTTCCTCGAGGGCACCCGCCTGACTCCGGCCAAGCATGCGCAGCAGCAATCGCCGTTCAAGCATTTGCTCAAGCCCAAGGCCGGCGGCATCGCCTTCGTGCTCGACGCGATGGGTGAACAGCTGCATGCCATCGTCAATGTCACCATTCACTACCCACATGGTGTGCCGGGCTTCTGGGACCTGCTCTGTGGCCGCCTGGATACCGTGCAGGTGATTTTCAAGCAGGTCGATATTCCGCGCGAATTCATCGGCCGCAACTACGATCAGGACGACGACTACCGCCTGGCATTCCAGCAGTGGGTCAATCGCCTGTGGGAAGAGAAGGATGCGGAGCTCGCCGGCCTTCACCAGCAAGCCTGAAGCGTCAGTGGCGCTTCATTCATCACGTGGCAGGGGCAACTTGCTCCAATCCAGCTGCGCCGGCACCTGCATCGCGGTGCCGGCCGACACACCCGGCGTCACCAGAAAGCCCTGCATGATGTTGCAATGGTGCCGCGTCAGCCACTCGCGCTGCGCCTGAGTTTCGACACCCTCGGCGATGACCTCCAGCCCCAGATGCCGACCAAGATCGATGATGGTGCTGACCACCGCGGCGTCACGCGGTGAGTCGAGCATGTTGGAGACGAACAGACGGCCGATCTTCAGCGTGTCCAGTTCGAAATGACGCAGATAAGCCAGTGACGAGTAACCGGTGCCGAAGTCATCGATGGCGATCTTCACCCCCAGCTCAAGCAATTGATCAGGCGGGTTTCTTCGAGCAGCGGTATGAACACGTTCGGCGCAACGGTACCCACGACACGATGCTGCCAGCGCAGCAAGGCCTCGAAGCCGCGCAGGCGGCCGCTATTGAGATGGAGCTGGGGCTGATAGACCAGCACGAAGTCATCGTTCTCGATGGCGTGACGCCACCGGCCCACTCAGGCTGGCATCACCGCTCTCAAGGCTGCGCTCAATGGCCTGACGACGGATCGCCTCGCTGAACATGTCGAAACCAAGTACGCGCCGGTTACGCCAATCCAGAGGACTGACGTAATCGATGGGCAAGTAGTACTCGCGCTCCCCCCTCGGGAAACACCTGATAATCGAGGTGCTCATCCGCTTTCAGCTCGGCTCGGCTCGAAAATCGTCCAACTGCGCGTGGCTCAGGTAGCGCGACCAGGCGACGGCCTGTATTCCCGGATAACGATCCTGCAATTGCAGCTGATCCAGTGCCCGCTCCCACTCGATGGGAGAAACCCGGTCACTCCCGTTCATCAGCCCCGAAACGCCACGCAGGACCATTTCATAAGCCTGCATGCGCGCCATCACTCGCTGACCAATATCCTGCGCCTCAAGCGCAAAGCGATGCTGACTATCTTCCCGCTCACGTTCCTGCAGGGTATTCCACTGCCAATAAATCAACCCACCCAGCGCGATAAACAGGCCAAGTGCAGCCAGCAGCGGTATCCAGGGCCTTGGCGTCCACTCGACAGCTCTGTCGTCCATTCGCGCTCCCTCGGTCATCCAGAACCAACGCACACGGGGCATCCGCGCGCGGACATCACAGAACCACAGCAAGCATTCTAGTCAGGTTTTGAATGAGTGGCCTTTGACCACAAAGGACACGACGGGCGGTCACGAAGGTTGTCGGAAACGCCCTCTAGCGCCTCGCCGAAAGACGTCAGCAACAGTGCTTGTCAATCAACATGAAAAAGCCTCCCAGAGGGAGGCTTCGTTCAACGCAATGCGGCCTTAGAGCGGACGCAGGTTGATCTCGACGCGGCGATTTTGCGCGCGCCCCGCTTCGCTGGCGTTGCTGGCAATCGGCTGGCTCGGCCCGGCACCGTATGCGGAGATGCGCTGACCCGGCACACCATTGGCGGTCAGGTAGTTGGCCACGCTTTGCGCACGACGCTGCGACAGGCTCTGGTTCAGCTCCAGGGAGCCGGTGTTATCGGTATGACCGACGATGTTCACGCCGTTCTTGTTGAACTCCTTGAACACCAGCACCAGCGAATTGAGGGTCGGGTAGAAGCTGCTGGAGATATCCGCCGAGTTGCTGGCGAAGGTGATATTGCCCGGCATGATCAGTTTCAGATCATCGCCGTTGCGTTGCACCTGCACGCCAGTGCCCTGCAGGGTCTGGCGCAGCTTGGCCTCCTGGGTGTCGACGTAATAGCCGTAACCACCACCGGCGGCGCCACCGACGGCAGCACCGATCAGCGCGCCTTTGGTGCGGTCCTTTTTGCTAGAAGTCGCAGCACCGATCACCGCACCGGTCGCGGCGCCGATGCCGCCATAGATGCCGGCTTTGCCGGCCTGGCTCTCGCCGGTGTAAGGGTTGGTGGTACAGCCGGCCAGCAAGGCCATGAGCGCAGTGGCTGCGATCAGATTACGCCTGGTCTTCATAACTTTTCCTTAGGATTTCTTCTGGTATCGGGCAGACATGCCACAATCTTCGAGCCGCCAAGGCGCAGTGAAGTTCCGCCCTAGCTTATCAGCCTGGGGCTATCAGAACTGCGACGCAGAGCAGATCGGCCCGATACGTACCTTACTGCACACCTGGCAGCGGTCGCAGTATCACTTCGACACGGCGATTCTGCGCACGGCCTTCAGCGGTGGCGTTGCTGGCTACGGGCTGATCCGGCCCCATACCACGGGTACTCAAGCGACTGGGGTCGACACCCTGCGCCAACAGATAGTCGGCCACGCTTTGCGCGCGACGCTGCGACAGCTCCATGTTGTAGCTATACGAGCCGGTGCTGTCGGTATGCCCGACAACCTCGATGCTGTTCTGGTTGTACTGGCGGAAGGAATTGGCCAGGTTGTTCAGCGGCTGATAGAAGCTGCTGGCGATCTGCGCCGAGTCGGTAGCGAAGGTGATGTTGCCGGGCATGATCAACTGAATCACATCGCCTTGGCGCTGCACCTCGACGCCGGTGCCCTGCATGCTGCGGCGCAGCTCCTCTTCCTGCTTGTCGGCGTAGTAGCCATAACCTGCCGCTGCGGCACCGGCCACGGCCGCGCCGATCAGCGCGCCCTTGCCGCGGTTGTCATGGTTGATCAGCGCACCGGCAGCCGCGCCGGCCAGCGCACCGATACCACCGTAGGTGGCGGTGCGGTTGGAGCTCGGTGCGCTCTGATCGTAGGGGTTCTGCGAGGCGCAACCGCCAAGCAGCAGCGCAGAGGTGCAAAGGGCAATAACAGGCAGGCGAAACATGAAGGCGTCTCCATGAACGGTGGGTGATGGCTCTTTGAGTCATCACGCCGCCATTAGTGCCCTCTCACGCGCGAATAAAGGGGTTCTCGCGCATCTCATCGCCCAGGCGAGTGTCCGGGCCATGGCCGGTAACCACGGTGGCATCCTCGTCGAGGCTGTACAGGCGCTGCTTGATCGAACGCTCGATGGTCGCGTAATCACCGCCCCACAGATCGGTACGGCCGATACCGCGACGGAACAGAGTGTCACCGGCGATCAGCAGCTTGGCACCCTCGAACCAGAAGCTCATCGAACCCGGCGTGTGCCCTGGCGTATGCAAGGCCACGCCGCAGCCACAGGCCAGCTCCTCGTCATCGGCCAGCCATTTGTCCGGCGCCGGCACGGGCGTGTAAGGCACGCCGAACATGCTGCACTGCATCTCCAGATTGTCCCAGAGGAACTGATCCTCCTTGTGCAGGTGCAGCGTGGCACCGGTCTTCTCCTTCATCTGCCCCGAGGCAAGGAAGTGATCGAGGTGCGCATGGGTGTGGATGATGCTCACCACCTTGAGGCCATGAGCCTCCAGCCGCGCCATGATCAGATTGGGATTGCCACCCGGATCGACCACGATGGCCTTCTTGGTAATCGGGTCGCCGATGATGGTGCAGTTGCACTGCAAGGGGCCGACAGGGAAGGTTTCGCGGATCAGGGCGGGGCGTTCGACAGAGCTCATCAGGGAACCTCATTTCGGTAATCGCCGGGAAGTTTACCGGTCCATTTGCGGAATGCACGGCGGAAGTTGGACGGATCGCTGAAACCCAGCAACTGGGCGATTTCATGCAGCGGCAAATGCGTGGCGGTCAGGTACTGCAGGGCCAGCCGTTTGCGCCCGTCGTCGAGCACCTGCTGATAGCTGGTACCCATCTGCGTCACGTGCCGGCGCAGGCTGCGGCCGCTGGTGTGCAGGGCGCTGGCGGCGCTTTCCAGGTCGGGGAAGTCGCCGGGGCGCGTCAACAACAGGCGTCGCACCCGTGTGAGTAGGCCGTCCTGCACATCTAGTCTGGCCAGCAGCGCTTCGCACTGTTGCTCGCACATTTGCACCGTGGCCGGGTTGGCCAGCGCCATCGACCGTTGCAGGTAATGCTGGGGCAAGCGCAGCCAATGAAAGGGCTGTTCGAACTGTGCGGCCACACCGAACACCTCGGCATAGCGCTCGGCATACTCCGGCGCGGGATGAGCGAAACCGACGGCCAAGCCCTGCAGCTCTTCGCCCAGGAGAAAGCGCGCAATTGTGTGGATGCTGGTCAGCAGGCCTTCGGCGGTAAAGCGCGATTGCGGCCCCATGGGGAAAGACTCGACGGCGCGTAATTCAATGTCCTCGCCCTGCTCCACCAGTTCCAGCTCGAAGGACAGACCAAGCACGCGATAGTATTTCAGGGCGAACTGCAGCGCCTTGCCCAGATTGGCGCTGGACAGCACCGCGTAACCGAGTATGCCGTGGGTGGAGACGTTCAGGCGCTGGCCCAGTACCAGACCAAGCGCCGGTTCGCCGCACCGCTCCAGCGCAGCCTGAATCAGGTGGTAAAAGTCGATAAAGGACAGTCGGGCATTGGGACTGCCAAGCACTTCTGGGCGTACCCGCGCGGCGGCAAACAGCTCGGCACGCGCCAGGCCGAGCTCTTCGGCCAGGGCCAGCAATGCCTCGGCGTAGGCAACAGGAACCAGTTCGGCGGTGAAGTTGAAGGTTTGTTTCATGAGTTCGTTGTTCTGGCGACTGGCCGCAAATGACCTTCCCGATTGCGAACCTTAGCTCAGCGGATCCATGCTCGCTGCCCTGCTGCTGCCCCAACTTTCTGCTGGAAAAACGCACTGGCCGGATATGGCTGTCACCTTGGCTGTTACGAACCTGTGCCCAGCGGTGCATGACGCCCATAGTGGGAACCAGTCAAATAGCGCAATGGAGTTCTCATGGCCAGCACCACACCGGAAGGATTGCAGATTCGTCCCAGGCACATGGATTTCGATCTGCCCAACCCGCTGCCGCGCCACTGGAACGGTGGCGACGCCTTCAAGACCCATTTGTTCGATGCCATGTCGGTGTTGTTTCCCGACGGTGAGCGATTCTTCATCGATTCGGTGCGCCAGTTCCGCGACCGCATCGACGACCCGGTGCTCAATGAACAGATTCGCGGCTTCATCGGCCAGGAAGGCCATCACAGCCGTGAGCATCTCGAGTACAGCCAGCGCCTGCGCGACCTGGGCTACAACGTCGAGCGCATCGAGAAACGCGCCCGGACGCGCATCCGCTACACCCAGAAGAAGTTCTCACCACAACGCCAGCTGGCCGCGACCGCGGCGCTGGAACACATCACCGCGATCATGGCAGATGGCTTGCTGAGAAATGACGCGTACATGGCCGACGCTCACCCGGCCTTGGCTCGCCTGTGGCGTTGGCATGCGCTCGAGGAGACCGAGCACAAGGCGGTGGCTTTCGACGTTTACAACCAGGTATGCGGCAGCCGCAAGCTGCTGCGCAGGGCGATGCTCATGGGCACCTTCTTCTTCGTGCTCGACACCACCCGCGGCCTGGCGCACATGCTCAAAGTGGACGGCCTGTTGTGGAACTGGCGCGTATGGCGTGACGGCATCCGCTGGATGTGGGGCAAGGAGGGCGTGTTCCGCCCGCTGATCAGCACTTATCTGGACTTCTTCAAGGACGGCTTCCATCCCTGGGAACACAACAACCTGGATCTGTTGCACGCCACCCGCGAGGAGTTTGATGGTACCCCGCTGATTCAGGCCGGAGCCACCTGAAACGCAGCACCTGCCACGTAATACAAACAAGCCCGGAATCTGTCCGTAATCCTGTTCACTTAAGGTTGCACACGTTTGGCTCCCCTCTCCCATTTATGGGAGAGGGGCTGGGGGAGAGGGCAGAAAACACCGCAAAACTGCCAGTTTCCCCCTCTCCCTAACCCTCTCCCCGGAGGGGCGAGGGGACTGATCGAGCTCGACCGTTTCTTAAGTGAACAGCATTACGGAATCTGTCCAGGCTTGTTTCGTGGCCCGGATTTTCTCTGGGCCTTTCCAGGGCCCACTCAACCCAGCAGAAATCTCATTGCATCGGCCGCGCTCTGTTCGGGAATTTCTTCCATGGGGATATGCCCGACACCCGGATAGACCCTGACCTGAACACCTGGCAGATCGCGCTGCCAATGCGGCACATGTTTGGGTGAGATCCAGCGATCGCGATCGCCCCACATGAGCAGGGTTGGCGCCTTGATCAGCGCAACCCGCTCTGGCGTCGTGTGCAGCTCCTCCTTGTTGACCTTCAGCAGCACGCGGAAGATCTCCATCATGCCGCGGCGGTTACCCGGGCGTCGCGACAGATCGTAGTAGCGCTCGACCACACCTCGCTTGATTCGCCCCGGCTCGCCGTAGACCTCCTTGATGCCCTGGGCGATCAAGGCGCGCGGCATCCACATCGGCATGGCGACAGTCGCACCGGGCAGCGCGGCCGCAGCGATCATCCACGGCACCTTGTGCATGGGATAACCGGCCGGGTCGATCAGCACCAGCTTGCCGACGCGCTGCGGCTGCGCCAGGGCGAAGTTCCAGGCGATATAGCCACCAAGGGAGTTGCCGGCGATATCCGCCTTGCCCACCTGCAGGTAATCGAGCAGTTGGCCAAGCACGTGCATCATTCGCTCGACCGAATAGACGCCGTCGCGCGCCGGACCGGTGAGGCCGAACCCCGGAACGTCGAAGCGGATGATGCGGTAATGCGGGGCGAAAGCCTGCACCCACCCGTCCCAGGTGTGCAGCGAAGCGACCACGCCGTGGATCAGTAGCAACGCCGGTTTGTCACGGCTGCCTTCGTCACGGTAATGGACATTGAAGCCGTCAATCTCGACATAGCGAGAACCCTGAGCAGCATTGCCATAACGCGATTTCAGGCGCTCCAGCGGCAGAGGCCCGAAGCCCAGACGGGCGAAGCCTGCAGCCAACGGCGGTTGCAGAGACAGTCTATTGGCAGACATGCGCGATACCTCGACACTTGCAGTAGGTATCCGCGATCAGAGCATGAGTAGGCGCCAAACACCGCCCAACCTAGGTTGAGCCAAGCACCGTCTTGATCGGCTGCTGCAACGCCCAGATCAGCGCAGTAGACCGAGCCCCTTGGCCCGCGCCACCGCCTGAGTACGCCGCTCGACGCCAAGTTTGCTGTTGATGTGACGGGCGTGGGTCTTGACCGTGTGCAAGGAGATGAACAGACGCTCGCTGATCTCCTGATTGGAACAGCCACGCGCGATCAACTGCAGCACGGCCAACTCGCGGCCACTGAGTTTTTCCGTCAGGCCGCCCGCCTCTACGACCACCTCCTCGTCCGAATCCCCGCTGCCTGGCAACTGCGCGAGCAGCGCGTCGCGCAGCGGACACGGCGGACGCAACTGCAGACGCTCGCGCAGCCAGCGCGGCTGATGCTGCAACAGCTCGATGAAAGGCAGCAGCGCACCGCCCTGAGCGAGATCCAGGCAACTGTCGAGCTGCTGCTGCGCCTCCCGCTCTCGCCCGGTCTGCTTCAGTAACTGGGCGAGCTGCGCCTGCGCCGCCAGACCGACCAAATGACCACCCAGCCCCTGTGCACGCTGCTGCAACGCACGCAGACGGCGCTCCGCATGCTCCAGCTCGCCCTGTAAGCGCTCCAGAGCCGCCTGCTGCAGATCGATATGCAACGCCAGCTGCGGGTGAAACTCCGGCGCCAGTGCTCCCCCCTGATCACCATAGGTTTCCGCCAACTGAGGCAGCCAGGCGGCAGCCAACTCCACCTGCCCTTGCCGCAGCCACAGCTCACACTTGATCAGCGTGATCATCGCCAGGTAATAGATCGCCGGCACATCCCAGACATGCATCAAGCGTTCGGCCTCACCCAGCAGAGCAAACGCCTCGGCTGGCCGTCCATCACGCCCTTCCAGGCTGGCCAGCACACAATAGCCAATCAACGCACCGACGTCGCGGCAAGCCCTGGCTTCGGCAATCCCCACTCGTAAGCGCTCCACGGCCTGAGGCTGCAGACGCAGACTGAGCAGATAGCCCTCATAAATCGTCAACCGCGCCCGCACCGAGTAACTACGCTGTGCCGGCAAACGCTGCACCAGCAGCAATCCCTGGTGCACCTCCTCCTGCGCGCGCAGCACCTCACCACGGGCCTGCAGCACGCGGGCGCGCTCGTAGTGGGCAAGCGCCTCGAGCAGAGGGTTGTCAATACGCTGCGCCAGCTCCAGGGCGTCGCGGTTCAGCCCACGCGCACGCCACAGATCGCCACGCACCATGGCCAGGTTGGACAACGCCGACAGGCACATGAAGTGCGGGCCATAACGCTCCGCCGGTAAACCGGCCAAGGCCTCGCTGCATTGCAGCTCGGCACGCGCACCATCGCCGCGGCCACGGGCGATGACCCCATCGAGCGCCTGCCACTGCGCCAGCAGGCTGCGCTGGGCGGCAGGCTCGGCAGCCGGCAGGAAGCGCGCCAACTGATCAAGCAGCTCTTGTGCGGCATCCAGCCGACAGGCCAATGCCAGCGCCCAACCATAGAGCATGATCAGCCGCGGTGTGCTGGCCAGCAAATCGTCCGGCAGATTGGTTTTCCAGCGCAGCAGCATGGCGATGTTCTGTTCCGCCAGCATCTGCTCCTCGGACAGGTTCTGCACCAGGCTGGCGGCCACGTCGGCCTGCCCCGCCAGCAGTGCCTGCTCGATGGCGGCATCCAGCATGCCTTGCGCAGCGAACCAGCGACAGGCACGCAGGTGGGCGCTACCGTGCGAACGACTCAATCCATCGGCAGAGCGCGCATTGAGCAAGTCGGAGAACAGGTGGTGATAGCGAAACCAGTGCCCCTGCTCGTCGAGCGGCACCAGAAACACCTGATTGGCCTGCAGATGACGGATGATCGCGGCGCTGTCATGGCTGTCACGAACCGCATCGCACAGCTCAGCGCAGAAGCGCTCCATGCAGGCGGTTTCATAAAGGAACTGTTGCACCTCGGCGGGCTGCCGCTCGATGACTTCCTCGAGCAGGTATTCACGGATCAGCCCTTCACCGCCGTGCAGTTGAAGCACCTCGCCAACTTCCGCCAGTTCCTCGACAGCCAACAGCCAGAGGCGTAAACCAGCGATCCATCCCTCGCTGCGCTGCAGAATCCCGCTGACCTGCTGCTGCTCGAGGCGCGCGCCCTGACTTGCCAACAGCGCGTCGAGCTCGGCAGCCGTCAGACGCAGATCCTGCTCGTTGAGCTCCAGCAACTGTCGCGACAGACGCAGGCGCGCCAGGTGCCAGTCAGGCCGCTGACGGCTGGTGACCAACAGCAGCACACCAGGAGGTAAATGGTTGAGGAAGAATTGCAGACAACGATCCAGCACCGGCCCCTGCGCCAGATGGTAGTCGTCCAGCACCAGCAACAGCGGTTGACCATCATCGAGTTGCTGGGTCAGCTCATCGAGTAAACCGTCAAGCCACTGCTCGAATGCGAAGGGTTGGTGGCGCTGGCGCATCTTCAGCAGCCCGAGCGCTTCCTCGCCGAGGCCAGGGTAGAGCTGCTGCAGCCCGTTCAGGAGACGCTCGAGAAAGCGCCCCGGATCATGATCGCGCTCGCTCAGCCCGAGCCAGAGGCTGTGCCAGTGATCGGGTAGTCGTTCGCAGAACTCGATGGCCAGCGAGCTTTTGCCAAAGCCTGCTGGCGCACTGACCAGCAGCAATCGCCCTTGCAGACCCTTCTCAAGACGCTCGCACAGTCTGGGCCGCGGCATATGTCCTGCCGGCAGCGGCGGACGATAAAAACGCGCTTCCACCGGCGTGGCCGGCGCGCAGGGAAAACCTGGCGAGCGGGAGAGATCTGTCATCGGCCTATTCTTGGAAGTCTTCTATGTGCATCGGCGGGCTCGATCTGGACCCAGCCTAGCGACTTGCAATGGCCATTTGAAGCGCCCGCTACAGTCCGTAACGAAAAAGCCGGCGCAAGGCCTAATGCTGATCAGATAAGTTCGTCACCACCCCCTCCTACTTGCAGTAGAGGGGGCGCTTTTCGTAGGAGCCAGCTTGCTGGCGATGCTTTTTATGGCGGATCGCCGGCAAGCCGGCTCCTACAAAGATCGAGTGCAACGGCTTAACTGACTGGCATTAGGCGCAAGGCCGGCTTCATCGTGTTGCCTGAGGCAGGTTTTAGCGCACGCCCGCCTGGCGCAGCGCCGCCGGGGTGTAGTCGCTGCCAGAGGCCTTGTAGTTGAAGTCGTAGGCTTGTTTCTCCTCGTTCTTCATACCCAGGGCCAGGTAGCGACCGGACAGCAGGTCGTACAGGGTTTCCACGGTGTACCACGGCACTTGCTTGTCGTAGTAGTACTGGGCATGGGCCTCAGCTACGCGCCACAGGGTGCCACGACCGTCGTAGTGGTCGATCAGAGCGGCTTGCCAGGTGTCCTCATCGATGTAGAAGTCACGCTTGGCGTAGATGTGACGCTCGCCCGATTTCAGGGTCGCGGTCACGTGCCATACACGGTGTAGCTCGTAACGGGTCAGATCCTGGTTGATGTGGCCAGCCTTGACGATTTCGGAGTACTTCAGGCTGGGCGAATCGAGCTTGTAGGCGTTGTAGGGGATATAGATCTCCTTCTTGCCTTCCAGTTTCCAGTCGTAACGATCCGGCGCACCGTTGTACATGTCGAGGTTGTCCGAGGTACGCAGGCCGTCAGCTGCGGTGCCCGGGCCATCGTAGGACACCTGCGGCGCACGGCGCACGCGACGTTGACCGGCGTTGTACAGCCACGCCAGACGCGGCTCTTTCACCTGATCGAGCGTCTCGTGTACCAACAGTACGTTACCAGCCAGACGCGAAGGCGCAGTCACCCGCTGTTTGAAGTAGAACAGCACGTTGCTGGACTTGCTCGAGTCGTAATCAGTCAACGCATCGCGAAAGACGAACTCTTCCTGGAAGTAGACCAGCGAGAACGAACCGTTGGCCTGGGGAGTGGCCTGGGTCACCAGTCGACGCACGCTGCCGCCACGGTAGCGGGTAATGTGGTTCCAGATGACCTCCAGACCATTCTGTGGGATCGGGAAGGGGTTGGCGGTCTGGAAGTTCTCCAGGCCGTTACCACCCTGCACCATTTTGGTGTTAACCGCGTTCTGCTTGGTCGCCTCGAGCACTGCGGCCGGCAGGCTGGCCGAACGGTGAGTCGGATAGACCGGCATCCTGTAGCTTTCCGGGTAGCGCTTGAACATGGCCAACTGGCCAGGGGTCAGCTTGTCCTTGTATTGGTCGACGTTCTGCGCGGTGATGGTGAACAGCGGCTGCTCGTTGGCGAACGGATCGGCCAAAAAGCCACGCGGATCGACCGCACCGGCGTTGGCCGGCAGGCCGCCAGTCCAGGCCGGGATCGAGCCATCGGCATTGCCTGCCATCTCGGCGCCTACCGGAGTCAGGGTGTTGCCCAGCTTCGCAGCCTCGTCAGGCGACACTGCCGCCATCACGCTGGTCGCCAGCAGAGACAGGGTCAGGACACCGCTTTGCCACAGTTTTTTTGTTGTTTTCATTTGCATCATAATTCCTCGAAATTCCTGGCCGCTTAGAAATTCACGCCGAAGCTGAGAGCGACGAAGTCGCGGTCGACCAACGTGTTGTAACGACCATCAAAGAAGTTGGTGTAGGACAGGCTGGCGGTATAGGTGTTCTGGTAGTCGGCATCCAGGCCCAGGCTGACGGCCTTGGCGCCTTCGTTGAACAGGCCGTTGGGGCCATAGCCGTCGACATCATGGGAAAACGCTACGCTGGGACGCAGGTTGGCCCCGAGGAAAGCGTTGGAGTAGTCGAGCATCGCCCGTGCACGATAGCCCCAGGAATTGGCGGTGACATAACCGTGATCCCCATAGCGAGCCATCGAGGTTTCATTGGGGTCCACAGCGCTGCCGGTGATGCCATAGATCGGATCGCGGCCGTAGCGATTCTTGCTCTTGCTTTCCAATCCACCGACATGGGTGAAGCCGACCTCACCCACCAGAGTCAGACGGCTGGCCCCCAGCACCTGATCGATGAAGTGGGTAAAGGTGGTCTGGATCTGGGTGATTTCCTTACGGTTGTAGCCTTTCTGGATAGCGCCCGGAGCCGACGCCCCAGTCGCGGCCTGGGCCGGAGCCAGGGTCATCTGCTGGGTGTTGAGCTGAACCGGGGCATTCGGCCGATAGCTGATCTCGCCCTGCCAGGCGGTGCCGGTAGGCAGAGTAGTGGAGAAGCTCAGACCATAGAGCCTGATGTCCTCCGGATAATCCATGAAGTAGCTACCGTTGCCGACCGCCACCGCTGCAGCCGCCAAGAGTTGGGATTGAGCGCCCAATGTGGGGTTGTAGCCAGCGCCAGCTCCTGCTCCCAGGTTCGGGTTACCGTCGCCACCGGCCCCCCAGTAATTTCCCGAGTTGAACCAGTTGAGCCCACCACCGGCCATACTCGCACCCAGGGTGTTATAGATGCCCTGCCAGGCACCCACGATATTCGCCAGCGCCGCTGCATCGGCATTCTTCACGCTCAGGAAGGGCGTGCGGCTGTGGTAGTTCATGAAGTAGGCACCATACTCGGTATTGTCGCCCTGCCAGCGCAGAGCCAGGCCCCACTGCCCGTCATCGCGGGCCGTGTTGTCCTTACCACGACGAACCAGCATGCCTTCCTGGGTATAAGCCAAACCGGCATCCGCAGTGCTGGTGGGAGCCATGGCTCCTCCCAATGCAGAAGCATTCAACGCATCAACCCCCTCCAGCAAGCCAACCAGTTGACTGTTGAGAATGTTGTAATTGTCGTTGCAGCCGTTGGCAACCACATCGGCCGTGGAGAAGAAGGTGCCGCAGTTATCGACAACCGTCTGTTTCCAGCTCAGCTGATAGAAGGTCTCCATAGACAGCTGATCTGTGATGCTCTGTGCCACATAGAACATATTGACTGGGATCAGGCCTTCCTTGACTTCGGCGCCAGGACGGCGGAAGGCGGCGGCATCGACCGGGTTGATCGAGTTGATACTGTTCTGGATAAAGGTACTCTCACCCCAGCTGACCACCTGCTTGCCCAGGCGTACCGAACCAGGCTGATCGCCAATGCTGTAGTTGTGATAGACAAAGGTGTCGAGCCACTCGTAGCCAGAGGACTTGGCTCCCTGTTTACGCCCCTTGTCCTCGATATCCTTGAATGGACGACCTTCGTCTTTCAGTTCGAAGTCATACCAATACTTGCCGCGTACGAATACGCCAGTGTCACCGTACTTCAGCTCAAGGTCATGGATACCCTTGAAAATCTTGGAGAAAGTTTCACCACGTTTGAAGTTCAGCCGGCCATCGTCGCCGGTCTGGGTGTAGCCCGTGCCGCCATTGGCCTCACCAATGAAACGCTTATCCCGTTCGGCAGTCGACCAACTGGCCCCCACCGACAGCGACGAGTCGAACTGCCCTTCGATCTCACCGATATTGAAAGTGACGCCGAATGCCGGAGCGGCAAGGGTGGAAGCGAGGCTGACGGCCAGCGGCAGTTTTGCCAGGCGCCAGTAGGGTTTTGTTTTTGTTGTCATCGACGCTACTCCATGTGTTTTTTGTTATGGATGCTTTGACTATAGCCAGCGGGTGGTACTGCTTGATCCCTCGAAAGTGTGATTTGCAGCCCCCTGGCTCTCTGGCTCGCAGGTTTCAGGCCCTGCCCCTAGCCAAGCATGGACGGGAAACAGCAATTAGCAAGCCAAACGCTTGTTTGACTGAGCGGTCACTTTCACCGCCCAGTCAATTCGCACCTCACAGCGTGGACAGGAACGTGCTACCCGCCTCCTGCCACTGGGCGATTTCGACGCGAATGCGCTTCTTGTCCAGTTTGCCGACGCTGGTCTTGGGAATTTCGGTAACAAGCGCGATTTGCGTGGGAATCGCCCACTTGTTGATGTGACCTTGCTCGACGAAAGGCTTGAGGTGCTCCTTTAGCCCCTTGGCATCCAAACTCTGCGCGTCACGCAACACCACCAAGGCGAATGGCCGTTCACCCCACTGCGGATCGGGCACGCCCACCACCGCCACTTCACGTACCGCCGGGTGACGACTGATCAGGTCCTCCAGCTCCAGCGAGGAAATCCACTCACCGCCAGTCTTGATCACATCCTTGATTCGGTCGCGGATTTCGATGAAACCCATACCGTCGATGGTCGCCACATCACCGGTGTGCAGCCAACCATGTGCCCAAAGCTCCTCGCCCTTCTCAGGCTCACGGAAATAGCCCTGGGTCAGCCAGGGCGCGCGCAGCACCAGCTCGCCCTGGGACTCACCGTCGCTCGGCAGCAATTTGCCGTCGGCATCCATGATTGCGGCTTCCACCAGCGGCACCGGAATACCAGCCTTGATTCGATAGGTGGTGCGCTCGTCCTCGCTACCGGCGCGCAGCTCTTCATTGAGGTAAGCGCAGGAAATCAGCGGGCAGGTCTCGGACATGCCATAGGCCGCTGTCAGCTGGATGCCGCGCGCCTTGGCCGCCTCGTAGAGGGAGCGATTGAGCGCGCTACCACCGATGATCATCTTCATGCCGCCGAAATCATGGCCCTGCGCACCTGGCGCGCTCAGCAGCATCTGCAGAATGGTCGGCACGCAGTGGGAGAAGGTGACCTTTTCTTCCTTGATCAGGCGGCAAAGCATGTCCGGCTCGTAGCGGCCGGGATATACCTGCTTGACCCCGAGCATGGTGGCCACGTACGGCACGCCCCAGGCATGCACGTGGAACATCGGCGTGATCGGCATGTAGACATCGTCGTTGCCCATCAGGCGGATGCTGTCCAGGCCGCCCATGGTGGTCGCCATGGACATGGTGTGCAGCACCAGTTGCCGATGAGTGAAGTACACGCCCTTGGGGTTACCAGTGGTGCCAGTGGTATAGAAGGTCGTAGCCACCGAGTTCTCATCGAAATCGGCGAAGTCATAGTGCGGGCTGGCCGCAGCCAGCAGGCTCTCGTACTCGCCAACGAGGTTCGGCAGGTCGGCGTTCTTGTCTTCGCCATCGGTCAGCAGCAGGGTTTTCTCCACCGTGGTCAGTTGACCGGCAATACCGTTGTACAGCGGCACGAACTCACTGTTGACCAGCACGAAACGGTCTTCGGCATGGTTCATGGTGTAGAGAATCTGATCCGGCGACAGGCGGATGTTGATGGTGTGCAGCACCGCGCCGAGCATGGGAATGGCGAACATGCACTCCAGATAGCGGTGGCTGTCCCAGTCCATGACAGCCACGGTATCACCGGCCTTGACCCCCGCCTGGCTAAGCACGTTGGCCAGGCGCGCGACACGCTCGGTGAAGGTGGCGTAGCTGTAACGCAGCTTGTCGCGATAAACGATTTCACGGGTCTTCTCGTAACGACTACCGGAGAGCAGCAGGCGCTTGATCAGCAGCGGATAGGCGTGGGCGTTGTTGGCGGGAGGGATAAGTCGAGTCTGCAGCATGAAGTCACCTTGAGGCACGCGAGGAATAGGTATGCAACGACTCTAGAGCGGCTCATGCACAGCTAAATCAGCCCAAAGAATGATTTGCCATGTGACCCTATGGCCATTTTTGGTCACAGGTTAGAATCAATCCAGCTAGTCAGTCCTGAAACAGGCTTCATCGCCCCATACTTTCGTTCGAGGTAACACCATGTCCGATATCGTCATCGTCAGCGGCGCCCGTACTCCCATGGGCGGTTTTCAAGGCAGCCTGGCCAGCGTGCCAGCTGTCGAGCTGGGCGCTGCTGCCATTCGCGAGGCAGTCAAGCGTGCCGGTATCGAGCCAGCCGACGTGCAGGAAGTGATCATGGGCTGCGTGCTGCCCGCCGGCCTCAAACAAGGCCCGGCCCGCCAGGCGTCGCTCAATGCCGGACTGCCCTCTGCCACCGGTTGCACCACCATCAACAAGCTGTGCGGCTCGGGCATGAAGGCGGTGATGATGGCCTTCGACTCGCTGAAGGCCGGCAGCAACCAGGTAATGATCGCTGGCGGCATGGAAAGCATGTCCAACGCGCCCTATGTGCTGGAAAAGGCCCGCACCGGCCTGCGCATGGGCCATGGCGAGATCAAGGACCACATGTTCCTCGACGGCCTGGAAGACGCGCGCACTGGCCGCCTGATGGGCTCCTTCGCCCAGGAAACGGCCGACCAGTACGGCATCAGCCGCGAGGAAATGGACGCCTATGCCATCGAATCGCTGCGCCGCGCGCAAGCGGCGATCAAGGACGGCTCGCTGGACGCGGAGATCGTTCCGGTCACCGTCACCTCGCGCAAGGGTGAAGTGGTGGTCAAGGATGATGAACAGCCGCTGACGGCCAACCTGGACAAGATTCCTGCGCTCAAACCCGCCTTCAAGAAGGACGGCACCATCACCGCCGCCAACGCCAGTTCTATTTCCGACGGCGCCAGCGCACTACTATTGATGACTGCTGATGAAGCCGCCAAGCGCGGTCTCAAGCCGCTGGCCAAGGTGGTTGCCCATGCGACCCAGAGTCAGGACCCGAGCGAGTTCACCCTGGCCCCCATCGGCGCCATGGGCAACCTGCTGAAGAAGACCGGCTGGAGCAAGGATGAGATCGATCTGTTCGAGATCAACGAAGCCTTCGCCATGGTGACCATGCTCGCCATGCGCGAGCACGGCCTGGATCACGCCAAGGTCAACGTCTTCGGCGGTGCTTGCGCCCAGGGCCATCCGGTCGGCTCCACCGGCTCGCGGATCATCCTCACCCTGATCAACGCCCTGCAGAAGAAAGGCGGCAAACGCGGCGTCGCCTCGCTGTGTATCGGCGGCGGCGAAGCCACAGCAGTCGCCATCGAACTGCTGTAAACCAGCCCATCACCAAAGAGCCCCGCAACTGCGGGGCTCTCGTTTAGCAGGCGTTGAGGACGACCAGCTAGCGCATCTCGCTCAGCGCCAGCTTCACACCGATCCCGACCAACACTGCGCCCATCAGCCGATCGAACCAGTGCCCCATGCGGGCAAAGCCGGCGCGCACGCGCTGCTGGCTGAACAGCCAGGCCACCAGGCAGAACCAGAACGCGGTGGCCAGCGCCAGATAAAGGCCGTAACCGGCCTGCACCGCCACTGGCGTATGCGGGTTGATCACCACGGTGAACAGCGACAGGAAGAACAGCGTCGCCTTGGGATTCAAGCCATTGGTGATGAACCCCGTGACGAAGGCGCCACGACCGCTGCGCTCGCCGGCTGCCAGATTCAGCTCGGCACTGGCCGGGTCGGCAGGACGCGCGCGCAGCGCCTTGATGCCGATATACAGCAGGTAGGCTGCCGCCAGCCATTTCAGCGCGTTGAACAGGACGATCGACTGCGACACGATCAGGCCGATACCGAGCAACGAATAAGTGACGTGGACCAGAATCCCGGTGCCCACTCCGAAGGCGGTGAACAGTCCCGCGCGGCGACCGTAGCCGACGCTCTCGCGCACAACGATGGCGAAATCAGGCCCGGGGCTGGCCACCGCCAGCAGGTGAATCAGGGCAACGGTGAGAAATTCAGTCCAGTACATGGTGGCTCCGCATCGACGCTGAAGGTCTGGTAGGCTCGCCAATCTACTCTTGCGACCCTCCTGCGAAAAGGTACAGCTGATGAGCAACAGCCCACGCGCCGTCTTCCTCGACCACGCCTCCCTCGACCTTGGCGACCTCGACATGCAACCGCTGCATCAGGCCTTCGCCGAGCTGACCCTGCACGCGCACACGCGTCCGGATCAGGTCGCCGAACGCCTGCAAGGTGCCCAGGTCGCCATCAGCAACAAGGTGCCGCTGGACGCCGCCACCTTCGCTGCCTGCCCAGAGTTGAAACTGGTTCTGGTAACCGCTACCGGCACCAACAACATCGACCTGAAAGCCGCCAGTGCCCATGGCGTGACCGTGTGCAACTGCCAGGGCTACGGCACCCCGTCCGTGGCACAGCACACCCTGATGTTGCTGCTGGCCCTGGCCACGCGCCTGCCCGACTACCAGCGCGACATCGCTGCCGGTCGTTGGCAACAAGCCAGTCAGTTCTGCCTGCTCGATCACCCCATCGTCGAACTCGAAGGCAAGACTCTGGGCATGCTCGGCCATGGCGAACTGGGCGGCGCCGTTGCACGCCTGGCCGAAGCCTTCGGCATGCGCGTGCTGCTTGGCCAACTGCCCGGCCGCCCCGCGCGCGCCGATCGCCTGCCGCTGCACGAACTGCTGCCGCAAGTCGATGCGCTGACCCTGCACTGCCCACTCAACGAGCAGACCCGCAACATGATCGGCGCCGAGGAGCTGGCCCTGATGAAACCGCGCGCATTCCTGATCAACACCGCGCGTGGCGGCCTGGTCGACGAACAGGCCTTGGCCGATGCCCTGCGCCGTGGCCATCTGGGCGGCGCCGCAACCGACGTGCTGCTGCAGGAACCTCCGAAGGACGGCAACCCGCTACTGGCCGCCGACATTCCCCGCCTGATCGTCACCCCGCACAGCGCCTGGGGCAGCCAGGAAGCGCGCCAGCGCATCGTTGGCCAGGTCGTGGAAAACGCCGCTGGTTTCTTCGCCGGTGCGCCACTGCGAGTCGTCGGGTAAGCTGCGCAGCTTTCTTGTAGGAGCGTGCGTCGCGAGCGAACACGGTCAACAGCAAAATCTTCGCGAGCAGAGCTCGCTCCTACACCACGCGCCGTAAACAGATTCTCAGGAAATACCATGGACCCGCGAAGCGAAGTTCTCCTGCGCCAGGCCGAGCTGTTCAGTGGCGAGCTGTTACTGGCCGGCCTGCCGGCTGACGACCTGCTTGGCGCCCTGCCGCAAGCACGTGGCTGGAACTGGCATGCGGGCGATCAGGCACTGCTCACCGCACGCTTTGCCGGTCGCAGCCACTTCGACACACGCCTGCCGGAAGGCGACTACCGCGCCGCTGTGCTGTTTCTGCCCAAGTCACGCGAACTGAGCGACTACCTGCTGCAAGCGCTGGCCTCGCGCCTGGCAGGCAAAGCGCTGTACCTGGTCGGTGAAAAACGTGGCGGTATCGAACGCGCGGCGAAACAGCTGGCCGCCTATGGCAAGCCGCGCAAGCTCGACAGCGCGCGACATTGCCAACTCTGGTGCGTCGAGGTGGATCAAGCGCCAGCAGTACCCGACCTTCATGCCCTGGCACAGGGCTACCCATTGCAGTTGGCCGACGGCGCACTGGAGATCGTTACCCTGCCCGGTGTGTTCGCCCATGGCCGCCTGGATCGCGGCAGCGCATTGCTGCTGGAGCATCTGGATGACCTGCCCAGCGGCCACCTGCTGGACTTCGGTTGCGGCGCCGGCGTACTCGGCGCCGCACTCAAAAAACGTTACCCAGACAGCGAGCTGAGCCTGCTGGATGTCGACGCCTTCGCCCTGGAAAGCAGCCGGCTGACCCTGGCACGTAACGGCCTGTCAGCCAACCTGATCGCCGGCACCGGAATCGAATCGGCGCCAGAGGGGCTCAGCGCCATCGTCAGCAACCCGCCGTTCCATCAGGGCGTGCATACCGACTACCAAGCCAGCGAGAACCTGCTGAGCCAGGCGGCTCGCCACTTGATAAAAGGTGGAGAGCTGCGCCTGGTGGCCAACAGTTTCCTCAAATACCCGCAACTGATCGAGCGTCATCTCGGCCCCTGCCGCACCCTGGCAGACGCCGATGGATTCCGCATCTACAGCGCCCGACGCTGAATTGGGGTTGCTCCCAACGCGGCGCTTGGGCACAATTGCGCCCGTCCTAGGGGAGTAGTCTCCCGCGAGCGCCCTGCTCGCCCGGTATACGTCAACACACTTGCTCCGCAGAGCATGGCGTATACGACCCAAGGCCTACATAGAGAGGCCTGCGGTTTGACAAGACCTATGACACGCACAACCTATACCCGGGGCGGGAAGGTCGTTCGTGTCATAAGCCGTGTCGACCCGCCCCCTGTAGGAAACCTGATGCTGGAATCGCTGTTCGTCCCCACCCTGATCGTTGCCCTCGCCGAAATCGGTGACAAGACCCAGTTGCTCGCCCTGCTGCTGGCTGCCCGTTTTCGCAAACCCTGGCCGATCATCTGGGGCATAGTCGTCGCCACCCTGGCCAACCACTTCGCCGCTGGCGCCGTCGGCAACTGGGTCGCCGGTTTCTTCTCCCCCGCCACTCTCAGCTGGATTCTCGCTGCCAGCTTCGTCGCCGTGGCGGCCTGGACCCTGGTACCGGACAAACTCGACGACGACGAAGCATCCGGCCTGAAGAAATACGGCCCCTTCCTCACCACGCTGATTGCCTTCTTCCTCGCCGAGATGGGCGACAAGACCCAAGTCGCCACCGTGATGCTGGCCGCGCAGTACCCGCACTTCATTCTGGTGGTGGTCGGCACCACACTGGGCATGTTGATCGCCAACGTACCGGTGGTGCTGGCGGGCAATTTCGCAGCCGAACGCCTGCCGCTGACCCTGATCCGCCGCCTGGCCGCCTGCGCCTTCGCCGCGCTGGCAATCTATGCCGGCTACCAGGCGCTGAAGCTGAGCGGCCTGATCTGACGAACCACTGACGTCAACGAGCCGGCATTTCGGCCAATCCCAGCCCCCTCCTCCCTGCTGCTAAAGTGCGTGCCACGTCACATGGAGACGGCCTGCAGCCGGGAGGACAGCATGTCATTGGATGATCGCAAGAAGCTGGTGTGCCAGCACATCGACCTGGCCTGGAACAAGGGGCGCCTGGCGCTGGCTGAACAACTGCACAGCCGCGATTTCCTCTACAAGAGCTCCTTCATTGGCAGGCCGCTTGGCAGCGCCGGCTTCGTGCAGATGGTGCAGGACTTCCGCCTTGCAATGCCGAACCTGCAGGTGGTGATCGAGGAGTGCATCGCCGAAGGCTACAAGGTGGTGACCTGGAGCACCCTGATCGGCACCATCCAGAAACCCGCACTGGGCTACCCGCCCAGCGACAAGCTGCTGAGCATCTCGGCCATGGCGTTCTGGACGCTCACCTCCGGCAACGAAATCCAGGAAATCTGCACCATGCTCAACATGGAAAGCTTCCGCGCTCAATTGGGTCTGCAAACCCGTCCACTTGCCGAAACCGCCCTGCCCTGAAACGCAAACGGCGCGCCGTGAACAATCACGCCGCGCCGTTTCCTGGCCCGAAATTAACGCCCGGCCTTGGCCTGCTCGTACAGCGGCATGACCTTGGGGATCGCCGCCTGCAGTGAGGCGATACGGCTGCTGGACGACGGGTGGGTACTCATGAACTCGGGCGGTGCACCACCACCGGCGGCCTCCATCTTCTGCCACAGGCTGATGGCTGCATTGGGGTCATAGCCTGCACGAGCTGCCAGCTCCAGGCCAATCAGGTCGGCCTCGTTCTCGTTACTGCGGCTGTTGGGCAAGGTCAGGCTGTACTGCACCACGGCATCGGCCAGAGCCATGCTCGTCTCGCCCAACCCCAGCAGGGCGCTGGCCCCCTGCCTGGCGACCTGAATACCATACGCCTTGGACATCGCTTCACGGCTGTGCTCACGCAGTGCATGCGCCATCTCGTGGCCCATGATCGCGGCGATCTCGTCATCGGTCAGCTTCAGCTTCTCGATGATGCCACTGTAGAAAATGATCTTGCCGCCCGGCCCACAGTTGGCATTGAGCTCCGGGCTCTTGATCAGGTTGACCTCCCACTGCCAGTTGGCGGCATCCGGGCGAAAACGCGGTGCCTGCGGAATCAGTCGCCCGGCAATGGTCTGCAGACGCTTGGCATTGGCACTGGTCTTGTCCAGCACACCCTTGCTCGATGCTTCGCTCAACGTCTGCTGATAGGACTGCGCGTACATCTGGTTGACCTGCTCGGCCGACAGCATGCTGAACATGTACTGCTTGCGCTCCACGCCCACCGCACCGCCGCTGGTGGTGTTGACGGCCTGACAACCGGCCAGCACCAGTGCTGCAGCCAGGCCACTCAGGTAAAAAGCCTTACTCATCGAGCCATCTCCTGGAATCGGAATCACTATGCTAGGCCTCGCCCCCGGTCCGGGCAACCACAGCGGTTGCGCATCTCTGGCACGCTTTTTCCCGCTGAAAGCGTCATCGACCATGCCGTTTGCGCCAAGCGATTAAAGTTACGCTGCGCCCTTGCCGCTATCCCTTGGTGGACACATTGAGCCGGGGAGCCCCCATGAAGTTCCGATCCATCCAGTTTTCCGTTGCCTTTCTCGCCGGAGCGAGCGTACTGGCCGTGGTGGTTGCGCTGGTACTCTACGCCCTGTTCGCCAATGGGCGAACCCAGCAGGTGGTGCAAGAAAACACCCGCGGCCTGCTGCAGCAGGTCATCGAACAGCGCCTGGTAGCGCTCGCCGAGGCCCAGGTCGGTCGGTTGCAGCGGCAGTTCGAGGCGCCCATGACCCTGGCCAAGTCCGTGGCCACGCTGAACGCGCGAATGGCTCCGGGCAATGAAAGGCTGCAGCTGAGCCGCGAGGAGCTGTCCTCGCTGCTGGTCAGCTATCTGCAGGACAACCCCGACTTGCTGGACTTCTTCATCGGCTGGGAGCCCAACGCCTTCGACCAGGACGACGCAAACTACGCCGGACGCGAGGCCGAGGGCTACGACCAGACCGGACGTTTCATGCCCTGGTGGTACCGCGAGGGCGGCGCCTTCAAGGTACTGCCGCTGACCGCCGAACAGATGGAGAGCGAGAAGCGCCTGCCGACCGGCGTGCGCGAGGGCGAGTACTACCTGTGCCCGAAACAGAGCAAGCAGCCCTGCGTCATCGATCCGGCCGCCTATGATTTCGGTGGCAAGCAGGTACTGGTGTCCTCCTTCAACGCGCCCATCGTGGTCGACGGGCGCTTCCTCGGCGCGGTGGGCAACGACCTGGCGCTGGATTTCATCCAGGGCCTGCTGGAGCAGGTCAAGGGCGAACTATATGGCGGGGCCGGCGAACTGGCGCTGGTGGCCGCCAACGGCACCCTGATTGCCGCAACCCAGGACGCCGCGCTGATCAGCCAACCGGCTTCGCGGGTGCTGCCGGAGGACCTGCTGCAGGCGCTCAAAGGCGGCGACAACCACCCCATCGTGCGTCACAACGAGGCCCAGCAGCTGTTCGAGCTACTCTACCCCTTCCAGGTCGCCGGCACCTCGACGCGCTGGACCCTGGCCATCGCCCTGCCCACCTCGGCGGTGTTCGCCGAACTGCAGCAGTTGCAGTCCGACCTCGCCGCACAGGCGCACGAGGACACCCTCGGCATGGCCCTGGTGGGTCTGCTGATTGCCGGCCTCGGGCTGCTGGTGGTCTGGCTGGTCGGCTACGGCATCGCCCGCCCGCTGCGGCAGATGGTCGGCATGCTCGACAATATTGCCAAGGGCGAAGGCGACCTCACCGTACGCCTGCAGGTCGATCGCAAGGACGAACTGGGGCAGATCGCAGCGGGCTTCAACGCCTTCCTGGCCAAACTGCAAAGCATGATCGCCGCCGTGGTCACGTCGGTGCAGCAGGTCAGCGACTCCTCGGAGCACACGGCGGACATCGCCATTCGCACCAACCAGGGCGTGCAGAAGCAACTGGCCGAGATCGAGCTGGTCGCCACCGCCGTGCACGAAATGACCGCCACCGCCCAGGACGTCGCGCGCAACGCCACCCATGCCGCCGAAGCCGCCAACCACGCCGACCAGGCGGCCAATCAGGGCAAGCAGGTGGTGCAGGAAACCTCGGCGGCCATCGCCGCACTGGCCAGCGAGATCGGCCGCGCCGTGGGCGTGGTACAGAACCTGGCCAAGGACAGCGAGAACATCAACGCCATCCTCGTCGCCATACGCGGCATTGCCGAGCAGACCAACCTGCTCGCCCTCAATGCCGCCATCGAGGCAGCCCGCGCCGGCGAGCAAGGCCGTGGTTTCGCCGTGGTTGCTGACGAGGTACGCAACCTGGCGCAGAAGACCCAGCAAGCCACCGAAGAAATCCAGAACATGATCCAGCAACTGCAGCAGGGCACCCGCGAAGTGGTCAAGGTGATGGAGCAGAGCCAGAGCAAGACCGACGACAGCGTGGAGCACGCCAACCAGGCCGCTCAATCGCTGGAGTCCATCACCCAGGCGGTGTCGGTGATCAATGACATGAACACGCAGATCGCCAGCGCCGCCGAGGAGCAGAGCGCCGTGGCCGAGGACATCAACCGTAACGTCACCAATATCGGCCTGGTCGCCAACGAGGTGGCCAGCGGTGCCGACGAAGCCAGCCAGGCCAGCGCCCAACTGACCAAGCTGGCCGAACAGCAACGCAGGCTGATCAACCAGTTCAAGGTGTAAGGGACTTCATCAGGTAGGGTGCGCCGCGTGTTCAGCCGGGGCGGCCCTCGACACCCTGCGCAGGCTCAAGCCGGAGTGAGGCACTCCGGCGCATCCAACTGCGGATCGTTGACCAGCGTTGCCAGCGCGCGCTCACGCAGCGCCATCTGCGGCTTGAGCAGTAGCGCTGCCAGTTGCTCGGGCGGCGTGTCATTACTCAACCACAACGCCTGTTCGTGCTCGACGAGAATCAAGGGCCGCCGCAGCGTGGCAGCTTCCTGAGTGATCAGCGCTACGCTCAGGTACTCCTGCCCGCCCACCGGATAAAGCTCCCACAACGCCGCGAAATACATCAGCGGCTCACCGCTGCTCATCCAGTAAGGCCGCTTGCGCGCGCCCCCGCGCCATTCATAGAAACCGTTGGCCGGCAACAGCGCGCGACGCTGGCGAAAGGGCTCACGGAACATCGGCTGCTCGGCCAGGGTTTCGGCGCGGGCATGAGCCGGGGTCTTGGACAGATCCTTGAGCCAGGCCGGCGTCAGCCCCCAACGCGCCGCGGCCACTTGCGGCCCTTGCTCGCCAGCACGCAACATCAGCACCTGACCGTTGGGCGCCAGGTTCCAGTGCGGCTTCTGGTCAGCGGGAAAGCCGGGCAACGCCGCAAAAGCGGGCGACCAGCGGAACAGGGCATAACGTCCACACATGAAACGACTCGACAGGCAGGGGGCGCGTCAACAGAGCAACACGCCCTGAAAGGACTCTGGCTCATCGCCAGGCACAGGTTGCGCCGCATTGTACTCAGCGATCAGCGTACGCGCCCGTTCGGCGTACGGCTCAGCGACGACCAAACCGAGCAGGCCGCATGCCGGCAACTCCCCCACCGCACCGACCAGATGCTGACCGAGCAGGTGCGCCTCGACGCCCTCACTGGCCAGCATGTCCACCAGCATCTGTCCTTCCAGCAGGCTTTCCGGCTCGTAGATTCGTTGCATCAGTCGTTCTCCCCGCGAACGTCCAATTCCCACACGGTGCCGTCCGTACGCAGCTCGAACTCGATCGGCCGGTAGCATACCGGACAGTCCTCGATATAAACCTGATCACCGCCGGAAAGATCCAGCACGGCCTCGGCCGGCTCCCCCCAGTAAGGGCAATAATACGACTCGCTTTCCAGCATCGCGGCCTCCTTGTGACTTGGCGTTATAATCGCCGGTCTACTGCTCACCCTGTTTAAGCAGCCCCCTTTCAACCTTAGCCGTTCTAGAACAAGAGAGCATGATGGGCGCATTCGATGCCATCCGACCCTATGCCGATGCAGAAGTGCGTCCCGTACTGGCGCGCCTGCTCGCCGACCCGGCGTTTCTCGGCGCCCTCACCCGTTTTCGCTTCCCGCGCCTGGCCGGGCCACTCGGTTGGCTGCTCAAGCCGCTGATCGCCGCGCGGCTGCGCAGCGAGTTCGCCAGCATCGATTCGGTTTCCAAGCTGCAGGAAAAGATCGAACCCTATATTGATCGCACCATCGAGCATGCCACTGACGGCATCAGCTACTCCGGCCTGGAACACCTGCAACCGGGCAAGCCCTACCTGTACCTGGCCAACCATCGCGATATCGTCATGGACCCGGCCTTCGTCAACTACGCCGTCTATCACGCCGGCCTGCAGACGCCGCGTATCGCCATCGGCGACAACCTGCTGCAGCGCCCCTTCGTCAGCGACCTGATGCGCCTGAACAAGAGCTTCATCGTGCACCGCTCGATCAGCGGGCGCCGCGAGAAGCTGGCGGCCTATCAATTGCTCTCGGCCTATATCAACCACTCGATTCGCGAAGATGGCGAGTCGATCTGGATCGCCCAGGCCGAGGGCCGCGCCAAGGACGGTGACGACCGTACCGACTCAGCCATCCTCAAGATGTTCCACATGAGCCGCAAGGACGAGCCGTTCGCCGAGGTCATCGACTCGCTGAACCTGATCCCGGTCTCGATCAGCTACGAGTACGATCCCTGCGACCTGGCCAAGGCCCGCGAACTCTGCGTGCGCGCCGCCACGGGCAGCTATACCAAGGCGCCGGGCGAAGACGACGCCAGTATCGCCCTGGGCATCACCGGTTACAAAGGGCGCGTGCATCTGCACTTCAGTCCGCCTGTCGCGGGTCTGGAGGACACCAAGCAGCTTGCTCAGGAGATAGATCGTCACATTCTCGGCCAGTATCGCCTGTTCCCCGTGCACTACCTGGCCTACGCCATGTGGGAAGGGCGCGAGGCCGAGCTGAACGTGCCGGCAGCGAGCGAAGTATTCGATGCCGCGGAACTGGCCAAGGCCGAAGCGCAGTGGAACAAGCGCCTGGCCGCCTGCAGCGCCGAGGAGAAACCGTTCCTGATCCTGCAGTACGCCAATCCGGTGCGCAATCAGTACCGGATCAAGGCGGGTCTGCCTCTGTAAGAACCCCGCGCTACAAACGAAAACGGCAGCCATCAGGCTAATGCTGATCAGATAAGTTCGTCACCACCCCCTCCTACTTGCAGTAGAGGGGGCGCTTTTCGTAGGAGCCAGCTTGCTGGCGATGCTTTTTATGGCGGACCGCCGGCAAGCCGGCTCCTACAAAGATCGAGTGCAACGGCTTAACTGACTGGCATTAGCCATCAGGCTGACGTTTTCGTTTATCGCTCAAGCATCAAAGCCGCGTGCTGAGCCAGGACAGCAGCAGGGCTGCGCCCAGGCAGATGGCCCCGAAACGGTAGAAGAAGCGGTTGATGCGCACAGTGCGCTCATCCTGTGCTTCGCTATCGTCCAGCTCACCCTGAGCCAGCACGCGCGCCATACCGCGCTGCTCACGCAAGCGGGTCATCAGACACAGCCAGGCTCCCGCCAACGCGAAGAACAATGCCAACGAATTCACCGCTCCGGCCGGATGGGCGAGGAACAGCGACCACAACATCTGCAGCGACATGCAACACCTCGAGAACAGCATGGTGCAGCAACCCCGCCACTGCACCAGAATGGGGATTTCGGCCGAGAAACGGTGCGTCTCGACCCTCGAAAAGTCATCGCGCAGTGTACTGAACTAGCGCATTTATAAGGTTCGTTCCCGACGAACGCGGCCCGCTATCCCGAAATCGTCTGAAAACTGTCCTATGCCTGGCCTAGGGTTTGTATCTCCAACAGTGACCATGCAGTCACGACTATTGCTGAAGCCAAACCCCAACGTCCCTGGAGGACCTGCCATGCTTAATTCACAACCGCTGGATCGCGATTACCTGATCGACTCGCTGGATGAAGTGGACGCCGTGGTCGACGAACTATCCTTCAACGTACAGGACCAGCATTGGCTGGTGTACTGCGCCCTTGGCGGCCACGAGCATTACGACCTACCGGACATCGACAACCGCACCGGCATGAGCCTGCCGGAGTTCTACGCCGAAGCGGCATGAAACCCCAGGACAAATGAAAACGCCCCGCAATGCGGGGGCGTTGTTGTTTGCGGCGCTACAAATTACTGGAGCAGCACCTGGCCAATGGTCGGGTCCTTGAAGGCGCGGGTCAGCGCATCGCTAAGCACTTCACCCACCAGCTTGGTATTGGTCTGCTGGTTCGGGGCGGTGCCGAAACGCTGATTCAGCGAGGCACCGTAACGACCGGTGTAGCGACGGCTACCGCCCTGCACGTCAGCGCGAATGGAAGCGGAGATATCGGCCTCGGTGACGTACATGCCTTCTTTCGGCGACTGGTACTTCAGCTCCGCCAGGGTGATGGTCAGCTGTGGCGCGTTGTAGGCATTGGCCGACGGGGTGAAGCCGAGCAGACGCACGGCAGCCTCGGCCTCGGCCTGTAGCTTGGGCAGTACGTGCTCGCTGCTCACGCTGATCGTACTGGTTTCTGGATACAGGCCACCGCGGGTACCAAGCACCGGCGAAGGACGGCCATCGACTACGCGCACCACCACCGGTTGGCCCTGACCCACGGGAGTCAGAGAGCTGGTGAGCTTGGGTTGCGGGGTGAGTTGCTGAGGGCTGAGGGCGCAACCGGCCAGAGTCAGGCTGGCGGCAGCAAGCAAGGCGATCAACACACGGTGCAGCATGCTCATCTCTCCGAGTGAGGTAAAAGTGGCCGGCAGTATACCCAGCGCGGCCTGAGGCCGACAGTGGTGCAGCATAGGACCGTCAGCACAGCGTTGCGGTTCCTGTCATCAGCCTGTCACCACGCCCTGGCATAAAGGCACCCGTCATCACGCTGGAGCCTTCACCATGCTGTTGCGCCGCCTGTTCAGCCGCGCTCGCCCGATGCGCCATTTTGCCCTGATCGATGGTCAGGGAATTTGCCGCGCCCTATGACAGATGCAGGAACACCCGAGCCAAGCTGGCTGGGTGGAAGTTCGCGAGCCGAGCATCTCCTGGCTGGGCTCCCCCTTGCCCGCCAATGCCCAGATCACCCCGGTCGTCACACACGCACCAGCCGCTCGCCCGTTGGCGGCCTGACCGGCGGAAGAATAAAAGTCACGCCGGGGCGATCAATTTCCCCTCATTCACCGTTATAATCGCGCCCCGATTATAAGGACGTCTCCTGATCGGGCCGCACGACCTCGCCGATGCAATGTCATCGCCCCGCCCCAGAGAGTCGCCCACTTCGAGCTGCCGCTTCCGGCCAGCCGCTTTCAGCCCATATGCAGAGCCGATCGCAGCCATGCATTGCATGATTTGCACGGGCAAAAGCGCGCCGAGGCAGTCGAGCTTTTGAGGTTCACCGCTCCAAAAGAGCGTGAAAAAACGGTTTTTACAAACTTCACAAGAGTGTGGCGAACAGATGAACAGTTTTGCGTCCGCAAATCCCAGCCTTAACCCTCACCACCGAACGACGTGGCATCACGCCTGAGTCTGCCGGTATCGCCCTGAAAGGCCGAACGGCCGTCCATCTGGTGCAGTTTTTCTTGGAGAGAGGTTAATGGCGCATAACGATTACCAAAGCGTAGATGTGGTGCTGGTTGGCGCCGGCATCATGAGCGCGACCTTGGGCGTATTGCTCAAGGAACTCAATCCCGGCCTCACGCTGGAAGTGGTAGAGCAGCGCGAGTCCGGCGCAGTGGAAAGCTCCAACCCCTGGAACAACGCCGGCACCGGTCACGCCGCGCTGTGCGAGCTGAACTACACCCCGGAAGGTGTTGACGGCAGTATCGACATCAAGAAGTCGGTCAGCATCAACGCCCAGTTCGAAGAGTCCAAGCAGTTCTGGGCCTACCTGATCGAGAAAGGTGCGATCAACGCGCCGAAGACCTTCATCAACCCGGTGCCGCACATGAGCTTCGTGCGCGGCAACAGTGGTATTGCCTTCCTCAAGAAGCGCTTCGAGGCCCTGCGTCAACATCACGCCTTCGCCGAGATGGAATACACCGAGGATCGCGCCACCATCGCCGAATGGGCGCCGCTGCTGATTCCGGGCCGTGATGCCAACGAGCCGCTGGCGATGACCCGCGTGCAGGCCGGTACCGACGTCAACTTCGGCGCGGTCACCGAGCAGATGCTCGCCTACCTGACCACCCAGCCTGACGCCAAGGTCACCTGCAACCAGAAGGTCACCGACCTCAAGCGCGACGGTGAAGGCTGGCTGGTGGACATCAAGGACACCCGCTCCGGCGCCACGCGCCAGCTCAAGAGCAAGTTCGTCTTCCTTGGCGCTGGCGGCGGCGCACTGCCGTTGCTGCAGCTGTCCGGCATCCCCGAAGGCAAAGGCTTCGGCGGCTTCCCGGTGAGCGGCCAGTGGCTGCGTTGCGACAACCCTGAGATCGTCAAGCAGCACCAGGCCAAGGTCTACAGCCAGGCTGCCGTCGGCTCACCACCGATGTCGGTACCGCACCTCGATACCCGCGTGGTCGATGGCAAGAAATCCCTGCTGTTCGGCCCCTACGCCGGCTTCACCACCAAGTTCCTCAAGTACGGTTCGTTCCTCGACCTGCCGCTGTCGGTACGCCCCAACAACCTCGGCCCGATGCTGGCGGTGGCGCGCGACAACATGGACCTGACCCGCTACCTGATCAAGGAAGTGATGCAGTCCGAAACGCAGCGCCTGGAAACCCTACGCGGCTTCTACCCGAAGGCCAAGGCCGAGGACTGGCGTCTGGAAGTGGCCGGCCAGCGCGTGCAGATCATCAAGAAGGATCCGAAGAAAGGCGGCGTGCTGCAATTCGGTACCGAACTGGTGGCAGCAGCCGACGGCACCATCGCCGCATTGCTCGGCGCCTCGCCGGGTGCTTCGGTGACTGTGTCGATCATGCTCGACCTGATTCGCCGCTGCTTCCCCGAACAGGCCAAGAGCGACGACTGGCGCAGCAAACTGGACCAGATCTTCCCGGCCATGGCCGATGTTCTGTCCAGCGACGCCGCGCGCTACCACGAAGTGCAGACGCAATCGAATCAGCGCCTGCAGCTCGACATCCCCAGCGCCTGATTGGCAGCAGCACGTTGAACCGCCAAGGATGGCGGCAACCCAAACCGCCCCTCAAGGTAATGCCTGCCAGGCAAGTGTCGACGCATCGAATCTGTAGGAGCGGCGCCCCGCCGCGAACAAGGGCGGCGCGCTTCTGAAAAGCTTCGCCCCGAGGCGGGGCTCCTACGCAAGACAGCGCGGTAACCTTACCTGCTTTCGGGGCGTTTTTTATTACTGCTGCCCCCAGGGCAGGATCGGAATGGCCGTCACCGCATTCTGCGGGCTACCCTCGATCACCCGGTCGCTGTAGACCAGATACACCAGGGTGTTGCGCTTGCTGTCGAAGAAACGCACCACCTGCATGGTCTTGAACACCAGCGAAGTGCGCTCCTTGAACACCTCCTCGCCGTCTTTGAGCGTGCCTTTGAATGCAATGGGACCGACCTGGCGGCAGGCGATGGAGGCCTCGGCCCGATCCTCGGCCAGGCCCAGACCACCCTTCACCCCACCGGTCTTGGCACGCGACAGGTAGCAGGTCACGCCCGACACCTTGGGGTCATCGAAGGCCTCGACGACGATCTTGTCGTTCGGCCCGACCCATTTGAACACCGTCGACACTTCACCGATGGTTTCGGCCAGCGCCAGACCGGGCAGCATCAGCAGGCTCAGCACATATCCCTTGAACAGACGCATACATGCTCCTTAGACGAGAATCAAATTGTCGCGATGCACCAGCTCCGGCTCATCGACATAGCCCAGCAGCTTCTCGATGGCGTCCGACGGCTGGCCGATGATCTTCTGTGCTTCCAGCGCGCTGTAGTTGACCAGGCCACGGGCGACCTCACGGCCGTCAGGCGATACGCAGACCACCATTTCGCCACGCCGGAAGCTACCCTGCACCGCCTTCACGCCGACCGGCAGCAGGCTCTTGCGATCCTGACTCAGCGCCTTCACTGCACCAGCGTCCAGCACCAGGGTACCGCGGGTCTGCAGGTGGCCGGCCAGCCATTGTTTGCGGGCCGCCAGCAGGCCACGCTCGGGGGCCAGCAAAGTACCCAGGCGCTCGCCGGCCTTGAGACGAGCCAAGACCTGCTCGATGGCACCGCCGACGATCACCGTATGCGCACCGGAACGCGCCGCCAGGCGCGAAGCGCGCAGCTTGGTCTGCATGCCGCCACGCCCCAACGCACCACCAACGCCACCGGCCACGGCATCCAGCGCCGGATCATCGGCACGCGCTTCGAAAATCAGCTCGGCATCCGGATTGTGCCGCGGATCGGCGGTGTACATGCCGTCGCGATCGGTGAGGATTACCAGTAAATCGGCCTCCACCAGGTTGGCCACCAGCGCTGCCAAGGTATCGTTGTCGCCGAAGCGGATTTCATCGGTGACCACGGTGTCGTTCTCGTTGATCACCGGGATCACATCGAGATTCACCAGCGTGCGCAAGGTGCTGCGTGCATTGAGGTAGCGCTTGCGGTCGGACAGGTCGTCATGGGTCAGGAGGATCTGTGCGGTGCGCATGCCATGCTCGGCGAAGCTCGACTCCCAAGCCTGCACCAGGGCCATCTGGCCAATCGCAGCAGCGGCCTGCAGTTCGTGCATCGCGCTAGGTCGGCTGGTCCAGCCCAGGCGGCTCATGCCGGCCGCCACCGCACCGGAAGACACCAGCACCAGCTCGACGCCCTGCTCACGCAGCGCCACCATCTGCTTGACCCATACCGCCATGGCCGCACGATCCAGGCCACGCCCGTCAGCGGTCAGCAGCGCACTGCCGATCTTCACCACCCAGCGCCGCGCGCCGGTCACCTTGTCACGCATGATCTTCCAACCTTAGCCAGAACGCCCACTTAGGAAACCCTGAAAAAGCCTCAGCGTCACTCCCGCGAAGGCGGGAGTCCAGGTGCTGCGATGTTTCTGGATTCCCGCTTACGCGGGAATGACGACTGCTTCAGAGCATCCCTTACAAAAACGCCGCAATTAAGCGGCGTTGGAAATTTGCTTAATCCCGGACGTAAATGATTTCCGGGCCGTCGTCGTCTTCTTCGTCGAAGAAATCATCGTCTTCGTCGATATCATCGACACTGCGCACACCGGATTTACGCAGCGCACGCTGGTCGTCCAGCGCCTGCAGACGGGCACGCGCCTCGTCTTCGATACGCTGATCCAACTCGGCCAGCTCCTCGGCGAAGACCGGGTCCTCGGCGATGCGCTCGACGCGCACTTCCAGGTAATGCATGATGTCGCGGCTGATGCGCTCGGTACCGTCGCGGCTGATGGCCGAAACCACGTAAACCGGGCCCTGCCAGTTCAGGCGAGCCACGATATCGGCCTTGCGTGCCTCGCGCTCGTCCTCGGGCACCTGGTCCATCTTGTTCAGCACCAGCCAGCGATCACGCTCGGCCAGTGCCGGGCTGAAGCGTGCCAGCTCGTCGATGATCACCTGCGCCGACTCGGCCGGGTCGCTCTCGTCCAGCGGCGCCATGTCCACCAGATGCAACAGCAGACGCGTACGCGCCAGGTGCTTGAGGAAGCGAATGCCCAGACCGGCACCCTCGGAAGCGCCTTCGATCAGACCGGGGATGTCGGCGACGACGAAGCTCTTGAAGCGATCAACGCTGACCACGCCCAGGTTCGGCACCAGGGTGGTGAAGGGGTAATCGGCGACCTTCGGCTTGGCCGCGGAAACCGCGCGGATGAAAGTGCTCTTGCCGGCATTGGGCAGACCGAGCAGACCGACGTCAGCCAGCACCTTCAGCTCCAGCTTGAGATCGCGCGACTCGCCCGGCTTGCCCGGCGTGGTCTGACGCGGCGCACGGTTGGTGCTGGACTTGAAGCGGGTGTTACCCAGGCCATGCCAGCCGCCCTGGGCGACCATCAGGCGCTGACCCGGCTTGACCAGATCACCGATCACTTCCTGGGTGGCCACGTCGATCACCGTGGTGCCGACCGGTACCGGCAGAATCAGATCCTCGCCCTTGGCCCCGGTGCAATCGGTGCTGCCGCCTTTCTCGCCATTCTGCGCGTGGAATTTGCGCGTATAGCGGTAGTCGATCAGGGTGTTGAGGTTGGCGTCGGCTTCGAGGAATACCGAGCCGCCGTCACCGCCGTCACCGCCGTTGGGGCCGCCCTTCTCGATGAACTTCTCACGACGGAAGCTCATCATGCCGTTACCGCCGTCACCGGCCTTTACAAAAATCGAAACTTCGTCGACGAATTTCATGGATATGCCTCCCGCTTCATCTGCGGGCTGGGGGAACGCTTGCCGGATCATCCAGAACTAGCGGATCGGGCAAGCGAACCAAAGATACATAAACAAAAAAGCCCCGTCCTACGGACAGGGCTTTTCCAGCGCGTAGGCGATTAGGCCTGAACGACGCTCACGTAGCGACGGCCGAAAGCGCCCTTCACTTCGAACTTGACCACGCCTTCGACTTTAGCGAAGAGGGTGTGATCCTTGCCCATGCCCACGCCGAAACCCGGGTGGAACTCGGTGCCGCGCTGACGAACGATGATGTTACCGGCCTTGATGACCTGACCACCGTACATTTTCACGCCAAGGCGTTTACTTTCGGAATCGCGGCCGTTACGGGTAGAACCGCCAGCTTTTTTGTGTGCCATGAGTCAATACTCCTATAAAGGATCGGGGCCGACGAATCAGGCCTGGATACCGGTGATTTTGATCTCAGTGAACCACTGACGGTGGCCCTGACGCTTCATGTGGTGCTTACGACGGCGGAACTTGATGATACGCACTTTGTCGTGACGGCCTTGCGACACGACTTCGGCAACCACTTTAGCGCCGTCTACGACCGGAGCGCCGATTTTAACGTCGTCGCCGTTGCCGATCAGCAGAACGCGATCGAAAGTCACGGCTTCGCCAGTGGCGACTTCGAGCTTCTCGATCTTGAGGAATTCGCCTTCGGTGACTTTGTATTGCTTGCCACCAGTAACAATTACTGCGTACATGGTAAATCTCCGTTGATCCTGCTCACCCAGCGCTTTAGAAAAGTCGTTATTGGCTGGCATGGCTGCTTGGGGCCGGAAGTGACACCCTTGCAATTGCGTAAGGCAGGGAAATGCCCAGGGGGAAGTTCAGGGTGCGCGATTGTACGCAAGCGCCGAACGCCGCGCAAGGGCCGCAAGTGCTCGCCTTGACAGCCCCCACCCCGCCACCTAGCATGCCGCGCAACCTCAAAGGAGCACCAGTCGCCGATGCAACCCCAGGCTTTCTACCGCGTGGTAGCGGACGATTTCACCGCCGTCGATGGCATCATTCGCCAACAGGTGGTTTCCCGCGTGCCGCTGGTGGAAAAGATCGGCGACTATATCATCTCCGCTGGCGGCAAGCGCCTGCGCCCATTGCTGGTACTGCTCAGCGGGCGTGCATTGGGTTACCAGGCCGATGACCTGCGCCTACTGGCCGCCACCATCGAATTTCTGCACACCGCCACCCTGCTGCATGACGACGTGGTCGACATGTCCGACATGCGCCGTGGCCGCAGCACCGCCAATGCACAATGGGGCAACGCACCGAGCGTGCTGGTGGGCGACTTCCTATATTCACGCTCGTTCGAAATGATGGTCGAGCTCGGCTCCATGCCGGTGATGAAGATTCTCTCTCACGCCACCCGCGTGATCGCCGAAGGCGAAGTGCTGCAACTGTCCAAGGTACGCGACGCCAGCACCACGGAAGAGACCTACATGGAAGTCATCCGCGGCAAGACCGCGATGCTATTCGAGGCCTCGACCCACAGTGCCGCCGCCCTGGCCGGCGCCAACGAGGTGCAGCGCGAAGCCCTGCGCACCTTCGGTGATCATCTGGGCATCGCTTTCCAGCTGGTCGATGACCTGCTCGACTACAAGGGCGATGCAGCCGAACTGGGCAAGAACGTCGGTGACGACCTGGCCGAAGGCAAACCGACCCTGCCGCTGATCTACACCATGCGTGAAGGCACCGAGGAACAGGCCGCCCTAGTACGCCGCGCGATTCAGAAAGGCGGCATCGAAGACCTGGAAAGCATCCGCGTCGCCGTGGATGCCGCCGGCGCTCTGGAATACACCGCTCAGCTCGCTCGCGACTACGCCGAACGTGCCATTGCCTGCCTGGACGTGCTGCCGGCTGGTGAGTATCGCGACGCGCTGATCGAGCTGAGCCGTTTCGCCGTCGCCCGCACGCACTAAGAAGTAGCCCGGATGCAATCCGGGAAAGGCCCACCACCTGGTATCCGCCCCGGATTACATCCGGGCTACGGGTTCGCGATACCCCGCGCTGGCACAAACGAAAACGCCCCGAACCAGTCGGGGCGTTTTTCGTTCAGGCCTGGTGGATTACAGACGCAGGCCGCCGTCTAGCTCCAGAATGCGACCCGTGTAGTAGTCGTTTTCCAGAATGTAGGCCACCGAATGGGCGATCTCGGCCGGCTTGCCCATGCGCTTGAGCGGAATGCCCGAGGTCATTTTCTCCAGCGCTTCCGGCTTCATGCTGGCGGTCATCTCGGTTTCGATGAAGCCCGGCGCCACGCCCGCGACGCGAATGCCGTAACGCGCCAGCTCCTTGGCCCAGACCACGGTGTCGGCAGCCACGCCCGCCTTGGCGGCGGAGTAGTTGGCCTGCCCCATATTGCCCGCGCGGGAAATGGAGGAAATGTTGACGATCGCGCCCTCGTTCTTCAGCTCGATCATCTTCGCCGCCACTTCACGGGTACAGAGGAACACGCCGGTCAGGTTGACGTCGATCACCGCCTGCCACTGCGCCAGGCTCATCTTGGTCATCTCGCCATCTTTCACGCGGATGGTCAGGCCATCACGCAGGATGCCAGCATTGTTGATCAGGCCGTTGATGGCGCCGAAGTCATCGGCCACCTGGGCAACCATATGGGTCACCTGCTCTTCATCGGCGACGTTGCACAGGTAGGCACGGGCGTCACCACCAGCGGCCTTGCAGGCAGCCACGGCTTCGTCGAGTTTTTCCTGGTTCAGATCCACCAGCGCCAGCTTGGCGCCCTTGGCCGCCAGGTACTCACCCATGGCGCGACCCAGTCCCTGGCAACCGCCAGTGATGATGATGACTTTGTCTTTCAGTTGCATCGCTTTATCCCCTCAAGGTGCAGCATTTAGCGACCCCGCCGATGCCCGCTAGCCGCTATGCTAGGGCGTCTGTCCGTTTCTGACGGATTCTTTGCGAGGAGTCATTAAGGTGAGCGTGAAAGCCGGCAAGCATGCACGAGAATTGCTGCTCAAGGAATACCGTGGCGTGCTCAGCACCCACTCCAAGGCCATGCCGGGTTTCCCTTTCGGATCGGTGGTGCCCTACTGCCTGGACGCCGAGGGCCGGCCGCTGATCCTGATCAGCCGCATCGCCCAGCACACCCATAACCTCGGACAGGACGCCAAATGTTCGCTATTGGTCGGCGAGCGTGGCGCAGAGGATGTGCAGGCGGTCGGCCGCCTCACTTTGCTCGCCGAAGCACGACAGTTGCATGACGAGAGCGAAATCGAAGCGGCCGCACAGCGTTATTACCGCTTTTTCCCCCAGTCGCGCGACTACCATCGGGCGCATGATTTCGATTTCTGGCGGTTGGAGCCGGTGCGCTGGCGTTTCATCGGCGGCTTCGGCGCCATTCACTGGCTCGACCAGGTGACCCTGGCCAACCCCTTCGCGACAGACGGTAGCGAAGCGAGCATGGTCGAGCACATGAATGAAGATCACGCCAAGGCCATCGCCCATTACGTCGAACTGGCCGGCCTGCCGCAACACGAGCCCGCGCAGATGGCCGGTGTCGACAGTGAAGGCTTTCATCTGCGCATCGGCCAGAGCCTGTACTGGCTGCCCTTTCCCGCACCCTGCAGCAATCCCGGCGCCGTGCGCCAGGCGCTGGTGCAACTGGCCAGAGCCGAGAGCTGGCCGACCAATGGCGCGCCTTCAGCTTGAATTAAGCGCGAAACGCCATACTTAACCCCTACGGGAAGCCTGTCTTCCGCCAAGGACTCTTCGACCCATGCGCGCGTTTCTGTTCCTCTTTCTGCTCTTTCCCATCATCGAGCTGGCCCTGCTGATCAAGGTTGGCAGCGCCATTGGCGTGCTGCCCACGCTGTTGCTGGTGATTGGCACCGCCATCCTCGGCAGCGTGCTGCTGCGCGTCGCCGGAGTCGCCACCGCCTGGCGCGTCCGCGAAAAGCTCGCACGCGGCGAGCTGCCCGAGCAGGAAATGCTCGAAGGCCTGCTGATTGCCGTCGGTGGTGGCCTGCTGCTGCTGCCAGGCTTCATCAGCGACATCTTCGGCGTGCTCTGCCTGTTCCCCTTCACCCGCCGCCTGCTGGTCGGCAAGATTCGGCGCCGCGCCCAGGAACAAGCCATGCGCCAGCGTGCCTTCTTCGACGACCAGGCCGCCCGCAGCGGCAAGACCAACCCCAACGTGCTCGAAGGCGAGTACGAACGCCGCGACTGATCCCTACAGCACCTGTAGGAGCCGGCTTGCCGGCGATCCCTCCCTGGCTGATCGCCGGCAAGCCGGCTCCTACGCAAAGTCGTCAGGCTGCGGTGCTTACCACGAGCGCCGCCCCCCTCTGCAACGCAAAAATTTTCACCCCCGCCCCTTGAAATACCCTTGCCCGCCCACATGTAACTGTCACCGCAAGGTACCTGCCCACTGAGGCAGTCCAACTTTCGCGGTACGCCCAGCGTGCCGCACCCGGCCTCGCCGGATTTTACAAACCCGCCGACCACACAGAGTCGGCAAGTTGGCCATCAATTGTTAGGAGAGATCGACAATGAAGCTTCGTCCTCTGCATGACCGCGTCGTGATCCGTCGCAGCGAAGAAGAGACCAAAACCGCAGGTGGCATCGTGCTGCCGGGTTCGGCCGCCGAGAAGCCGAACCAGGGTGAAGTCGTTGCCGTCGGTACCGGTAAGGTTCTGGATAACGGCGAAGTCCGTCCGCTGGCCGTCAAGGTTGGTGACAAGGTGGTATTCGGCCCCTACTCCGGCAGCAACACCGTCAAGGTCGACGGCGAAGACCTGCTGGTCATGGGCGAGCACGAAATCCTCGCTGTCATCGAAGCCTGATTCCCACGAATCTCCGTTTAAACCTTCAAGAATTTGAGGACTGATCAAAATGGCTGCTAAAGAAGTCAAGTTTGGCGATTCCGCCCGCAAGAAAATGCTCGTAGGCGTCAACGTACTGGCCGACGCCGTTAAAGCCACCCTCGGCCCGAAAGGTCGTAACGTGGTTCTGGCCAAATCCTTCGGCGCTCCGACCATCACCAAAGACGGTGTTTCGGTTGCCAAGGAAATCGAACTGAAAGACGCCTTCGAAAACATGGGCGCCCAGCTGGTCAAGGACGTAGCATCCAAGGCCAACGACGCTGCCGGTGACGGCACCACCACCGCTACCGTTCTGGCTCAAGCCATCGTCAACGAAGGTCTGAAGTCCGTCGCTGCCGGCATGAACCCGATGGATCTGAAGCGCGGCATCGACAAGGCCACCGCGGCCATCGTCGCCCAGCTGAAAGACCTGGCCAAGCCGTGCGCCGACTCCAAGGCCATCGCTCAGGTCGGCACCATCTCCGCCAACTCCGACAACTCCATCGGTGACATCATCGCCGAAGCCATGGACAAGGTCGGCAAAGAAGGCGTGATCACCGTTGAAGAAGGCTCGGGCCTGGAAAACGAACTGTCCGTCGTAGAAGGCATGCAGTTCGACCGCGGCTACCTGTCGCCGTACTTCATCAACAAGCCGGACACCATGGTTGCCGAGCTGGACAGCCCGCTGCTGCTGCTGGTCGACAAGAAGATCAGCAACATCCGCGAACTGCTGCCGGTTCTGGAAGCCGTTGCCAAGGCTGGCCGTCCGCTGCTGATCGTTGCTGAAGACGTCGAAGGCGAAGCCCTGGCTACCCTGGTCGTCAACAACATGCGCGGCATCGTCAAGGTCGCTGCCGTCAAGGCTCCGGGCTTCGGCGACCGCCGCAAGGCCATGCTGCAGGACATCGCCATCCTGACCGGCGGCACCGTGATCTCCGAAGAAGTTGGCCTGTCCCTGGAAAGCGCCACTCTGGAGCACCTGGGTAACGCCAAGCGTGTCGTGCTGAACAAGGACAACACCACCATCATCGATGGTGCTGGTGCCCAGGTCGACATCGAAGCCCGCGTTGCGCAGATCCGCAAGCAGATCGAAGAAACCTCTTCCGACTACGACAAAGAGAAGCTGCAAGAGCGTCTGGCCAAGCTGGCCGGCGGTGTTGCCGTGATCAAGGTTGGCGCTGCCACCGAAGTCGAGATGAAAGAGAAGAAAGCCCGCGTTGAAGACGCCCTGCACGCTACCCGCGCAGCAGTGGAAGAAGGCGTGGTACCTGGCGGTGGCGTAGCCCTGGTGCGCGCTCTGCAGGCCATCGACGGCCTGAAAGGCGACAACGAAGACCAGAACGTCGGTATCGCGCTGCTGCGTCGCGCTGTTGAAGCGCCGCTGCGTCAGATCGTCTCCAACGCCGGCGGCGAGCCGAGCGTCGTGGTCGACAAGGTCAAGCAGGGTTCGGGCAACTTCGGCTTCAACGCCGCGACCGACACCTACGGCGACATGATCGAGATGGGTATTCTCGACCCGGCCAAGGTGACCCGTTCGGCCCTGCAAGCTGCAGCCTCCATCGGTGGCCTGATGATCACCACCGAGGCCATGGTGGCCGACGCGGCTGACGACAAAGGCCCGGCCATGCCTGACATGGGCGGCATGGGCGGTATGGGTGGCATGGGCGGCATGATGTAAGCCGACCGGCTCCCTCGCAGCACCAAGAACCCCGCGCTTGTCGCGGGGTTTTTTTTGGCCTGCCATCCATGGCGGCCACCCTGCGGGCCGTCGCTACGCGACGTTATAAATTTCTCCTGGAAATTTTTTATGCCCGATGAAAAGCGCTACAGGCCGAAAATCCGATGACATTACCGATGGACTCGGGAACGTTGTTTGCTTATGTTTTGTTACAACCCTGAACGACGTAGTCCCCGCTCACGAGACGAGTGCTGCGCAAACCTCCAATAGAAGAACAAAAATATGGCCTTTTGCAGTACGCGCGAGATTCCTCAGCAGGTATTCCAATACTGGTGGCAACAGCAAGGTGATTGGGTCGAAGAGCCCAATGCTCGCCGCGGCGGCAAAAGTGGCGTGCAGCGCCTGCTGGATGAAACCGGCGTGCTCTACGCCAAGAAACAGATCGGCCATATCTACCGCAGCCTGCTGCACCCACAGGGACGCCCGACCGTACTGCGCGAACGCAGTGCATTGCTGGCCCTGGACGCACTCGGCGTGCCCGTTCCCAAGCTGATCTACTGCGGCGTTGAACGCGACCCACAACAGGGCTGGCGGGGCCTGCTGGTGACCGCCGAGCTCGAAGGCTTCATGGACATCCAAAGCTGGTACGCCAAAGGCGGCCGCGAAGCCTGTGGCGAAACCGTACACACCGAGCTGCTGCAACTTGTTGGCGCGACTCTGGCGCGCATGCACCTGGGGCGCTGGCAGCACGGTTGCTTGTATGCCAAACATGTCTTCGTTAACCTTGCCGGCGAAACGCCGCAGGTTGCCCTGCTGGATCTGGAGAAAAGCCGTCGC
The DNA here is from genome assembly GCF_002197815.1 of Pseudomonas oleovorans subsp. oleovorans. Lineage (GTDB taxonomy): Bacteria > Pseudomonadota > Gammaproteobacteria > Pseudomonadales > Pseudomonadaceae > Aquipseudomonas > Aquipseudomonas oleovorans. The sequence goes on from NZ_NIUB01000004.1 coordinate 91,460, forward strand.
CGCCTGACACGCGTCCAAGCCGCTCAGCACGACCTGCCTCAACTGCGACGCCACAGCCCTTGGTCCGACGCCGACTGGCAGCAACTGCTACAGGGCTATCGCCAGATCTTCGCCGATGGTGCCAAAGGCCTCGGCACGGCTATTGCCTAAACAAACGACTGCCGGCCCAGGGCCGGTAGTGTTTTTTCCGCAACACCTCGTTCCATCCCCATCACCCCCACCAGGAAGTGGCTCTACCTTGCACCTTTGCGCTGGGTAGCAAACAGAGCTGCAGGCGACTGCAACTGCCAGGGCCGGCTGTTACAGGGGGGCCTTAACGGGCACCTAAGGTTACGTCGATATGTTACCCGCAGCATTGTTGAACCAACCGACAAGGCCTGTGTCCCAGTACAGCCCCGGCTGGTGCCAGCTACGCGCTAAGACCGTTCGTCGCATGAGACGACGACAAGGCAATGGGTGATCTAGGTTTAGCGAACAGCGTTTGGCAGCGCTTTCAAGGGGTTAGCAAAATGAAATTAGAAATAGCACGAGGTTTGTTCTTGGGCCTCGCCCTCAGCGTAACGGCAATCGCCGCCGCAGCCTGGCAGGAGCCCGGCCCACGTGTGCTGGAAGCGCAAGCCTGCACCGCCGCAGAGCCCTGCCCCACCGAGCCTTTGCGCAAGCAAGTGCAGCCCGCCGCCAAACCCGATGCCAACCTGCTGGTGCTGATGTTCGGCCTCAGTGGCGCAATGAAGGGCGAGCACTAAGCCATACCCACGGTCACACCTTCGCCAAGCGGGCTGACCTGCAGCAGCAGGTGGCCCGTCAGGCGCTGCCTCTTGGCGCTCATACCCGTGCAGCTCGATCACCCGCTCTGCTCCTCGATACTTCCAGTACTCGCTCATGCCTCTGGCCCCACAGCCCCCCTGAAAATGCCCGCATAATGGCGTTTTAGCAGGCTGGCGCTTCAGCAGGCGAAGCAGTTCTTCGCTATTTCCGCTTACGCCCCGCAAGCGGGAGAGGGGAACTGATCGCTGTTCCGTCAGCAATCTCGGTTGGCTGAAAGATTTTCGCGGCTGAAGCCCCTCCTACAAGAACGCGGCGATACCAGCGACCTTGCCTTCACGCCCCCGCTATCAACCGCTCGATGATCTGCCGTCGCTCAGGATGCTCCGGCACCCGAATGCCAAACTCCTCGCGCAGAACCCTGAGCACCTCATCGACACTCTGCAGTTGCACCCGCTCACTCGCCTGCCCCAGGCGGTGGATGGCGAAGCTGCCGTTGTTCAGCGTTTTGCGCAGGCCTGGCCCGGTGCGTGCGGCGATCATCTGGCCGAGAAAGGGCGATTCCGGGTGGGTGCACACGTACCAGTTGCCCACCACGTAATCGATATCCGCCACCTGCTGCAGATCGAACAGGTACATCGCCCGCCAGCTGTCCGCCACCAGTGCGCGCAAGGTGTAGGTGTCATCCACCAGCGTCAAACGATAAGGCTCATGCGGCGTGGCCTGCTCGGCCTCACTGTCGAGCAGCAAGGGACCGGTGGGCACCATGCGGCCGAAGCCGACGTCGGTGATGTAGCAAACGCCCCCAGGGTCACCAGCACCAGCATATGGGTACGCGCTGGCAGGGCATCTTCCGGCCCGCCCATGACCACGCGGCCGGTCAGCCCGCGCGCGTCGAAGCCCAATTCCTGCAACAGCAGCAGGTACAGACGGTTGAGTTCGAAGCAGTAACCGCCACGGCCCTGGCGCAGCAGCTTGTCCTGGACCGCGGCGGGTTCGACCTCCACCGGCACGCGCAGCATGCTCGCCAGGGTTTCGAAGGGGAACTCGGCAGTGTGCCGCTCTTGCAGCTCGCGCAGGGTGTCGAGGGTCGGTGGCGGCGCCGACGAGTAACCCAGGCGCCCGAGGTACATGTGTAAATCCAGCATGAATGGCTCGGTCATCGTGCATCTCCCTTTTCTACCTGCCGGCTGTATTACCAGAGGACGTGGACAGACGATATGCAACGAGCGGCATGGCGTGCTCGAATCAGCGCTTTCGCTTTGCGGCAGCCGGCACACACAAACCGGCACAAATGCGCCAATCTATCGCTCACCGCACGAGCTTGCCCGAGGACTCCATGATGCACCTGCGCCATTGCTGCACCCTTTCCCTGTTAATCACCCTGGGCGGCTGCGGCGCCGGTGAGACGGCCGCTACGGCGACGCTCCAGGCTGAGCAGGCCAAACAGGCCCAACAGCAGATGGAGCAGCTCAAGCAGCAGATCGACCAGGCCAATGCGGCGAACACTCGGCGTCTGCAGGAGGCCATCGACCAGGCGCAGTGAACGGCGTCTCCAGCGGAGCGCTGCTTGCAACGAGCAACCTGCTGCCTGACAACAAAAAGGCCGATCTCTTGATCGGCCTTTTCATTCAAAGCAGCAGCTCACTCAGCCATTGCTGGGGAAGGCGAACTGCGCCGCTTCGTGGCTCTTGCGCGCCGGCCAGCGCTGGGTGATGGCCTTCTTGCGGGTGTAGAAGCGCACGCCATCCGGGCCGTAGGCATGCAGGTCGCCGAACAGCGAGCGCTTCCAGCCGCCGAAGCTGTGGTAAGCCACCGGTACCGGCAGCGGCACGTTGACGCCGACCATTCCCACTTCGATCTCGTCGCAGAACAGGCGCGCCGCTTCACCGTCACGGGTGAAGATGCAGGTGCCGTTGCCGTACTCGTGATCGTTGATCAGTTGCATGGCTTCTTCCAGGCTGCCGACGCGAACGATGCACAGCACCGGGCCGAAGATCTCGTCGGTGTAGATGGTCATGTCCGGGGTCACTCGGTCGAACAGGGTGCCGCCGACGAAGTAGCCGTTCTCGTTACCCGGCACCACCAGACCACGACCATCGACCACCAGCTTGGCGCCCTGCGCCACACCGGCGTCGATGTAGCCCTTGACCTTGTCGCGCGCTGCAGCGGTGACCAGCGGGCCCATGTCGAGGCCGCAAGAGGTACCGGCACCGATCTTCAGCGCCTGGATCTGCGGGACGATCTTCTCGACCAGCGCATCGGCGATCTGGTCGCCCACGCACACGGCCACGGAGATGGCCATGCAGCGCTCACCGCAGGAGCCGTAGGCCGCGCCCATCAGTGCGCTGACGGCGTTGTCCAGGTCGGCATCGGGCATCAGCACGGCGTGGTTCTTGGCGCCGCCCAGGGCCTGCACGCGTTTGCCACGCTTGGTGCCTTCGCTGTAGATGTATTCGGCGATCGGCGTCGAACCGACAAAGCTCAGGGCCTTGACCTCAGGCGCTTCGATCAGCGCGTCGACCGCGTCCTTGTCGCCGTTGACCACGTTCAGCACGCCCTTGGGCAGGCCGGCCTGGTTCAGCAGTTCGGCGATGAACAGGGTGGAGCTCGGGTCGCGCTCGGACGGCTTCAAGATGAAGCAGTTACCGCAGACGATGGCCAGCGGGTACATCCACAGCGGCACCATGGCCGGGAAGTTGAACGGGGTAATTCCTGCCACGACGCCAATGGGTTGCAGGTCGGTCCAGGCGTCGATGTTCGGGCCGACGTTGCGGCTGTATTCGCCCTTGAGAATGTCCGGGGCGGCGCAGGCGAACTCGACGTTCTCGATGCCGCGCTTGAGTTCACCGACGGCGTCTTCGAGGGTCTTGCCGTGCTCGGCGCTGATCAGTGCGGCGATTTCGTTCTCGTTCTGCTCCAGCAACTGCCTGAAGCGGAACATGATCTGCGCGCGCTTGGCCGGCGGTGTGTTGCGCCAGGCCGGGAAGGCAGCCTTGGCGGCGTCGATGGCCAGTTGCATGGTGGCGCGATCAGCCAGGCCGACGGCGCTGGTGGAGTCGCCGGTGGACGGGTTGTACACCGGGGCGCTGCGACCGTTGCCGGCAACGCGCTCGCCGTTGATCAGGTGAGGGATATGGCTCATGGGAAAGCTCCTAGACGTAATTACTGTGGGTAGGAGCCGGCTTGCCGGCGATCCGTTTTACAACATCGCCCGCAAGCGGGCTCCTACAGAAAGGGGTGCGCTCGCTCTTAATCCAGCTTGTTCAGCACGTCGCCGACGGCGTTGAAGACGCGGTCGAGATCTTCCATCTTGGCATTGAAGGTCGGGCCGAACTGCAGGGTGTCGCCACCGAAGCGTACGTAGAAACCGGCCTTCCACAGGGCCATGCCGGCCTCGAACGGACGGATCACCGCGTCACCGTCACGCGGGGCGATCTGCAGGGCGCCAGCCAGGCCGCAGTTGCGAATATCGATGATGTGCTTGGTACCCTTCAGGCCATGCAGCGCGGCCTCGAACTTCGGCGCCAACTCGGCGGACTGCTGGATCAGGTTCTCGCGCTTGAGCAACTCCAGCGTCGCCAGACCAGCGGCGCAGGCCACCGGGTGCGCCGAGTAGGTGTAGCCGTGGGTGAACTCGATCATGTGCTCCGGCGACGGCTGCTGCATGAAGGTGTTGTAGATCTCGCTGCTGGTGATCACCGCACCCAGCGGGATGGCGCCGTTGGTGATCTGCTTGGCGACGTTCATCAGGTCTGGGGTCACGCCGAAGAACTCCGCGCCGCTCCACTTGCCCATGCGGCCGAAGCCGGTGATGACTTCGTCGAAGATCAGCAGGATATTGTGCTGGGTGCAGATTTCGCGCAGGCGCTGCAGGTAGCCCACCGGCGGCACGAGGGCGCCAGCGGAGCCGGACATCGGCTCGACGATCACCGCGGCGATGTTGGAAGCGTCGTGCAGCTCGATCAGCTTGAGCAGTTCATTGGCCAGTTCCACGCCGCCAGTTTCGGCCATGCCCTTGGTGAAGGCCATGCCCGGCTGCAGGGTGTGCGGCAGGTGGTCGGCGTCCATCAGTTGGCCGTACATCTTACGGTTGCCACCGATGCCGCCCAACGCGGTGCCGGCGATGTTGACGCCGTGGTAGCCACGGGCACGACCGATGAAACGAGTCTTGGAGGCCTGGCCTTTGAGGCGCCAGTAGGCCTTGGCCATCTTCACCGCGGTGTCGGCGCACTCGGAGCCGGAGCCGGTGAAGAACACGTGGTTGAGGTCGCCCGGCATCAGGTCGGCGACCTGCTCGGCCAGTTTGAACGACAGCGCATGGCCGAACTGGAAGCCCGGCGAATAGTCGAGGGTACCGAGTTGCTTGGCCACGGCCTCCTGGATTTCCTTGCGCGAGTGGCCGGCGCCGCAGGTCCACAGGCCGGACAGGCTGTCGTAGATCTTGCGGCCCTGATCATCGACCAGCCAACTGCCTTCAGCACCCACGATCAGACGCGGGTCGCGCTGGAAGTTGCGGTTGGCGGAGAACGGCATCCAGTGCGCATCCAGCTTGAGCTGGCTGGCCAGGGACGGGGTTGCAGTCTGCGGCATGTTCATTGGGAGCCTCACTCGGGCAGGCAATCGGGTGTAGGAGCCCGCTTGCGGGCGATGATCGCCGGCAAGCCGGCTCCTACAGGGTAGTTGCCAGCAAAGGTGCCACGGGCATAGAGTCAGTAAAACAATGCTCTTCTTATCTTCAGTTCAAGGCTTACTAAACTAATGAGCAGCCGCCGTCCCGATCCGCTGGCCCAGGTCAGCGACTTTGAAATCCGCCTGCTCAAACTGTTTCGCAGCGTGGTCGAATGCGGCGGCTTCTCTGCCGCAGAAAGCGCGCTGGGCATCGGTCGCTCGGCCATCAGCCAGCAGATGAGCGACCTCGAACAACGCCTTGGCCTGCGCCTGTGCCAGCGTGGCCGCGCCGGCTTCGCCCTGACCGAGGAAGGCCGCGAGGTGTACCAGAGCACGCTGCAGTTGCTGGCGGCGCTGGAGAGCTTTCGCACCGAGGTCAACGGCCTGCACCAGCACCTGCGCGGCGAGCTGAACATCGGCCTGACCGACAACCTGGTGACCATCCCGCACATGCGCATTACCAATGCCCTGGCGCGCCTCAAGGTACAGGGGCCGGACGTGCGCATCCATATCCGCATGACGCCACCCTCGGAAGTGGAACAGGGCGTGCTCGACGGTCGCCTGCATATCGGCGTGGTGCCGCAGGTCGGCGCCCTCTCCGGCCTCGAATACCAGGCGCTCTACGACGAGCGCTCGCTGCTCTACTGCGCGGTCGGCCACCCGCTGTTCTACGTCGATGATCTGCAGCTCGAGGACGAAAGACTCAACGCCCAGGAGGCGATCGCCCCGACCTTTCGCGTGCCGCCCGAGGTACAGAGCCATTACCAGGCGCTGAACTGCACGGCCAGCGCCTCGGACCGCGAGGGCATGGCCTTTCTCATCCTCACCGGACGTTACATCGGCTACCTGCCGGATCATTACGCCCAGGCATGGGTGCAGCAGGGGCGCTTGCGCGCGCTCAAGGCCAGCAGCCGCTACTACGACATCAACCTGGCAGCGGTCACGCGCAAAGGACGGCGTGCCCATCTGGTACTGGAGAGTTTTCTCGAAGCACTGGCCGATGGCTGAGTGCCAGATGCCGGAAAAGCCCCCACACAGCCGCCTCTCGGGGCAATTGAGCCCTGCCCCAGCGTTTTTCCACGTAGCGCACTTGTCACCCAGGCAATGCTGGGGTATCAGTGCAGGCGCGCCGCTCCCCGATCAGCATGGAATTGCTCTATGACCTTCGAAGTACCCGCCCATCACACCAGCGACAAACCTGCCGGGCGCATTCGCCAGAAGAATGAAGAAGCCATCATCAAGGCCGCCGAGGAAGAGTTCGCCCGCCATGGTTTCAAGGGCACCAGCATGAACACCATCGCGCAGAACGTCGGCCTGCCCAAGGCCAACCTGCACTACTACTTCAACAATAAGCTGGGCCTGTACCTGGCGGTGCTGAGCAATATCCTCGAACTGTGGGACAGCACCTTCAACACCCTGAGCGTCGATGATGATCCGGCCGAGGCGCTGGAGCGCTACATCCGCGCCAAGATGGAGTTTTCCCGGCGCCAGCCGAAGGCTTCGCGCATCTTCGCCATGGAAGTGATCAGCGGCGGCGACTGCCTGTCGCAGTATTTCAACCAGCACTACCTGGACTGGTTCCGTGGCCGCGCTGCCGTGTTCGAGGCCTGGATCGCCGCCGGCAAGATGGATCCGGTCGACCCCATGCACCTGATCTTCCTGCTCTGGGGCAGCACCCAGCACTACGCCGACTTCGCCTCGCAAATCTGCCGCGTCAAGCAGTGTTCACGCCTGACCAAGCAGGACTTCGAGGAGGCCGCCGATCAACTGGTGCAGATCATCCTCAAGGGCTGCGGCCTGACGCCCGTCAACAAAGCTTCATAGATTCGTCACATCCGCGCACTAGGCTGCCCTCCATTTCTGGAGGAGACATGCCTGATGGACAACCACGATCTGACTGACCTGCAGCGCCTGGTACTTAGCCGCCGCCGCTTCATCGGCACCGGCGCCCTGGCCGGTGCTGCCCTGTTCCTGGCAGGCAGCCCGCTGGGCCGCACGGCACTGGCCAACGCCATCAGTGCCAGGCCGCTGCTGGGCTTCGACAACATTGCCGCCAGCACCGCAGACACCATCACCCTGCCGCCGGGCTATCGCTTCGACGTGCTGATCAGCTGGGGCCAGCCGCTGCACCAGGACTCCGCAGCCTATCGTGGCGACGGCAGCAACAGCGCCGAGGAGCAGCTTGGCCAGTTCGGCGAGAACAACGACGGCATGAGCTTCTTCCCCTGGCCGGGCGATGCCAACCGCGCGCTGATGGCGATCAACAACGAATACTGCAATTACCCTTACCTGCTGGCACACGGCAAGCCGCCGCAGTCACTGGCAGACGTGCGCAAGGCGCAGGCTGCCGTGGGTGTCACCGTCATCGAGGTCAAGCGCGATGCGGACGGCGCCTGGCAGTTCGTCCAGGGCTCGGCGTACAACCGCCGCATCCACGCCAACCTGCCCATGGAAATCAGCGGCCCGGCGCGCGGCCACGCGTCGATGAAGACCGCCGCTGATCCGGCCGGTATCGAAGTGCTCGGCACCTTCCAGAACTGCGCCAACGGCATGACGCCCTGGGGCACTTACCTGACCTGCGAAGAGAACTTCAGCGACTGCTTCGGCAGCACCGACGCCGCGCTGCAACTGACGCCTGCGCAAAAGCGCTACAGCGTCAAACTCGAAGGTGCCAGCGACAACCGCTGGCACCTGTTCGATGAGCGCTTCGATATCGCCCGCACCCCCAACGAGCTGAACCGCCACGGCTGGGTCACCGAAATCGATCCCTTCGATCCCGCGTCCAAGCCGATCAAGCGCACTGCGCTGGGCCGCTTCAAGCACGAGAACGCGGCCATCACCCTCAGCCGCGATGGCCGTGTGGTGGTGTACATGGGCGATGATGAGCGCGGTGAGTTCATCTACAAATTCATCAGCCGTGATCGCCTCGACAAGAACAACCCCAAGGCCAACCGTCACCTGCTCGATCATGGCGACCTGTACGTGGCCCAGCTGGATGCCGACGCGCAGCAGCCGCGTGGCTCCGGCCGCTGGATCAAACTGAGCTTCGGCCACAATGGCCTGACCCCAGAAAACGGCTTCAGCGACCAGGGCGATGTGCTGATTCGCGCCCGCGCTGCCGGCAGCCATGTGGGCGCAACCCGCATGGATCGCCCGGAATGGATCGCCGTCAGCCCGCAGGACGGCCAGGTCTACTGCACCCTGACCAACAATGTGCAGCGTGGCAGCGAAGGTCAGCCGGTGGACGGCGCCAACCCGCGCGCCAACAACCTCTACGGGCAGATTCTGCGCTGGCGCGAAGCGGCTGACGACGCCGCAGCCGAGCGTTTTGACTGGGATCTGTTCGTGGTCGCCGGCAACCCGGTGGTGCACCCCGACAGCGCCAACGCCGGGTCGACCAACGTCAATGCCGACAACATGTTCAACAGTCCGGACGGGCTGGCCTTCGACCAGGATGGCCGGTTGTGGATCCAGACAGACGGCAACTATGGCAATAGCGGCGACTTCGCCGGCATGGGCAACAACCAGATGCTCTGCGCCGACCCGGTCAGCGGCGAGATTCGTCGCTTCCTGGTCGGCCCGAAGGGCTGCGAGATTACCGGCGTGGCCTTCAGCCCCGATCACCGCGCGCTGTTCATCGGCGTGCAACATCCGGGTGAAGACGGCGACTCGAGCTTCCCCGACCATCAGCCGGGCATGCGCCCGCGCTCCTCGGTGGTGGTGGTTCGCCGTGACGACGGCGGCGTGATCGGCGCCTGAACCCGCGCTGCATGAAATGACGCCCGCCAGGCTTATACTGGCGGGCGTTTTCGTTTGCAGACCCGCGTGCCATGCCCACTACCCTGCTCGGCCCTTGCGAGTACCGCGAGGAAATCCGCAAGAGTCGCTTCCTCGCCCTCGCCGCGCCAGTCAACAGCGCAGCCGAGGCGCAAGCCTTCATCGACAGCCACAGCGACCTGGCCGCCTCGCACAACTGCTGGGCGTGGAAGGCCGGCAACCAGTACCGCTTCAACGACGACGGCGAACCGGGCGGCACGGCTGGCAGGCCGATCCTCGCCGCCATCGAGGGGCAGGACTGCGATCAGGTGGTGGTGCTGGTGATTCGCTGGTACGGCGGCATTCAGCTTGGCACCGGTGGGCTGGCCCGCGCCTACGGCGGCAGCGCGGCGAAATGCCTGCAAGCCGGCGAGCGCCGTGAACTGGTGCTGCGGCAGCCCTTCACCTGTCATTTGCAGTTCGCCGAACTGCCGCTGTTCAAAGCGCGTCTGAACGAGTTGGACAGCCTGATCGAGAGCGAGGATTACGACGCCACCGGCGCACGTCTGCACTTGGCCGTCGCGCCGGCAGAGCACGCCGCGCTGGAACGCTTGCTGGGCGATATCAGCCGTGGCCGCGAGAGTCTGAAAGCGCCATGAAACGAACGACCGCAGCCCTGCTGCCGCTGCTGTGGCTCGCCCTGTCGGCCCACGCCGAAGTGCAGGAGCGTTTGCAGGAACAGTACTACGACCTGCAGGTAGCGTCCGGCGAGTCCCTCAGCCGCACCATCAACCAGGCCTCGCCGATTCGCCAGAACGGCCAGATCTACCACGCCTACACACGCTGGCAGGTGCAATGGAATTTCTGGTGGCGCGAGCAACGCGACGGTCGCTGCCAGATCGATCTCACCCGCACCCAGTTGAACGCCACCATCACCCTGCCCCGCCTCGGTGGCGGCGACGCACAGCAGCGCCAGCGTTTCGAACAGTACCTGGGCGCACTGCGCGAACATGAGCTGGGCCATTACCGCATCGGCCAGGCAGCAGCCGCCGAGATAGACGCGGCGCTGCTGGCGACACCTGAATACCCCAGTTGCACCGAGCTGCAACAGCAGGCCAACCGGCGCGCCAATGCCGTGCTGCAACGGCATCTCGAACATGAACGCCGTTACGACCGCGAAACCGGCCATGGCCGCAGCCAAGGCGCCAGGTTGACGGAATAACACTGCAGCAAAAATGTAGGAGCGGCGCCCCGCCGCGAATCGTGGCTGGACGCACTCGAAAAGCTTCGCCCCGAGGCGGGCCTCCTACAGGGGATTGCCGTGCCAGGCTTATCGGATCGACATTCGCTATGCTGATCCTCTTTCTCATCCGCCATGGAGCCTGATATGACTGCGCCCCGATCCATTCTGATCATCGGTGCCTCACGTGGCCTCGGCCTTGGCCTGACCCGTGAATTCGCCGCCCAGGGCTGGGCCGTGACCGCCACCGTGCGCAGCGCAGCGCAACAAGCCCAAGCCCCTCTGCAAGAACTCGGCGTACGCGTGGAGCAACTGGAGATGACTGATCCGAACAGCCTCGAGCAGTTGGCCAACCGCCTGAATGATCAGCAGTTCGACGTCATCTTCGTCAACGCCGGGGTCGCCGGCCCCGAGCACCACAGCACCGCACAGGCCAGCGCCGAGGAAATGGGTCAGCTGTTCCTGACCAACGCCGTCGCCCCACTGCGCGTGGCCGAGCGCCTGCTGCCGAACCTGGCCGCCGAACATGGGCTGATTGTGTTCATGAGCTCGATCCTCGGCAGCATCGAGGCGGGTGCCGGGCTGGGCATGCCGCTTTACGGCGCCAGCAAGGCTGCGCTCAACCACCTCGTGCAGTGCTTCGTGCGCACTCAGGACAATCCGCAGCTCGGCGTGCTGCTGATGCACCCAGGCTGGGTACGCACCGATATGGGCGGCGCCGACGCCCCGCTGGATATCGACAGCAGTTGCAAGGGCATGGTCGAACAGGTCAGCGTTGCCGTCGGCCGGCCAGGCCTGAGTTATCAGGACTTCGAAGGCAATCCTTTGCCCTGGTAAAAGCGCTCAAACCGGGCCGCTCGCAGAAGCTAGCCCTGGTAGCCGCAAGTAGTGATTTCTGTTGCCCCCGGATTACATCCGAGCAACGGTCGCGGCTAAAGCCCCTCCCACAAGAGCAGCAGCTGTTTGTGGGAGGGGCTTTAGCCGCGCACGCGCGAATACGGTGCATTGTGCGCAGCATACGGAGAGACGCGCACCAATGGCAGGCATTGCAGTGCGCTCGGCCATAGGCGAGAGCCCATAAAATGGATTTTCTGACTCACTGGCCAAGTTTTTGCTTTAGCCCCGCTCAGTCATGTTCATGAGCGCTTCCCATGTCCGCCCCACCCGCTTCCCCACGCCTGCAGCTGACCGCCATCAGCAAGCAATACCCCGGCTGTCTGGCCAACGACCGTATCGACCTGACCATCGCCCCCGGTGAGATCCGCGCCCTGCTCGGCGAGAACGGTGCCGGCAAGAGCACGCTGATGAAGATCATCTACGGCGTCACTCAGCCCAGCAGCGGCGAGATTCGCTGGCAGGGCGAACGGCTGGCGATGCGCGACCCGGCCATGGCGCGCGGCCTGGGCATCGGCATGGTGTTCCAGCATTTCTCGCTGTTCGAGACCCTGACCGTCGCCGAGAACATCGCCCTGGCCATGGGCGCGGGCGCCGGTACACCGAAGCAGCTGGAGCCGAAAATTCGCGAGGTGTCGCAGCGCTACGGCATGGCGCTGGAACCGACCCGCCTGGTCCACAGCCTGTCCATCGGCGAACGCCAGCGCGTGGAAATCGTCCGCTGCCTGATGCAGGACATCAAGCTGCTGATCCTCGATGAACCCACCTCGGTGCTCACTCCGCAGGAGGCCGACGAACTGTTCGTCACCCTGCGCCGCCTGGCCGCCGAGGGCTGCAGCATTCTGTTTATCAGCCACAAGCTCGGCGAGGTACGCGCGCTATGCCAGAGCGCCACGGTGCTGCGCGGCGGGCGGGTGTCCGGCCATTGCGTGCCGGCAGAATGCAGCGACCTGGAGTTGGCGCGACTGATGGTCGGTGATGCCGAGGGGCTGGAAAGCAGCTACCCGAAAGTCAGCGGCGGCCTGCCACGGCTGCGCGTCGATGACCTCAGTTGGCACAACCCCGACCCGTTCGGCTGCTCGCTCGAACGCCTTCGCCTGGAGGTGCGCAGCGGCGAGGTCGTCGGCATCGCCGGGGTCGCCGGCAATGGCCAGGACGAGTTGCTCGCTCTGCTCAGCGGCGAAACCCGACTGCCACGCGGTGAGCGCGAGCGGGTGAGCATCGATGCCGCGCCAGTGGCCAATCTGCACCCGGATGCGCGGCGCCAGCTGGGCCTGGCCTTCGTACCCGCCGAACGCCTCGGCCATGGCGCCGTGCCGGAGATGAGCCTGGTGGACAACGCCCTGCTCACCGCCTTCGGCCAGGGCCTGGTCAAGGGCGGCTTGGTGCAGCGCGGCAAGGTACGGGCGCTGGCGGACGAGATCATCCGCCGCTTCGCGGTGAAGACGCCGGGTGCCGACACCGCCGCGCGCAGCCTGTCCGGCGGCAATCTGCAGAAATTCATCCTCGGCCGCGAGATTCTGCAAAACCCGAAACTGCTGGTGGCCGCGCACCCGACCTGGGGCGTGGACGTTGGCGCCGCTGCGGCCATCCACCGCGCGCTGATCGCCCTGCGCGATGCCGGCGCGGCGATTCTGGTGATCTCCGAAGACCTCGACGAGCTGTTCCAGATCAGCGACCGCATCGGTGCGCTGTGCAGCGGGCGGCTGTCGCCGCTGGCCGAGACAGCGCAGGTGTCCACCCTAGAAGTCGGCCGCTGGATGGCCGGTGAGTTCGATCAACCCGCCGCTGCTGCGGCCTGCTGACGGAGCCCGTCATGCTGTTATCCCTGGAACCGCGCGGCCAGGAGTCGCGCCCCATGCTCTGGCTGTCGCCGCTGCTGGCCGCCGTACTGACGCTGGTGAGCGGCATGCTGCTGTTCACTCTGCTCGGCCATGACCCGCTGGAAACCCTGCACACCCTGCTGATCGCCCCGGTCAGCGACTGGTACGGCGTGTCCGAACTGCTGGTCAAGGCACTGCCGATCCTGCTCTGCGCACTGGGCCTGGCGGTCGCCTACCAGGCGCGCATCTGGAATATCGGCGCCGAAGGCCAACTGCTGATCGGCGCGCTGGCCGGCAGCGCCATGGCGCTGCAACTGATCGACTGGGAAAGCCGCTGGGCACTGGCCTGGGTGGTGCTGGCCGGCACCGCTGCCGGTGCGGCCTGGGCCGGGCTAACCGCCTGGCTGCGCACGCAGTTCAACGCCAACGAAATCCTCACCAGCATCATGCTCAACTACATCGCGCTGAACCTGCTGTTGTTCTTCGTGCATGGCCCGCTGAAGGACCCGGCCGGTTTCAACTTCCCCGAGTCGGCGATGTTCGGCGATGCCAGCCGCCTGCCACTGGTCAGCGAGGACGGTCGCCTGCATGGCGGCCTGTACCTGGCGCTGCTGACTCTGGTAGCGGTGTGGGTGCTGCTGCACAAGAGCTTTCTCGGCTTCCAGATCAAGGTGCTCGGCCTGGACAAGCGCGCCGCCGGCTTCGTCGGCTTTCGCGAGAAACGCCTGGTGTGGTTCGCCCTGCTGGTCAGCGGCGCCCTGGCCGGCATGGCCGGCGTCGGCGAAGTGGCCGGGCCGATTGGCCAGTTGGTGCCGCAGGTGTCGCCCGGCTACGGCTATGCGGCGATCACCGTGGCCTTTCTCGGCCGCCTCAATCCGCTCGGCATCGTCGCCGCCAGCCTGCTGATGGCGCTGCTCTACCTGGGCGGCGAGAACGCGCAGATGAATCTCAACCTGCCGCAGGCGATCACCCAGCTGTTTCAGGGAATGATGCTGTTCTACCTGCTGGCCTGCGACGTGCTGATCCTCTACCGGCCACGGCTGAAGTGGAAATGGGCACGGCGCGAGACCCTCGCCGAGGCGACCACCTGACCGTGGGAGGGGCTTTAGCCGCGACGTTTTCAATCGAACGGCTGTCGCGGCTAAAGCCCCTCCCACCACAAGACACACTCTTTTTTATCTGCTGCATCCGAGGCTTCACGTATGGATCTCGATCTGTTGACCAATATCTTCTACGCCATGGTGCGTACCGGCACGCCGCTGCTGCTGGTGGCCCTGGGCGAGCTGGTGTGCGAGAAGAGCGGCGTGCTCAACCTCGGCCAGGAAGGCATGATGCTGTTCGGCGCGGTGATCGGCTTTATCGTCGCCTTCAGCACCGGCAGCCTGTGGCTCGGCGTGTTGCTGGCGATGGCTGCCGGCATGCTGCTGTCACTGCTGTTCGCCGCCGTGGCGCTGGGCTTCAATGCCAATCAGGTGGCCACCGGCCTGGCCCTGACCATCTTCGGCGTCGGCCTGTCCACCTTCGTCGGCGCCGCCTGGGTCGGCAAGCCGCTGTCCGGCTTCGAGCCCATCGTCATTCCGCTGCTGTCCGACATCCCGCTGATCGGGCGCATGCTGTTCGCTCAGGACGTGCTGATCTACCTGTCCTTCGCCCTGTTCGCGCTGGTGGCCTGGGTGCTGCTGAAAAGCCGTATCGGCCTGATCATCCAGGCCGTTGGCGAAAACCCGGACGCAGCCAGCGCCATGGGCCTGCCGGTGCTGCGCGTGCGCACCCTGGCAGTATTGTTCGGCGGCGCCATGGCCGGCCTGGCCGGTGGCTACCTGTCGCTGGCGTACACACCTATGTGGGCGGAAAACATGACCGCCGGGCGCGGCTGGATCGCCCTGGCGCTGGTGGTGTTTGCCAGTTGGCGCGTCCTGCGCGTGCTGCTCGGCGCCTACCTGTTCGGCCTGGCCAGCATCCTCCATCTGGTGGCGCAGGGCATCGGCCTGTCGATCCCGTCGAACCTGCTGGCCATGCTGCCTTATGTGGCCACCATCGTGGTGCTGGTGCTGCTCTCGCGTGATGCGATCAAGACCCGGCTGTATGCGCCGGTATCGCTGGGCCAGCCTTGGCAGCCGGGGCATTGATGAGGAGAAGTCGCGGCTAAAGCCCCTCCCACAAAAGCCGATCCCACAGACTGCACTGGTGCTGTGGGAGGGGCTTTAGCCGCGACAAGGCTTTTATCGGCTATACCTTTGTCACACCCACCCGGGAGGCAAAGGAATGCCCCACTCAGCTCGCTTGCGCGCCGGTCGCTTCTCGGAGCCGCAGCGTATCTACCTACTCACCGCAACGACAGAAGGCCGTGAAACACTGTTCACGGACTTCGCGATTGGCCGCCTGGTCGTTGCCGAACTCAAAGCTGCGCAGCAGGACGGCCTAGCCGAATCGCTGGCTTGGGTACTCATGCCCGATCACCTGCACTGGCTGATTGCACTGCAGCAAGGCTCGATCAGCGACCTGATGCGGCGCATCAAGGGACGCAGCGCCAAGCACATCAACCAGCTAACCAAGCGC
The DNA here is from genome assembly GCF_002197815.1 of Pseudomonas oleovorans subsp. oleovorans. Classification (GTDB taxonomy): domain Bacteria; phylum Pseudomonadota; class Gammaproteobacteria; order Pseudomonadales; family Pseudomonadaceae; genus Aquipseudomonas; species Aquipseudomonas oleovorans. The sequence goes on from NZ_NIUB01000004.1 coordinate 107,168, forward strand.
CAGGGAAAACTCTGGCAGGATGGCTTTCATGACCGGGCATTACGTCGTGAAGAAGATGTACTGCCGGCAGCACGGTATATCGTCGCCAACCCTCTAAGAGCGGGCTTGGTCAGCCGGGTGGGCGATTACCCGCTGTGGGATTCGGTCTGGCTCTGACCTCAGAAGAGTCGCGGCTAAAGCCCCTCCCACAAAAGCCGCTCCCACAGACAAATGCCATTCTTGTGGGAGGGGCTTCAGCCGCGACAGGCTTGTTGCCCCTGACTCCAGAGTCAGCTATCTTCGCCGCACGTCATTTCTGGCGCACCTGGATCAGCAGACAGGGTCAACACTGAGCTGGCTTACCTGACATCAACCTCAGAGGAGCCTGCTCATGGCAGCTACCCGTATCTGGATCAAGAACCCCCTTGCTATATTCACCGCCAACGACCTGGACGCTTCCGGCGGCCTGGTGATCGAGGATGGCCGCATCACCGAAGTGCTCAGTGCCGGCCAGCAACCTGCCGCGCCCTGCCAGCAAGTGTTCGACGCCCGCGAGCACGTGGTTCTGCCAGGCCTGATCAATACCCACCATCACTTCTACCAGACCCTCACCCGCGCCTGGGCGCCGGTGGTCAACCAGCCGCTGTTCCCCTGGCTGAAGACGCTCTACCCGGTCTCGGCACGCCTCACTCCCGAGAAGCTCGCCCTGGCCAGCAAGGTGGCGCTGGCCGAACTGCTGCTGTCCGGCTGCAGCACCGCGGCCGATCACCATTACCTGTTCCCCGGCGGCCTGGAGAACGCCATCGACGTGCAGGTCGAAGCGGTACGCGAACTGGGCATGCGCGCCATGCTCACCCGCGGTTCGATGAGCCTGGGCGAAGCCGACGGTGGCCTGCCGCCGCAGCAAACGGTGCAGCAGGGTGAGGTGATCCTGGCTGACAGCCAGCGCCTGATCGGCCAGTACCACGAGCGCGGCGACGGGGCGCAGATCCAGATCGCCCTGGCGCCCTGCTCGCCCTTCTCGGTGACTCAGGAAATCATGCGCCAGAGCGCCGAGCTGGCCGAGGAGCTGGACGTGCGCCTGCATACCCACCTGGCCGAAACCCTCGACGAGGAGGACTTCTGTCTGCAGCGCTTCGGCCTGCGCACCGTGGATTACCTGGACAGCGTCGGCTGGCTCGGCCCGCGCACCTGGTTGGCCCATGGCATCCATTTCAACCCCGACGAGATCACCCGCCTGGGCGCTGCCGGCACCGGCATCTGTCATTGCCCCAGCTCCAACATGCGCCTGGCTTCGGGCATCTGCCCCAGCGTCGAGCTGGAAGCCGCCGGCGCGCCGCTGGGCCTGGGCGTCGATGGCTCCGCCTCCAACGATACTTCGAACATGATCCTCGAAGCGCGCCAGGCGCTGTACATCCAGCGCCTGCGCTACGGCGCCGAGCAGATCACCCCGCAACGCGTACTCGGCTGGGCAAGCAAGGGCTCGGCGAAACTGCTGGGGCGCAGCGATATCGGCGAGCTGGCGGTGGGCAAGCAGGCCGACCTGGCGCTGTTCAAGCTCGACGAGCTGCGTTTCTCCGGCAGCCACGATCCGCTCTCCGCGCTGCTGTTGTGCGGTGCAGATCGTACCGATCGGGTGATGATCGGCGGCAATTGGCGGGTCATCGATGGGCAGATCGAAGGGCTGGATGTGGCGCAGTTGATCGCTGATCACCGGCAGGCGGCGAAGCAGCTGGTAAGCGGTTGATCGCGACCAATCAGCCGTAGGAGCGAGCTCTGCTCGCGAAGGCCTATACACCGAACGCTTCGCGAGCAGAGCTCGCTCCTACATGGTGGCTCGCAAGACCAGTCATTCTTTGCCCACCACAAGGCAGCTGCACAGGCTAGGTCGCGGCTAAAGCCCCTCCCACAAGAACAGCGCCAACCTGTGGGAGGGGCATCAGCCGCGACCGTCGTTTCATCGGTGCAAGGGTGAGAGCGACGCACCACAAAATCCCATACGCGCCTGCCGCGCACCAATACCGCCCCCACTCCTGAGCAGGCGCACAGGCAGAACGCCGTCGCCTCGCCTATCTGTCCTTTTGGTCAGCTTTTTGCAGTCAGGGGATCAGCCAACCAACGGCCCCCCCAACACCAAGACTGGAGCTGTACCCACCATGCACAAGAAGAGCAAGAAACCGCTGCTGCGCACCCTCGTCGCCGCCCTGGGCTTTGGCGCCATGCTCAGCGCCTCCGCCGCCGACCCGCTGAAGGTCGGCTTCGTCTACATCGGCCCCATCGGCGACCACGGCTGGACCTACCAGCACGAACAGGGCCGGCAAATGCTGATCAAGGAAATGGGCGACAAGGTCACCACCAGCTTCGTCGAGAACGTACCGGAAGGCGCCGACGCCGAGCGGGTGATCCGCAACATGGCCAAGAGCGGCTTCGACCTGATCTTCACCACCTCCTTCGGCTACATGAATCCCACCATCAAGGTGGCCAAGCAATTCCCCAAGGTGACCTTCGAACACGCCACCGGCTACAAGCAGGACAAGAACGTCGGCACCTACCTGTCGCGCTCCTATGAGGGTCGCTACGTTGGCGGCTTCCTCGCGGCGAAGATGACCAAGACCAAGAAAGTCGGCTACATCGCCTCCTTCCCGATCCCCGAGGTGATCCGCGACATCAACGCCATCCAGCTGGCGCTGGACAAGTACAATCCGGGCACCGAGATCAAGGTGGTGTGGGTCAACACCTGGTTCGATCCGGGCAAGGAGTCCGACGCCGCCAACGCGCTGATCGACCAGGGCGTGGACGTGATGTTCCAGCACACCGACAGCCCGGCGCCGATCCAGACCGCCGAGCGCCGTGGCATCTACTCCGTCGGCTACGCCTCGGATATGGCGCACTTCGGGCCGAAGGCCGTGCTCACCTCCATCGTCAACGACTGGGGCCCGCACTACGTCAAATCCACCCAGGCGGTGATCGACGGCACCTGGCAGCCGCAGGACTTCTGGGGCGGCCTGGCCGAGGACACCATCGAGCTGCCGATCAGCGACCTGGTGCCGGCCGATGTGAAGAGCGAGGCCGAGCAGATCATCGCCGACATTCGCAGCGGCGCGTTCCACCCCTTCACCGGCCCGATCAAGGATCAGAGTGGCGCGGTGCGCATCGCCGAAGGCGCAAGCGCGACCAATGCCGAGCTGGCCTCGATGAACTACTACGTGGAAAACGTGAAGGCCGAAATGCCGAAGTAAACGATTGGCGGGTTGCACCCGCCCTACAGTGCGACGGTGCATGTAGGGCGGGTGCAACCCGCCACCGAGCAACCACCGATGCCGTCCCTGCAAAAGCAGAACCGCATCAAGGGGATCTCACCCGATCCCCCTTTCCGCTGCCCTGGGTACGAGAAGACTCGCAGCAACGCCCACCCGAGGCTCAACATGAACGCATTACCCATCATCGACATCGCCCCGCTCTACGCCGACGACGCTTCGGCCTGGCCTGCCGTCGCCGAGCAGATCGATCGCGCCTGCCGCGACTGGGGCTTCTTCTACATCGTCGGTCACCCTATCGGCGTCGAGCGCATCGACGCCCTGCTCAGTGCGGCGAAGACCTTCTTCGCACTGCCCGCCGAAGAGAAACTCAGGATCGATATCACCCAGACCACCCACCATCGTGGCTACGGCGCCATCGCCACCGAGCAGCTCGACCCGAGCAAGCCGAGCGACCTCAAGGAAACCTTCGACATGGGTTTTCACATGCCCGCCGATCACCCCGAGGTGCTGGCAGGCAAACCCTTGCGCGGGCCGAACCGTCACCCGGATATGCCCGGCTGGGCCGAGCTGATGGAACAGCATTACGCCGACATGCAGGACCTGGCCAAGACCCTGCTGCGCGCCATGGCCATGGCGCTGGACATCGAGCACGACTTCTTCGAGGCGCGCTTCCATGAGCCGATCAGCGTGCTGCGCATGATCCATTATCCGCCGCGCCACACCGCCACCAGCGCCGAGCAACAGGGCGCTGGCGCGCACACCGATTACGGCTGCATCACCCTGCTCTACCAGGACGATGCCGGCGGCCTGCAGGTGCGTGCACGCGATGGCGAGTGGATCGACGCACCACCGATTGCCGGCAGCTTCGTGGTCAACATCGGCGACATGATGGCGCGCTGGAGCAACAACCGTTACACCTCGACGCCACATCGCGTGATCAGCCCGCTGGGAGTGGATCGCTACTCGATGCCGTTCTTCGCCGAACCGCATCCCGACACGCTGATCGACTGCCTGCCGAACTGCTCCAGCGCGGATGACCCAGCCAAGTACACGCCGGTGACCAGCGCCGAGTACCTGCTGTCGCGCTTCGCCGATACCTATGCCTATCGGCGTGAGGAAGCGCAGGGCTGATGATGGCTCCCACGCTCCGGCGTGGGAACGATAAGAGCGAAGCGATCGCCGTGAGGAGCTACCCAGTTGACAGCCGTTCTGTAGGAGCCCGCTTGCGGGCGATAAGAGCTCGGACAAATTGATCGCCCGCAAGCGGGCTCCTACAGGCAGAGCGGACCGGGATATAAGTTCCAGTTGCCGCTTGCGGGAGGAGAAAAGAAAAGCCGTACCCCCTGAGCGCCCCCATCGACGCAGCACAGTCCTGTCCCACCGGTTAAACTTTGCCCATTACAAAGCCTGACAACGAGAACCGACCATGCCCGAATGGCTGAACGCCCTGCCCAAGGCCGAACTGCACCTGCACCTGGAAGGCTCGCTGGAGCCCGAGCTGCTGTTCGCCCTGGCCGAACGCAACCAGATCGCCCTGCCCTGGGCCGATGTCGAGACCCTGCGTGCGGCCTATGCCTTCAATAACCTGCAGGAGTTTCTCGACCTGTATTACGCCGGTGCCAACGTGCTGCGCACCGAGCAGGATTTCTACGACCTGACCTGGGCCTACCTGCAACGCTGCAAGGCGCAGAACGTCATCCATGTCGAACCTTTCTTCGACCCGCAGACCCACACCGACCGTGGCATTCCCTTCGAGGTAGTGCTGCGCGGCATCCAGCAGGCGCTGCTCGACGGCGAGAAACAGCTGGGCATCAGCCACGGTCTGATCCTCAGCTTCCTGCGTCACCTGCCCGAGGAGGAAGCGTTCAAGACCCTGGAGCAGGCCATGCCGTTCCGTGGCGCCTTCATCGGCGTCGGCCTCGACAGTTCGGAGAAGGGCTTCCCGCCCCGGCTGTTCGAGCGGGTGTTCGCCAAGGCGCGTAGCGAAGGCCTGCATGCCGTCGCGCATGCCGGTGAGGAAGGCCCGCCCGAGTACATCTGGGAAGCGCTGGACCTGCTCAAGATCAAGCGTATCGACCATGGCGTGCGTGCCATCGAAGACGAGCGGCTGATGCAGCGCATCATCGACGAACAGATTCCGCTGACCGTCTGCCCGCTGTCCAACATCAAACTCTGTGTGTTCGAGCACATGGGCCAGCACAACATCCTCGAGATGCTCGAGCGCGGTGTGAAGGTGACGGTGAACTCCGATGACCCTGCCTACTTCGGCGGCTACGTCGGCGAGAACTTCGCCGCTCTGCACGAACACCTGGGCATGACCGAGGCACAGGCCAAACGCCTGGCACAGAACAGCCTGGACGCGCGCCTGGCCTGAGCAAGGCTCATCGCGGCTAAAGCCCCTCCCACGGAGCGCGGGTACTGTGGGAGGGGCTTCAGCCGCGACTGTAGTATCAGTGTTCCGAGAGCTTGCGCCGCTTGCCAGTCACCATCGACAACGGCAGGTTCTCGCGCAGCCGATAGCTCTCGAACAAGGCGGCGGCGATATGCAAGCCGACCACTGCCATGAGGCCGTTGGCACAGAATTTGTGGATTTGCAGCGGCAGATCCGCGCCCCAGAAATAATCGACCTCCTCCATCAGAAAGCCGGTCACACCCTGGCCGAGCATCAGCGTCATCATCAGGAGCATCACCAGCGCGCCCAACGGCGAGTGCCCGAGACGGTGATACGGCTGCCCGCCAATCAATGCACGCAGATGCGCACCGAGGCGTGCCGGGGTCGGCCAGAAATCCGCCCAGCGCGCCGCCGGCGTGCCGACGAAACCCCATACCAGGCGGATCGCCAGCCAGGCCACGGCGTAATAGCCGAGCCAGCGATGCCAGTCTTCACCCTCTTCGGTGAAGAAGTAGTTGGCCAGGAAAGCGCCGGCCAGGGACCAGTGGAACAAGCGCACCACTGGGTCCCACAGGCGCACGGTCGCGGCGCTCATCAGCCTTCTACGTTGCTCTTGACCGGCTTGCCGCTGACCGGATCGAAGTAAATCTCGACCTTCTTACCGTCCTTGTCGAAGCCGTAGATTTCGTAGCAGTTGCCACCGGTAACCTTGAACTTGTTGATCTCGTAGCCCTGGGCCTTGAGGTCGGCCTGGAACTTGTCCTGATCCTGCCACTGCGACTTGTCGGCAGTGGTGCATTGCGTGGCAGCGAAGGTCAGCGGGCTGGCCAGAGCCAGAGACAGCAGAAGCAGTTTGCGCATGGTGTAGTCCTCTTCGGTGCAGGGGAAAGTAGGTCTGCGAGGACCACTCTCGCGCCTGAACCTTAAGGCTCTATTAGCCCACGCAAAATCGTAGCCCGATGCAATCCGGGAAAGGTGGCTACCGTGCCCGGCCAAACGTAGGAGCCCGCTTGCGGGCGATCCGCATTGTGCAAGCGCCAATCGCCCGCAAGCGCGGCTCCTACGAGAGGATCGCTACGCTTCGTAGCTCCGGGCTAGCGAAGGCTCAGAAGTCGAAATCGACCTTGGCCCACAAGGTGCGGCCCGGCTCGTCGATGCGGGTGTCGGCCGGGAAGCCGAAGCCAGCATCACCAGCCAGGTTGAGGTGCTCGGCGTAGTTCTTGTCGAGCAGGTTATCCACACCGGCGCTGAGCTTGACCTGTTGGCTGACGCGGTAGGCGCCATTGAGCGAGAGCACGCCGAAGCCGGCGCTGTCGGCGAAGTCCTGCCCCACCACGTTGCCGCGCCCGGCCCCCAGATCACGGTTTGCGGGCCCTTGGTAACGGTCAGCCGATCAAAGGTTTCTGGCGAGATGTAGGAACTGGGTGCATCCATCCGCCCCGGACAGGCGCCGATCATCTGCCCGCCATCGGTGAGCAGCAGCAGGCGCGAGCCAAACAGGCCGCGCAACACCGGGTCACTGTTGCTGCCACCGCTGCGAATCGCGGAGAAACCGGGAATGGTCTTGAGGTAGTCGGCCGCATCGCTGGCCGGCACCGGCTGGCGTGGTTCCTTGGCGTCGGCCACCACAGTCAGCGGCGAGCTTTGCTGGATTGCCGTGATCACACTGGGTGGCAGTTCGTGCACAGGCTCCTCGGCAGCCTGCAGGGCAGTCACGGAACACAGGCCGCAGGCTACGGCCAGAACGGTCAGGGGAAAACGAGTGCGCACGGACGCGGCGCCCGAAACGAAGGAAACGGACATGCGGATACCTGAAAAGTCGATTGCCGAAGGGGCCTGGTAACGGCCTCATGGGAGTGGTGACTTCAGGTACGCATCGGCGGTGCGCGTGACAGCGCATGAGGAAAGTTGGCGCCCAGCAGCGGTCGCTCAGGCAACCTCAGGGAGGTATCGCGAGATAACTCCAAGCGGCTCGCTAGCACCGAGCCATCGTCGGCCAGCACCGGACAATGCGAGAGCAGCGAGCAGTAGCCGCAGGCATCCACCTGCAACACTGGGCTGGAGCTGCTCGTTGGGGCCGGCACGCTGCCCGCCCCGTCATGACAGCCAAGCTCGTTCAGCCAGCGCCAGTCAGCTGGCTCGGCACACAGTTGCGACGCCAGTGGCGCCAGCATGATGAGGACGAACGCCAGCAGCCCAAGCTGGGCGGCGAGCGTGCGCCTGCGTGCCGTGAACAGTATCAGTGCTGGTGCTTGCCTGCATCATGACCGGCAGCATGATCATGGCCTGCCGGCGCATCTTTCTGCACGGCGACCTCGACCTCGACAGCACCGGCTTTCTCGAAGTTGAGGGTCAGCGGGAAGCGCTCACCATCCTTGGCCTGCTGCTTCAGGTTGAACAGCATGACGTGATAGCCCATGGGCTCGAACTTCACCTCGCCACCAGCGGGGATGGCCACGTCCTGCACCTGCTGCATCTTCATCACGCCATCGGCATGCACATGCTCGTGCAACTCGGCCTTGCCGGCCACCGGGGTGCTGACACTGAGCAGACGATCGGCTTCGCTGCCCTTGTTGTGGATGACGAAATAAGCGGCAGCAGTCGGCGCCACCGGCGGCATCTCGCGCGACCAGGGGTGGTCGATATGCAGTTGGCCTGCATCGTACTCGTGGGCCTGCACCAACAGCGTCGGCAGCAGCAGGGTGAGGCCGAGCAGGGTTTTCTTCAGGGTCATGGGGTGTTGCCTCCTGGTTTGGAATCGAATCATGGGTCGAGCGTACAACGTCTTGCGACGATCAAACTGTTCACTCATGCCAGCGGCCGGGTCGATGGCCGCAGTTGGCGAAAGCGCGAGAGTAACCAGTCAAGAACGAAGACCAGCAGTAGCGAAGCGCCGACCAGCGGGAAGATCACACCGAGCACGATCATCACGCCGATGGCGGTCTTCCAGCGCGGCAGATCGTGGCGCAGCGGCGGCACACCGAAGCGTCCGGCCGGGCGGCGTTTCCACCACAGCACCAGGCCGCTGACGTAGCTGAAGATGATCAGCAGGCAGACCGCCGCCATCAGCAGTTGGTTGGCCAGGCCGAACAACTTGCCTTAGGCGCCCCCCTGCGCTCAGACGTGGCCACAACACACCCGCCCCGCCGCTGCCGCGCGGCCACCACAGGTACAGGCCGGATACCACCAGCACGATGCCCCAGCCCGCGGCCAGTTCGATCAGACGGTCACCAACGGTGCCGATCAGCAGATCACCGTGCAGCTTGCGCACCACCGTCTGCAGATTCCACAGAGCGTCCTGGGTGCCGAGAACGCTGTCGTTGTAGGGATCGACGAACAGGTTCAGCTCCTGGCCGTCCCGGTTGATCACGAACTGCGCACTGCGATCCTGTGCAGCGGGTGGCAGGTATTTGCTGACCACTGCCTGCGGATAGGCTTCGCGGACGATAGCCAGTTGCTGATCGGCACTGAGGCGCTGCTCGGCGACCGACACCTGCATCAGGTCGGCATACATCCAGGTATCGAGCTGCGGTTTGAACAGGTAGATGATCCCGGTGATCGACAGCAGGATCATGAACGGGATAACGAACAACCCGGCATAGAAATGCCAGCGCCAGGCCAGGTTGTAGAAAGGCGGGGCCGCACGAGCAGGCGCGGTGCAATCGGGGGAAGACGCCATGAAGCTTTCTCCAGCCCACCGCGGTCGTCGACGCGCGGTCAGGCATTCGCATGATAGGGACGCCCGGAACGGGCGGATGGATCAGGCGAAGAAAGGAGAAGCGCGGGGATTGGCCGGAGGCCAACGATAACGGGTGATGCGCGGCAGATGCAGCGCGGATGCCGACCAACTGCGCTCGGCAGCCAGCAACCCGAGCAGGCCGAGCAGGCCGAAGAAGGCAGCGAGAATGATCGCGCTGAACAGGCTGGCCAGCGCACAGTTGGAACCGGTGGCCGGGTTCGGCGCGACGATGCCGGAACCGTCGAGGTCGGCGCCCGCGCCGAAGTTGCCATCGAACGAGCAGTACTGGCCATCCAGACCACTGAGCTGCATGCCGGCCATCTGGCCGTGGCTGATCGCGCAGACGAATGCACTGAACAGGATGCTGAAGTACAGCACCCAGGCGGTCAGTGAGCGGTCTTGGCGGGCCAGTTTCATGGGGCGCGACTCTAAACAGAGGATGGCAGCGCGACACTGCGGTGCGTTGCCGCAGGCACTGCATACGAGAGTCTAGCAGGGCTTGCTGGCTTTATCGCATCAAGTGCTAACGCCATGGCGCAGCGTCCAGCAAACGCTGGCAGCGCAGTTGCACGAATTCGCGCAGCAGATGCACCGCCTTGCTCAGCTGAGCACGGTGCGCGCACACCAGATACAGGGGCGTCGGCTCGCCCAGCCAGTTCGGCAGCAGCACCTGCAGGCGCCCTTCGCACACGTCTTCGGCGACATCCAGCCAGGACTTGTACACCACACCCCGCCCGGCCACGGCCCAGCGCCGGGTGACATCGGCATCGTCGCAGACGCGGTCACCCGCGACATTCATCAGTACCTCGCGCTTGCCATCCTGAAAGTGCCAGCGATCATAAGCACGGCCATGCAACATATAGAGCAGGCAGTTGTGCTGATGCAGCTCCTCTACGCTGCGCGGCGAACCGTGCCGGGCGAGATAGGAAGGTGAAGCGCAGAGCACCCGACGATTCTCCGGTGCCACCGGCAGCGCCACCAGGCTGGAATCCTCCGGTGCGCCGTAACGCAGGGCGATGTCCACCGGCTCACGGAACAGGTCGGCCACCCGGTCGGCCAGCAGCAGACGCAGCTGCAGTTGCGGATGCTCGTCCTGGAACGCGTCGAGCCAGGGCAACAACGTATTGCGCCCCAGATCCGACGGCGCCGACAGCTGCAATACGCCGCAAATCCCCTCCTGGCTGCCGACCAGTTGCTGGCGCCCTTCCTCGAGGCTCTGCAACGCCAGCCGGGCATGCACCAGATACAGCTCGCCCTCGGGCGTCAGGCGCAGGCTGCGCGTCGAACGCGCCAGCAGGCGCACCTGCAGCTGCTGCTCCAGACGCTTGAGGGCGGCGCTGGCCACAGCTGGCGAAACATCCAGCAGCCGCGCCGCAGCGGACAGGCTGCCGGTTTCGGCGGTACGCACGAAGAGTTGCAGGTCGTCGAAACGCAGCATGGCCATTCACTTTCAAAAAAATGATGAAAGAGACTCTATTACCAGCCTATTTTTCTTGCCACACAAATAAACGAACATGGTTCCAATACCTCCACCGGAGCCAACCATGACCACCGCTCTCACACTGATCGCCACCATCAATGCCCTGCCAGGACATGCCGAGGCAGTGGCCGCGGGCCTGCAACGTCTGGTCACGGCCACTTGCGCCGAGCCAGGCTGCCTGCAGTACGCACTGCACCGCAACAAGGAGAACTCGCACCAGTTCGTGATGATCGAACAATGGCGCGACGCCGAGGCACTGGACCAGCACCGCGCAGCGCCTCACTTTGTACATTTCACCAACACATTCGGCGAGCGGCTTGCGGGCATCGATCTGCTCCCCCTGCAACCCCTTACCTGATTTCTCACAGAGGAGCATTTCCATGAAAGCCGTCGCTTACTACCAACCCCTGCCTGCCGAGCATCCCGAAGCGCTGCAGGACGTGCAGTTGGCCGATCCCACTCCGGGCCCGCACGATCTGCTGGTCGAGGTTCGAGCCATCTCGGTCAACCCGGTCGACACCAAGATCCGCCATGGCGTTATCCGCCTTGGCGATGCGCCGGACAACGGTGCCGCCAAGGTGCTCGGTTGGGATGCAGCCGGAACCGTCAAGGCGGTAGGCAGTGAGGTCAGCCTGTTCAAGCCGGGCGACAAGGTTTTCTACGCCGGCGCCATCGACCGTGCCGGCGCCAACAGCGAACTGCACCTGGTCGATGAACGCATCGTTGGCCATATGCCGGGCAGCCTGTCGTTCGCCGAAGCTGCAGCCTTGCCGCTGACCGCCATCACCGCCTGGGAACTGCTGTTCGAACGTCTGCAGGTTGCCGAAAGCTCGGCCGATCAAGGCCAGAGCCTGCTGATCGTCGGCGCCGCCGGTGGCGTCGGTTCGATTCTCACCCAACTGGCGCGCCACCTGACCGGCCTGACCGTGATCGGCACTGCCTCGCGCCCGGAAACCCAGGCCTGGGTCCGTGATCTGGGCGCACATCATGTGATCGATCACAGCAAGCCGCTGAGCGAGGAACTGGCGCGCATTGGCATCGGCCAGGTCACCCATGTCGCCAGCCTGACCCAGACCGACCAGCACTACGCGCAACTGGTCGAGTGCCTGGCGCCGCAGGGGCGTCTGGCGCTAATCGACGACCCGCTGCAACCGCTGGACGTGATGCAACTCAAGCTCAAGAGCCTGTCGCTGCACTGGGAGCTGATGTTCACCCGTTCGCTGTACCAGACCGCAGACATGATCGAGCAGCATCGTCTGCTGGAGCGGGTCTCCGATCTGGTCGACGCCGGCGTGCTCAAGACCACTCTCGGTGAGCATTTCGGCACCATCAATGCCGCCAACCTGCGCCGCGCCCATGCGTTGCTGGAGAGTGGCAAGGCCAAGGGCAAGATCGTACTCGAAGGGTTCTGAGGCGCGATGGTGTGGTGGGCTGAAGCGGATTGCCGCCCGGCCCATCCGACAAACCACGGCACTCCCTTAAGGTGGGCGTAGGGTGGGCTTCAGCCCACCAGCTCTTGCATCCCACCCCCGCCATCACGCTGCTTATCGCAAAGCGTTCTTAACGCTGGTCGACCCTTTGACCCACGTCAGAATAAGGTCATGCAAGCGGACTATCCTGACTATCCCCAAGTAGCGTCGACGACTCGTCGCAGCTCAAGGAGGTGGTCAGCATGAAGATTGTCGTCCAACCGCAGAATCAGGGCGGCGAATGCCTGTGGCAGGTGCGCCTGGATCAGCATTGCGTGAGTTTTCGCAGCGAAGAAGAGGCGCACCAGTTCGTTGCCAAACTCGAAGCGCGGCTGCGCGCGCCGCATAACCTGCCCGACTGGCCCTTGCAGCGTCAGGCGAGCTGAACCTCAGCCCTGATTGCAATGACGCAGGATGTGCTGTGCGCACCGAAAAAACGGGCTAGCCCTCGGTGCGCTCGGCGCCCCCTACCTCGCCAGGTCGCCCGTCATCAGGCGCAACGCCGGACTGCGCAGCATGTCCAGCACGGTATCGACCAGCGCTGGCGCCTGCTGCGCGAGGTCGAAGTTGGGCAACAGCAACCAGTTGGACTCGATACCTTCCATATAGGCATGCAGACAGACGGCCGCCCGCGCACAGTCCAGGTCGCTCGGTAACTGGCCCTTGTTGACCGCGTTGCTCAGCGCCTTGGCGATACGCTGATCGCATTCCAGGCTCAGCGCCTGCATGCGCTCGCGCAGACCGAGCAGCTCACCGGTGTATTCACACTTGTAGCGCAGGATGTCGTGGGTGCGGTGAGTCTGTGGCTCGCAGGCCGGACGCGTCAGTGCCGTGATCAGCAATTCACGCATGCAACCCAGCGGGTCCGGTTCGTCCTCGCTCTCGCTGGCACGCGCCAGTTCCTCGAGCGGCAGGCGCAGGCGTTCGAGCATCGCCTGAAACAGGTCTATCTTGTTCTCGAAATGCCAATAGATGGCGCCGCGACTGACGCCGGCTTCTTTCGCCACTTCGGCCAGCGACGCACGGGAAACGCCCTGGGCATGGAACACCCGCTCAGCAGCATCGAGTATTTGCACCCGCGTCGCCTGCGCTTCCTCTTTGGTTCTTCTGGCCATCTGTCACCTACTGTCGCATTGCCGTAACCCTTCGGTAAGGAAGGACGGGCGAGAGTATGAAGGCAGCTTTAGGCATTTACAAACATTCACGCATGTAAGTATATTCCTGCATCGATTTTCCCCCTGCCTTCGCCCCCTTCGCGCCCCTTGGGCCATGATTCGATAAAAACGAGGTTCTCAGATGCACTCGAAGCCAGCCTTCGCTGTCTTGGTTTCCGCCATCGCCGTGGCAATGCTCAGTCTCACCGGCTGCCAGGAATCCAGCGCCCCACAGACCCAGCAAACCCCGCAAGTCGGGGTAGTCACGCTCGAAGCCAAACCCTTCGCACTGACCAGTGAAGTGCCGGGGCGCACCAGCGCCTATCGCATCGCCGAGGTGCGCCCACAGGTCAACGGCATCATTCAGAAGCGCCTGTTCACCGAAGGCAGCGAGGTCAAGGCGGGCCAGCAGCTGTACCAGATCGACCCGGCCACCTACCAAGCCGCGTTCAAGAGCGCGCAGGCCACGCAACTGTCCGCCAAGTCCCTGGCTGATCGCTACAAGCTGCTGGTTGCCGACAAGGCCGTCAGCCAGCAGGCCTATGACGAAGCCCGCGCTGCCGCTCTGCAGGCCGAGGCCGCACTGGAACAGGCACGCATCGACCTGCGCTACACCAAGGTGATGGCGCCGATCAGCGGTCGCATCGGCCGTTCCGCAGTGACCGAAGGCGCGCTGGTCAGCAACGGTCAAGCCAACGCCATGGCCACCATCCAGCAACTCGACCCGATCTACGTCGACGTCACCCAGTCGAGCAAGGAACTGCTGCGCCTACGCCGCGACCTGGCCGAAGGACGTTTGCAGAAGGCCAGCGACAGCGCCGCCAAGGTCGCGCTGAAACTGGAGGACGGCAGCCGCTACGCGCATGAAGGCACGCTGGAATTCTCCGAGGTCGCAGTGGACGAAAGTACCGGTTCGGTGACTCTGCGCGCGGTATTCCCCAACCCTGATCACCTGCTGCTGCCGGGCATGTTCGTGCATGCCGAGCTGGTCTCCGGGGTCAAGCAGAACGCCATTCTCGCCCCGCAGCAAGGTGTCACCCGCAACCAGCGCGGCGAACCCACGGCGATGGTGGTGGGTGCAGACAACAAGGTTGAACTGCGCGTGCTCAAGGCTGATCGCACCGCCGGCAGCGCCTGGCTGGTCGAGGAAGGCCTGAACGCAGGCGACCGCCTGATCACCGAGGGCCTGCAGTTCGTACAGCCCGGCGCCGAGGTCAAGGCCGTGCCGGCGACGAACGTCAAGACCGAACAGCCTGCCCAAGACGCCGAACCAGCCAACGGCCAGGACTAACGGAGAAGTACTGAATGTCCAGATTCTTTATCGACCGGCCGATCTTCGCCTGGGTGATCGCCTTGGTGATCATGCTGGCGGGTGGCCTGTCCATCCTCAAGCTGCCGATCAACCAGTATCCAAGCATCGCGCCGCCCGCCGTTTCCATCCAGGTCAGCTACCCGGGCGCCTCCGCGCAGACGGTGCAGGACACCGTGGTGCAGGTGATCGAGCAGCAGCTCAACGGTATCGACGGCCTGCGCTATGTCAGCTCGGCCAGCAACTCCGACGGCAGCATGGAGATCATCGTTACCTTCGAACAGGGGGTGAACCCGGATATCGCCCAGGTTCAGGTGCAGAACAAGCTGCAACTGGCGACACCGTTGCTACCGCAGGAAGTCCAGCAACAGGGCATCCGTGTGACCAAGTCGGTGAGCAACTTCCTCATGATCATCGGCGTGGTGTCGAAAGACGGCAGCATGACCCGTGAAGACCTGTCGGACTACATCGTCTCCAACCTGCAGGACCCGATTTCGCGGACCAAGGGCGTCGGTGATTTCCAGGTGTTCGGCGCGCAGTACGCCATGCGCATCTGGCTCGACCCGACCAAGCTCAACAGCTTCCAGCTGACCCCGGTTGACGTGCGCAGCGCCATCCAGGCGCAGAACGTGCAGATTTCCTCCGGCCAGTTCGGCGGGCTGCCGGCGTCGCCGGGCAATCAGCTCAACGCCACCATCATCGGCAAGACCCGCCTGCAGACCCCGGAAGAGTTCCGCAAGATTCTGCTCAAGGTGCAGGCCGATGGCTCCCAGGTGCGCCTGGGTGATGTCGCCAAGGTCGAGCTGGGCGGTGAAAACTACGCCATCAACGCGCAGTTCAATGGCCTGCCGGCCTCCGGTCTGGCGATTCGCCTGGCCACCGGTGCCAACGCCCTGGACACGGCCAAGGCAGTGCGTGAAACCATCGCCAATCTCGAGCCGTTCTTCCCGGCCGGCATGGAAGTGGTCTTCCCCTACGACACCACACCGGTGATCTCGGCTTCCATCGAAGGGGTCGTACAGACCCTGTTCGAGGCCATCGTGCTGGTGTTCCTGGTGATGTTCCTGTTCCTGCAGAACCTGCGCGCCACAATCATCCCGACCATGGCGGTGCCGGTGGTACTACTCGGGACCTTCGGCATACTTGCCGCGTTCGGTTTCTCCATCAATACCCTGACCATGTTCGCCATGGTCCTGGCCATCGGCCTGCTGGTGGACGACGCCATCGTGGTGGTGGAGAACGTCGAGCGGGTGATGCGCGAGGAAGGCCTGTCACCCAAGGAAGCGACCAAGAAATCCATGGGGCAGATTCAGGGCGCGCTGGTGGGTATCGGCCTGGTGCTGTCGGCGGTGTTCCTGCCGATGGCCTTCTTCGGCGGCTCCACCGGGGTCATCTACCGGCAATTCTCCATCACCATCGTCTCGGCCATGGCCCTGTCGGTGCTGGTGGCGCTGATCTTCACGCCGGCGCTGTGCGCTACCCTGCTCAAACCCATCGACAGCGACCACCACGAGGCCAAGCGCGGCTTCTTCGGCTGGTTCAACCGTACCTTCGACCGCGGCAGCAATGCCTATCAGCGCGGCGTGGCGGGCATGCTCAAGCGCAAGACACCGTACCTGATTCTGTACCTGGTGATCGTCGCGATCATGGCCTGGATGTTCACCCGCATTCCCACCGCCTTCCTCCCCGAGGAAGACCAGGGCGTGCTCTTCGCCCAGGTGCAGACGCCGTCCGGCTCCAGTGCCGAGCGCACCCAGGTGGTGGTCGACGAGATGCGCCAGTACCTGCTGGAAGAGGAAGCCAGCACGGTTCAATCGGTGTTCACCGTCACCGGCTTCAACTTCGCCGGCCGCGGTCAGAGCTCCGGTTTGGCCTTCATCATGCTCAAGCCCTGGGGTGAACGTCCCGGCGCCGAGAATGGCGTAGCCGCACTGGCGCAACGGGCGCAGATGCACTTCTTCAGCTTCCGCGATGCCCTGGTATTCGCCTTTGCCCCGCCGGCGGTGATGGAGATGGGTAACGCCACTGGCTTCAACTTCTTCCTGCAGGATCAGGCGGGTGTTGGCCACCAGGTGATGAACGAGGCACGTGACAAGTTCCTGCAACTGGCCAACCAGCACCCGGTACTCGACAGCGTGCGCGCCAACGGCCTGCGTGACGAAGCGCAGTACCAGCTGCTGATCGACGACGAGCGCGCCCGCGCCCTCGGCCTCTCGCTGGCGGACATCAACAGCACCCTGTCGATCGCCTGGGGTGCCAGTTACGTCAACGACTTCATCGACCGCGGTCGAGTGAAGAAGGTCTACCTGCAGGGCGTGGCCGACGCACGTATGGCCCCGGAAGACCTGAACAAGTGGTACGTGCGCAACGACCAGGGCCGCATGGTGCCGTTCAGCGCCTTCGCCAGTGGCGAGTGGACTTACGGCCCGCCTAAGCTGGCGCGCTATAACGGCGTGTCGGCGGTGGAAATCCTCGGTGCGCCGGCGCCCGGCTACAGCACCGGTGATGCCATGGCTGCCGTCGAGGAAATCGCCTCGCAGTTGCCACAGGGCGTCGGCTACTCCTGGACCGGTCTGTCCTACGAGGAACGCCTGGCCGGCTCGCAGACCACGGCATTGTTCGTGATCTCGGCCATCGTCGTGTTCCTGTGCCTGGCAGCGCTGTACGAGAGCTGGTCGATCCCGTTCTCGGTGATGCTGGTGGTGCCGCTGGGGATCATCGGCGCGCTGGCCTTCACCGAGCTGCGCGGGCTGTCCAACGACGTGTTCTTCAAGGTCGGCCTGCTCACCACCATCGGCCTGTCGGCGCGTAACGCGATCCTTATCGTCGAGTTTGCCAAGGCGCAGTACGAACAGGGCATGACCTTCGCTGAAGCCGCCATCGAAGCCTGCCGCATGCGTCTGCGCCCGATCATCATGACCTCGCTGGCGTTCATCCTCGGCTGTCTGCCGCTTGCCATCGCCAGTGGCGCCGGCGCGGGCAGCAAGCACGCCATCGGTACTGGGGTGATCGGCGGCATGCTCAGCGCGATGGTGCTGGCGATCTTCTGGATTCCGCTGTTCTACGTCGTGGTCTGCTCGATTTTCGAGAAGAAGCGCCCCGAGCCGGCCAATGAAAAAGAGAAGGAGGCACTGCAATGAGGCAGTCCCTGTTGTCCCTCGCCGTGGCCGCCGCTCTGCTCAGCGGCTGCAGCCTGATTCCCGACTATCAGCGCCCTGACGCTCCGGTGGCCGCCGACTGGCCGCAAGGCGAAGCCTATGGCAGCGCCACCAGTGAAGGCAGCCGTGCAGCAGCAGACCTGCAATGGCGCGAATTCTTCCGCGACCCGGCACTGCAACAACTGGTGCAGGTGGCACTGGAAAACAACCGCGACCTGCGCGTCGCCGCGCTGAACGTCGAGGCCTACCGCGCGCTGTACCGCATCCAGCGTGCCGACCTGCTGCCTTCGGTTTCCGCCGACGGCGCCGGCACTCGCCAGCGCCTGCCGGCCGATCTGAGCCAGACCGGTGAAGCCCGCACCAGCGGTCAGTACAGCGCGACCCTGGGCGTCAACGCCTGGGAGCTGGACTTCTTCGGTCGTATCCGCAGCCTCAGTGAGCAGGCCCTGCAGCAGTACCTGGCCACCGAACAGGCCCAGCGCAGCACGCAGATCAGCCTGGTCGCCAGCGTCGCCAACGCCTACCTGCAATGGCAGGCGGATCAGGCGCTGCTGCAACTGACACGGGACACCCTAAAGACCTTCGAGGAAAGCTACCAGCTGACCCAGCGCAGCTTCGACGTCGGTGTCGCCGATGCCCTGGCCCTGAGCCAGGCACGCAGCTCGGTGGACAGCGCGCGGGTCAGCCTGGCGCAGTACCAGCGCCAGGTCGCTCAGGATCGCAACGCCCTGACCCAACTGCTTGGCACCAGCCTGCCCGCCGACATGCCACAGGGCCTGGCATTGAACGCCGAACTGCTGGAGCAGGTTCCCGCCGGCTTGCCCGCCGACCTGCTCCAGCGTCGCCCTGACCTGCTGCAGGCCGAGTACCAGCTCAAGGCCGCCAACGCCAACATCGGCGCGGCGCGCGCGGCGTTCTTCCCCAGCATCAGCCTGACGGCCAATGCCGGCACCGCCAGCAGCCAGTTGTCCGGCCTGTTCGACGGCGGCTCGGGTACCTGGCTGTTCCAGCCGCAGATCAGCCTGCCGATCTTCAACGCCGGTCGCCTGCGCGCCAACCTCGACTATGCCGAGCTGCAGAGCGATATCCGCGTCGCCGAGTACGAGAAAGCCATCCAGGTGGCCTTCCAGGAAGTCGCCGACCGCCTTGCCGCGCGCACCACCTACCGTCAGCAACTGGATGCCCAGCGCGCCCTGCTGGAAACCACCGAAACCTACTACGAACTGGCCGAGCGCCGTTACCGCACCGGCGTGGACAGCTACCTGACCCTGCTCGACGCCCAGCGTCAGCTGTTCAGCGTGCGCCAGCAACTGATCGCCGACCGCCTGGCCCAGCTCAGCAGCGAAGTGGAACTGTACAAGGCCTTAGGTGGTGGCTGGAGCAATACGGGGAGCAACGCCCCACAAGGTTGACCGCGCGTAACCCGCTTCAAGGACGACCTTATCCAACGCGCCGCCCCCGCAGTCTTTGCGGGGGCGTTTTTTACGAGTCCTGACGGGACTGGGTTCCATACCGTAGCCCCGGATGAAATCCGGGGACCGTTGGCGCTGCCTGGGTGTCGGCGCGGCATGGACAGCATGGCGCTGTTCTGCGCTCAGCTCAGCTCGGCCAGCAGCTGTGCGCAATCCTGCGCGTGCAGCCCTGTCAGCTCCGGCCAGAGGTTGTCCGGCAGGTTGACCAGTACGCTGCGCGCACCGGCGGCCTGGGCGCACTCCAGGTCGAAGCGGTAGTCGCCGACCATTACCAGCTCACGCGGCGTAACGCTCCAGCGCTCGGCCAGGTGCAGCAGCCCACCCGGATGCGGTTTGGGTGGAGCCTCGTCGCGGCCAAGAATGTCCGCCCTGGCAAAGCAGTCATCCAGGCCGATGGCCTGCAACGTCAGCAACGCCAGCGAGTGAGCATTGCGCGTGAGGATGCCGAGCTGGCAGCCACGCTCGCACAGGGTGCGCACCAGCTCGATGGCGCCCGGCGCCGGGCGCGAGGCCACCGCCAGTTCGCGCTCGTGCTCGAGCAGCCAGGCATGCTTGGCCGCGGCCTCCTCTGCCGGTAGCGCCGCCAGGTGATGAAGGATGTCCTCCTCCTGGGGAATGCCCAGCGCCCGCTTGATCGCCGGGAAATCATGCACGGCCAGGGTCAGGGTGCCGTCCATGTCGAACACCCAGTGACGTGCTTCGCGCAATCTATTCACTTCCAGTCCTCGCGCACGCGGGTCAGGCCTTCCTGCGCGGCCGAGGCCACCAGCTCGCCCTGGCGGTTATAGATGCTGGCACGGGAGAAACCACGGGCGTTGCCGGCCCAGGGGCTGTCCATGGCGTAGAGCAGCCAGTCATCCATACGCAGGTTGCGGTGGAACCACAGCGAATGGTCGAGGCTGGCCACCTGCATGAATTTCTGGAACACCGACACGCCATGCGGCTGCATCGAGGTGGTCAGCAGGTTGAAGTCACTGGCGTAGGCCAGCAGGTACTTGTGCAGTTGCGGGTCGTCCGGGAGCTCGCCGGCAGCGCGGAACCACACGTACTTGACCGGTTCACAGGGCTGCGGGGCAAAGGGGTTGATCAGCGTCACCGGGCGGATCTCGATCGGCTTGTCGCTGATCAATCGCTCACGCATGCGCTCGGGAATCATCGGCGCCACCATGCGTGCCAGCTCGGTTTCCGACTTCAGGCCCTCGGGGCCGGGAACGTCCGGCATCGGGCTCTGGTGGTGAAAACCTTCCTCCTCGTACTGGAACGAGGCACTACAGAAGAAGATGGGATGGCCCTTCTGTACCGCCACCACGCGGCGGGTGCTGAAACTGCCACCATCGCGGGTGCGCTCGACCTGATAGACCACCGGCAAACTGGCATCGCCGGGACGCAAGAAATAACCGTGCATGGAGTGCACGTGGCGCGCCTCCTCGACCGTCTGGCTGGCGGCGGAAATGCATTGGCCAAGCACCTGGCCGCCGAACAGTTGACGAAAACCGAGATCCTGGCTGCGGCCACGGAACAGGTTTTCCTCGATCTGTTCCAGGCTCAGCAGCGCGACCAGATCGTCGAGTACCTGGGTCATGGAGTGTCTCCTCGTGCAGGGGTAACAGACCGTTGAAAAACTATCTGCGTTGGCAATACTGCGTTAAAAACGCCCTCAAAATGCTCATTTAGTATACTAAACTGCGCTTTTTCGGCCGTTTTTGCCTTGTCTTGCCTGCCTCGCCTACGTTTTTTCAACGGTCTGGGAATCGCGGTTGGGAATAGGCCGACAGGGACGTCAGGCGTTCATCCCATACAGCGCGGCCAAGGGTGAAATGGTAAAGACTTTGCCAGCCGCTGTCGGCATCGCCGAGCAATTCCCGCAAAGCGTCGTCGAAATAACAACCGATGCCAGTACCCGAAAGCCCGGCCGCCTCGGCTTCCAGATAGAGCACCTGACCAATCTGGCCACATTCCCAGTAGAGCCGTGGATAACGCCAGGCGCCATCTGCCACGGCGCCCTCCACCCGTGCCAGCATGGCCAAGGCCACACAGCCGTCGGCGGCAATGTCCTGGCCGCAGCTGAGAAACCCCGCCAGGCCACGCGCATCGCCTTCGAGCAGGCGATACAGTGGCAGCTCCTCGTCCACCCGCTGCCACAGGTAATCCTCGCGTAGCGGCTGCACGCCGCTGCCCGTGCGATCCAGCCAGTACAGACCCGGCGCCAGGCCCTGCACACGATGGACGAACAGCAGCAGGTCGATCTCGCTCGGCTCACCGCTGACGGCGAACGGCACCGGCGATTGCACCGGCATCAGTCGGCGCAGCCAGGCCAGCAGCAGTGCAGCCTGAATACCGCTGCGGCCGTCCATGCTTTGCGCACTGCGCCGGCGATGCAGGATAGGCCTCAAGGGCAGGCCGGGGTTGTCATTGCGAACACCAGCAGCATCTACGCTCCAGGCGGCGCGAGGACGTGCCGGTGCACGGCATAGCCCATGTATGCGCCGCAGCTCGGGCCAGTGGCGATAGTCGCGTGACAGACGATTGGGCACACCGGCCCGCTCAAGCTGCGCCAGCCCGGTCAGCAGGGGCTCGGGCAGCGCAAACTCCATCGTCTGCGCCGGGCCGATCCACAGCAGACAGTCGCCGTGTTCGGCCTCATGAAAGCCCGCATCATCCAGCCCCAGCAGGCCGTCCAGACGCACTTCGGCCACGCCATGCAGCATGCGCACCTGCCAGCCCTGCACGCTGGCGGCGATGGCCAACGCCGCCAGGGCATGGCCGAGATCGTGCTGACAGTAGCGGTAGGCGCGCTCGCCGTACTTCCAGGCTTCGCGCCAGGCAATGCTACTCAGGCCGAGGAGAAAACCGCCGGGCGGCAGGCTGTTGGCGAGTCGCTGGCCGAACGGCGGCGGCAGCTCGCTGCGCACCTCCAGGCCATGGACATCCGGCGCGTAGTGCGCCAGCACACCGCCCTCATCCACGACACCCGGCGGCAGCAGCAGATAGGCTTCAGTCGGGTGCAGGTTGCCGGATGACGGGTTGACCCGCAGCGCCCAGCGACTGCCGCCAGCCTCCTTCCAGGCGGAAATGGCCAGGCTGTCGTACAGCAGTTGCGAGACGCTGGCTCGATTCAGTGGCGCGGGCGGCGCCTGCGGTCCGGCGAATGCAACATCGTAGGCCGGCCCCTCTTCCAGCGGGCGGTGGTACAGCTCGATCAGCCGGGCACCGTCGTAGCGACGAAACGGTGCCGGCTGAGTCGCCCAATCCAACTGCCCCGGCCCCGGTGCGAAGCGCTCGGGGGCGTGTTTGCTGAGCTGGTGATAGGCGAGCACGTCCGTCATCGCTGCGCCTCCCACTGCTCGCGGCTTATGCGGTAGAGCACGTGCGGCTGCAAGGGATGACCGGACGGTACGCGCGGATGGAGAAAATCGCCGCTATCGTCGCGCTGCATACCGATGCTACGCATCACCGCCTGCGACGGCAGGTTGGCCGGCACGGTGAAGCTCAATACCTCGTCCAACCCAAGCTGCTCGAAGGCCACGGCCAGTGAAGCGCGCGCCGCCTCGCTGGCATAGCCCTGGCGCCAATGGGCGCGCGCCAGGCGCCAGCCGATCTCCACAGCCGGCACGAACGGCGCATCGAAGCCGACGTGCGCCAGGCCGGTGACTCCGATCAGTTCGCCACTGTCGCGCCGCTCCAGCGCCCAGAAGCCAAAGCCGTGCTCAGCGAAATGCGCCCGGATGCGCGCCAGCAGTTGTGCGCTCTGCTCCGCGTCCAGAGGCGACGGGAAATGGCGCATCACCTCGGCATCGGCATTGAGTGCGGTCAGCGCCGGCAGATCAGTGTCGCGCCAGGCGCGCAGCAACAGCCGCTCGGTGGAAGTTTCGATCAGGGGCATGGCGGTTGTCTCGATTGGCTGCGACCATAAAGCGTCGACTCGATGAGCCCTTATTGTATGCCGCATACAGCCCGCCCTTCGCGGCCAGGCATCGTTTCCCCATGAAGAAATTCCGCCTGCTGCACGATCACCTGGTCGACAGCGACCTGACTGGCGAGCTGTCATACGAGAACCCGCGCAGAAAATATCTGGCAAAGCCAGGCATAAAGGACGACGACAGATAGCATGTACCACGGAGAAAAATTCAACGCCTGGAGCCACCTGATCGGCGCCGTTCTGGCGGCCATCGGTGCGGTATGGCTGCTGGTACTGGCCAGCTCCACGGGCGACCTGTGGAAGATTGTCGCAGTGGCCATCTACGGTGTCACCCTGCTATTGCTGTACAGCATCTCCACCCTCTACCACAGCATGCGCGGCCCGGCGAAACGGGTGATGCAAAAACTCGATCACCTGTCGATCTACCTGCTGATTGCCGGCAGTTACACCCCTTTCTGCCTGATCACCCTGCGTGGTCCCTGGGGCTTGACCTTGTTCGGCATCGTATGGGGCCTTGCGGTGATCGGCATGCTGCAGGAAATCAAACCCCGCTCCGAAGCACGTGTGCTGTCGTTGATCATCTACGCGGTGATGGGCTGGATTGTGCTGGTGGCGGTAAAGCCCCTGATCGCCGCCCTGGGCATGACCGGCTTCAAATGGCTGGCGGCCGGTGGCGTGCTCTACACCGTGGGCATCATCTTCTTCGCCTACGACAGCCGCTTTCGTCATTGGCATGGCATCTGGCACCTGTTCGTCATGGCCGGCAGCCTGCTGCACTTCGTGGCGATTCTGTTCTACGTGCTGTGACGACTTTCTTGCGCCGATTGAAAGACGTTCAACCTGGGCGGTCTGTTTCGCGTGTGGTGATAAAGCCAAACTGTGCCCCACTGCCTACCTGACGCAGGGCGAATCTCCGCCGTCGTTGATCACCGAGGCAGCCGCGACAGCGGATAACGCATTTTTAGCCTATTCGCCCTTCCCAGCGCACAACAGGAAACCTGTAATGACATCTCTTTCTCGCCCCATCCGCCGTGCAGCCAGCGCCACCCTGCTGGCTCTGTCCTTGCCGTTTTTCAACTCGGCCCTTGCTGCCAAGGTCGGCGACCTGGAAGTGGTCGCCGAACTGCCGATCCGCCCCGGCAACGTCGCCCCCAGCGCGGACAACCGGGTGTTTGCCACGGTCCATCCCTTCGGCGAGCCTACTACCGCTCAACTGATCGAAATCACCGGCCGCGACAGCTACAAGCCGTGGCCCACCAGCACGGTGCAACGCGGCACTGCCGCCGCCAACGATGCGCAGATCGATACGCCGCTGGGTATCGCCATCGATGGCAAGAACCGCCTGTGGATAACCGACATGGGCCTGAACCTGGGCAAAACCCGTCTGTGGGGCTTCGATGTTGCGACTGGCAGTGAGCTGTATCGTATCGAACTGCCTGCCGATATCGCGCCCAAAGACAGCTTCATCCAGGACCTGGCCGTCGACGACAAAGAGGGCTGGATCTACCTGGCGGACATTGCCAACCCCGGCCTGATCGCCGTGGAAATCAGCAGCGGCAAGACGCGGCGCTTCAGCGGCCATGCCGCGCTGCAAGCAGAGCCCGACGCCAGGATGGTCATCGGCGGCGCGCCGATCCAGTTCCAGGGCAAACCCGCCAACGTGGCGGTCAATCCAATCACCCTGTCGGCCGACCATGCCACCCTGTACTTCGGCGCCATGAACGGCAAGACCTGGTACTCGTTGCCCAGCAAGCTGCTGCGTGACGGCGCCAGCGACGAGCAAATCGCGGCGGCCATCCAGCGAGTCGGCGCCAAGCCCGTTTCCGACGGCGCCGGCACCGACGCCAAGGGACGGCATTTTTTCACCAATCTCAACGACAATGGCATCGACCTGCTCGATACCGACGGCGCGCTCAAGCCGCTGGTACGCGACGCCCGACTGGACTGGCCGGACAGCGTGCATGTGGGCCACGACGGCTGGCTGTATATCTCGGTCAATCAGCTGTACAAAACCCCGGCCTTCACCGGTGGCACCGACAGCGGCAAACCGCCTTATCGCGTGATGCGCGTGTGGCCGGGAGAATAAGCGACCCCACTATCCGTGCTCTGACGGTTTGATCGCCGATTGCACCACTTGAGTCGTTGCCCACCAGGCCACGCCCACAGCGCTGGCACTAGCCAGTACTGTGGGCCAGGCTCGGAGAAGGTTTCGATCAGGGGCGTGGCGATTGTCTCGATTGGCTGCGACCATAGCGCGTCGATTCGATGAGCACGCACTGCATGCCACTACCGTTGGTCTACCACGAGGATTACAGCCCGCCCTTCCCGGCCGGGCATCGTTTCCCCATGGAGAAATTCCGTCTGCTGCGCGATCACCTGGTCGACAGCGGCCTGACCACCGATGCCGAGCTACAGCGTCCCGAGTTGTGCCCGGCGGAGATCCTCGCCCTGGTGCATTGCCCGGACTATATCGCCCGCTACATGGCTGGCGAGCTTTCCTACGAGGACCAGCGCCGCCTTGGCCTGCCCTGGAGCGATGCCCTGGCACGACGTACCGTGCGCGCCGTGGGCGGCTCGCTGCTGACCGCCGAACTGGCCCTGCGTCATGGCCTGGCCTGCCACCTGGCTGGCGGCACGCACCATGCGCATTACGACTTTCCGTCAGGATTCTGCATCTTCAACGACCTCGCGGTGATCGCCCGCTATCTGCTCGAAGCTGGACGCGTGCACCGGGTGCTGATTTTCGATTGCGACGTGCATCAGGGCGACGGCACCGCGCGGCTGCTGGAAGACGAACCGGACGCCGTTACCGTGTCGCTGCATTGCGAGCAGAACTTCCCGGCACGCAAGGCGCAGAGCGACTGGGATATCCCCCTACCGCGCGGCATGGGCGACGAGGACTACCTAAAGGTGGTGGACGACATCCTCAACTACCTGCTGCCGATCTACCAACCGGACCTGGTGCTCTACGATGCGGGTGTCGACGTGCACAAGGACGATGCCCTGGGCTACCTGCAACTCACTGACGCGGGCCTTGCCGCCCGTGACGAAGCCGTGCTGCAGCATTGCCTGGGCCGCGATATCCCGGTACTCGGGGTGATTGGCGGCGGCTACTCCAAGGACCACGCCGCCCTCGCCCGCCGCCACGGTATCCTGCATCACAGCGCGGCGAGGGTTTGGGCTGCGCGCGGGTTGGGCTAGACACTCGTAGGGCGGGTGAAACCCGCCAATTCGCAGGTGGCGGGTTGCTCCCGCCTCCAGAAGGCATCCCCCTCCGCGACAGCATCTCCCCTCACAGAGCAACCACGGTATGGCAGCGCGAGGATTGGACTAGCCCTGTAGGGCGGGTGAAACCCGCCAATTCGCCAGTGGCGGGTTGCACCCGCCCTACGTGATCCTGACGATCAGCCGGCCAGCACCTTGTCCAACGCCTGCTCCAGGGTCGCCACGGTACGCTCGATATTGCCCAGCTTGTCCAGCCCGAACAGGCCCAGGCGGAAGGTCTGGAAGTCCGCCGGTTCGTCGCACTGCAGCGGCACGCCGGCGGCGATCTGCAGGCCGACGGCGGCGAACTTGGCGCCGGTCTTGATCTGCGCATCGTCGGTGTAACAGACCACCACGCCCGGCGCCTCGAAGCCCTTGGCGGCGACGCTCTTGAAGCCGCGCGCGGCCAGCAGTGCGCGCACCCTATCACCGAGTTCCTGCTGTTGCTCGCGCACCTTGGCGAAGCCGATGGCCTTGGCCTCCAGCATGGCGTCGCGGAAACGCGCCAGGGCATCGCTGGGCATGGTGGCGTGGTAGGCGTGGCCGCCCTGCTCGTAGGCCTGCATGATCTGCAGCCATTTCTTCAGGTCGCAGGCGAAGCTGGTGCTCTGCGTCGCTTCGACGCGCGCCTGGGCGGCTTCGCTGAGCATCACCAGCGCGCAACACGGCGAGGCGCTCCAGCCCTTCTGCGGGGCGCTGATCAGCACGTCGATGCCGCAGGCCTGCATGTCCACCCAGAGGGTGCCGGAGGCGATGCAGTCGAGCACGAACAGGCCGCCGACCGCATGCACCGCATCGCTCACCGCGCGCAGGTAATCGTCCGGCAGGATCATGCCCGACGAGGTTTCCACGTGCGGGGCGAACACCACCTGCGGTTTCTCGGCGGCGATGCTCGCCAGCACCTCGTCCAGCGGCGCCGGAGCGAAGGCGGCTTGCGGGCCTTCGGCGACTGGGCGCGCCTTGAGCACATGGGCTTCGGCGGGAATCCGGCCCATCTCGAAGATCTGCGTCCAGCGGTAGCTGAACCAGCCGTTGCGGATCACCAGGCACGTCTGCTCGGTCGCCAACTGCCGCGCCACCGCCTCCATGCCGTAGGTGCCGCTGCCGGGCACGACTGCCACGGCGTGGGCGTTGTAGACCTGCTTCAGGGTGGACGAAATATCGCGCATCACGCCCTGGAACGACTGCGACATATGGTTCAGCGAGCGGTCGGTGTAGACCACCGAATATTCGAGCAGGCCATCGGGATCGATATCGGGGCAGATCTGGGACATAACGGGCTCCAGCCAAAAAGGTTCGGACAGAACCTGCCCCAACCCAGGGCAAATGACAAGGCCGTAATGCACTCGGGTAGAATGCGCAGCCTTTCTCGGATCGTTCCGCCACCATGACCACACACACGTCACCCAACGCTCATCACGTCGCCATCATCGGCGGCGGCCCTGCCGGGCTGATGGCTGCCGAAGTGCTGGCGCAAGGCGGCGTGCGCGTGGAGCTGTTCGATGCCATGCCCTCAGTGGGGCGCAAATTCCTGCTGGCCGGCGTCGGCGGCATGAACATCACCCACTCAGAATCCAAGGACGCCTTCATCGGCCGTTATGGCGAGCGTCAGGCCGAGATCGCAGCGCTGCTGCGCGAATTCGACGCTGATGCCTTGCGCGAGTGGATTCATGGCCTGGGTATCGACACCTTCGTCGGCACCTCCGGCCGTGTGTTCCCCTGCGACATGAAGGCCGCGCCGCTGCTGCGCGCCTGGCTGCGCCGGCTGCGCGAGCTGGGCGTGATGATCCACACCCGCAGCCGCTGGCTGGGCTGGAACGCCGATGGCAGCCTGCGCATCGTCAGCGCGGACGGCGAGCGCGCCCTGGCCGCCGATGCCTGCCTGTTGGCCTTGGGTGGTGGCAGCTGGGCGCGACTGGGCTCCGACGGTGCCTGGGTGCCGCTGCTGCAGGCGCGCGGTATCGAGGTCGCGGCGTTGAAGCCGAGCAACTGCGGCTTCGAGGTCGAGGGCTGGAGCGATCATCTCAGGGAAAAATTCGCCGGGGCGCCACTGAAGAACGTCGCCTTGAGCCTGCCTGGCCAGGCGCCTCGCATCGGCGAGTTCGTGCTAACTGCAGGCGGCATCGAAGGCAGCCTGGTGTACGCCTTTTCCGCCGATATCCGCAGCGCCATCGAGGCCGACGGCCAGGCCGTGATTCACCTCGACCTGTTGCCGCGGATGCCATTGGTCAAGCTGCTGCAGGCGCTGGCCAAGCCACGCGGCAAGCACTCGATGGCCAAGCACCTGCATCGCCAGGCCGGGCTGGACGGCGTGAAGGCTGCCCTGCTGCGTGAACTGGCGCCGGCTGCCGCATTTGCCGAACCGGCTGCTCTGGCGTCCTGGATCAAGGCGCTGCCGATCACCCTGCTGCGCCCTCGGCCGCTAGATGAGGCGATCAGCAGCGCTGGCGGCGTGCCCTTCGCGGCGCTGGACGAAGGACTGATGCTCAGATCCCTGCCCGGCGTGTTCTGCGCCGGTGAAATGCTCGACTGGGAAGCGCCCACCGGCGGCTACCTGCTCACCGCCTGCTTCGCCAGCGGGCGGGTCGCGGCGCTGGGCCTACTCGACTGGTTGCATGCCGTGTAGTTGTAGGGTGGGCCGGGCGGCGAGCGCTTCAGCGCCATCTGCCAGGGTTTCATCGGCGAGACCATCGCCGGAGAGGCGCTGCTGCTGTTCCATGACTCGGAAGTGGACGACATGGCGTGCCTGCTCGGCTGGCAGCCGGAGAACAAAGCGCAAACCTCGGAGATGTTACTGGACCAGGCCAGCATGCCAGTCTCGACCAGCTGATCCAGGTCAACCGCCAGCGCTGGGGCAAAACCCTGGCCGTGGAGATCAGCTATAGCCTGGAAGGCCATGCCATCCACTTCGATCTGCTGTTGTTCACCGAAGATTCGATCAAACGCCTGACCAACAAGATCGACTACCTGATGGAGTGAGGCGATGCCCGCACAGATCGATATCAAGGAAGTTCACCGGCTGCTCGACATCGCGCAATGCATCGACGTCGGCGTGGTGGTGCTCGACCGCCAATACCGCCTCGAAGTGTGGAATGCCTTCATGGAGAACCATTCCGGGCTGGGGCCGGACCAGGTACAGGGGCGTTCGTTGTTCGAGCTGTTCCCGGACATTGACCGCCCCTGGCTGGAGCGCAAAGTGGAAAGCGTGGTGCAATTGGGCACCCGGCTACGGTTCTAGGTTTCCATGCGCCATGGCCGTCGCGGTTAAAGCCCCTCCCACGGAACATGTCCTGCCATGTGGGAGGGGCTTTAGCCGCGAGCGATCTGCCCCGGATTTCACCCGTGCTACAACTGAGTGCGCTGCCCTACTTCTTGCCGCCTTTGGGCTTGCTGCCGAAGCTCGGTACCTTGCGCACAGCCTTGGCCTTGGGCTTGGCGTCCTCTTCCTCGAACCAGCGGCCGAGGTGAATATTGCCCCTGCCGCCGCTCTTCGCGGTGCCCGCACCGGGGATCAGCTTCTGCTTGGGTTTCTTCGGTTTTTTCAGCACCTGGCCACCGACCGCCGTCAGCGGTACGCGGTGATCGGGGATGAAGTCCGGCTCATCGACACGCTTGATCAATTGCTGGGTCAGGTTCTCGATCGCCGCCAGTTGATCCACCTCGTCGGCGCAGACCAGGGAGATCGCCTCGCCCGTACTGCCGGCGCGGCCGGTACGACCGATACGGTGCACGTAGTCTTCGGCGTTGATCGGCAGGTCGAGGTTGACCACCAGCGGCAGGTCATCGATATCCAGGCCACGCGCGGCCACGTCGGTGGCCACCAGAATCTGCACCTCGCCAGCCTTGAAGCGTTCCAGTGCGCGCAGGCGGCTCGGCTGTGGCTTGTCGCCGTGAATCGAATCGGCTGACACGCCCATGGCCAGCAGCTCCTGTTCGAGCTGATCGACACCCTTGCGGGTCTTGGCGAACACCAGCACCTGGCCCCAGCGTTTTTCCTGCAGCAGGTGCAGGAGCAGCTCGCTCTTGCGCTTCTTGTCCACCGGGATCAGCCACTGTTTGACGCTCTTGGCCGCCGCATTGCGCGGACTGACCTCGACCGACAGCGGGTCGCGCAGCAGCTCGCCGGCCATCTGCCGGATGGCATCGGAAAAGGTGGCGGAGAACAGCAGGGTCTGGCGCTTTTTCGGCAGTGCACTGAACAGCTCGTCCAGCTCGCGGGCAAAACCCAGGTCGAGCATGCGGTCGGCCTCATCCAGCACCAGGGTCTGCAACTGGGAGAACTTCACCGCGTTCTGCCGATACAGGTCGAGCAGTCGCCCCGGCGTGGCCACCAGCACATCGACGCCCTTGCGCAGCTTCATCATCTGCGGGTTGATGCTGACCCCGCCGTACACCGCATAGCTGGTCAGCGGCAGGTGCTGGCCGTAGCTCAAAAGGCTCTGCAGCACCTGCTCGGCCAGCTCGCGGGTCGGCGTCAGCACCAGCGCGCGCACGCTGTTGCTGGCGACCTGCGGGCCTTCCAGGGTCAGGCGCTGCAGCAGCGGCAGGGCGAAACCAGCGGTCTTGCCGGTGCCGGTCTGCGCCGCGGCCATCAGATCACGACCCTTGAGCACGGCCGGGATGGCCTGGCTCTGTACCGGGGTCGGGGTCTGGTAGTCGAGATCAGCAAGGGTATGCAGCAACGGCTCGATCAAACCGAGAGAGGCGAAGGTCATGACGGGTAACCGCAGGAAGTAAAAGAACTGGCGCGTAGTTTACCCGTGCCAACCCGCTTGTAGGAGCCCGCTTGCGGGCGATTGGCAACGGATCGCCCGCAAGCGGGCTCCTACACAAGAAGCGGCGTACGATGTAAGCCGGGCTACGATGTGGCCAACAACGCCCGCACCTTGGCCGCCGACAGATTCTGCAACTGGCAGAGAAAGGCATGATCGGCCTGGTGCCGGCCATGGCGCTCGCGCAACAGGCCGAACAGGTGCAGTGTCAGGTTCGCTGCCATCTCGGCATCGGCCAGCGCACGGTGGGCGCGGCCGGTATCCGGCAGGCCGGCCCAGGCATTGAGGTTGCCCAGCTTGTGGCTTGGCGCCTCGGGCAGCAGACGGCGCGACAGCAGCAGCGAACAGGCGAAGGGCTGCGCACGACGCCGGCGTACCCGCGCCAGCTCGGCGTCCCAGAATTTCTGGTCGAAGGAAGCGTTATGCGCCAGCAACGGCCTTTCGCCGATGAAGTCGGCCACCTCGTTCATCACCTGCTCCGACGGCGGCGCCTTGCGCAGCATGGCGTTGCTGATACCGGTGAGCTGCTCGATGAATGGCGGCACCCAGGCGCCGCTATTCATCAGGCTCTGGTAGCGGTCGACGATGCGCCCGTCCTCGATGATCGCCACGCCGATTTCGGTGGCGCGCGCCTGAGCCGGCGACACGCCAGTGGTTTCGAAGTCGATGACGGCAATGGATTCCACGTAAAACCTCAGAACATGTGAAGAAGTCGTCGCGAGCGATGGCAGGTCGCGTTTCGCCTGCGCGCAGCAAGCGGAGTGTATTGAAATACATGAGCATGGCGAGCACAGCGGTGAACCTGCTGACAGCGTCTCAGTGATTGCGCAGCAACAATTCACCCTCGATGGGCACGTACAAACTGGCCGCGCGAATCAGCGACTGCGCCGTCAGCCCGGGCGCGCCATAGGCGATGGCCTCGACGCCACGACTGCGCACGCGCTCGAGCAGCAGGTCGAAGTCGCCGTCACCGGAGGCCAGGACGATCTCGTCGACGCGCTCGACGGCATCGAGCACGTCAATGGTGATGCCGACATCCCAGTCGCCCTTGGCCGAGCCGTCGCTGCGCTGGATGTAGGGTTTGAGCTTCACGGTGAAGCCCAGCTTGCGCAGGGTCTGCTGGAACTGCTGCTGTTTGGCGTCACCACGGTCAATGGCATAGGCGTACGCCTCGACGATTACGCCACGGCGGCTGACCTCGGCCCACAGCACGCTGTAGTCGAAGTGGCAGCCATAGACCTGGCGCACCGTGTAGTAGAGGTTCTGCACATCGGCGAATACGGCGATCTTCTTCACCGGGAGTCCTCGGGGGCGACGAAGGCACCAGTATGCCAGAGCTGGGCCGCGGATGCGGCCGGGGCTGGCCCGAGCGCGGCGCAGCCCCTATCCTTGGCGCCATGACGTTTCTACAACAGCTGTGCCAGCGTAACCTCGACCTGCTCCAGAGCCAGGGAATCAGCCACCGCCTGGTCGAGCATGAGCCGGTGCTGGATTACCCCACCGCCCATGCCGTGCGCCAACGTTTCGGCCTGCGCGGCGTGGAGAGCAAGAGTTTGTTCCTGCGCACCGGTGCTCAACGCTACGCCATGCTGATCAGCCTCGAAGGCGCCCGCGCCGACTGGGCCAGGCTCAAGACGCTGCTCGGCAGTCGCCCGCGCATCGCCAGCGACGAGGAACTGATCGAGCAAACCGGCTGCGTGCCGATGTGTGCCTGTCCGTTCGGCCATGACGCCGGCATCACCCTGCTGATCGACCGCGCGGTGCTGGCCTGCGACTTCCTGCTGTATTCACCCGGCCCACCCGAACTGACCCTGGAAGTGCCCGGCAGCGAACTGCCGCGTCTGCTCAAGGCGCAGCCCAACGCGCAGCTGGAGTACTCTTGAACCCATTCGACTGCCCCGGCGAACGGCCACAGCGCCCACGCCCTCACACGTGGTAACCTGCCGATGAAGCCTCTGTCCGTCCTGCGCGACGCCTGGTTTTTCTCCAGCCACAACCTGCTGGCCATTGCCCGCCTGACCCTGCCGCTGTTGCTGCTCGAAGCCATCGCCCAGACGATCCTCGCCGCCCAGCTCGGCGAAGGCGCCAACCCGGCCTATGGCGTGCTGCTCGGCATACTCTTCTACCCGCTGTATGCCGCACCGCTGATTCTCTTCCTGCATGCGCGCAGCATCGGCCAGACGCCCGGCAACGCGCAGCTGTTCGCGGCCGGGCTGCAACTGTGGCCGACCTTCGCCCTGATGACCGGATTGAGCACTCTGGCAATCATGCTCGGCCTGTCGCTGTTCATCGTGCCGGGCATCTGGATCATGATGCGCCTGGCCTTTTCCGAACTGATTCTGGTACTGCGCCAGGAGCCGCCGCTACGCGCGTTGCAGGCCAGCTTCACGTTGACCGAGGGGCGCTTCTGGCCGGTGTTCACCTGCCTGGCCAACGTGCTGGTGCCGTTGTGGCTGCTCGACTGGTGGACGCAGCCGAGCCAGAGCGACACCCTGCTATGGGTGCTGCATCAGACCGGCAACGGCTTCCTGCAGTTGTTCGCCATCGTGGTGCTGTTCCGCCTGTTCATGCTGCTCGAACCGCAGCAGGCGGCAAATGGTGAGAACAGTGACTAGGCTTGCTGTTTTCCCCGGCCCGGAGCGCGCCATGAGCGAAACGAACCCCAGCATCCTGTCCCACGTATCCATCGGCACCAATGACTTCGAGGCTACCAGCACCCTCTACGCCAAGGTGCTTGCCACCCTCTGTTGTCGGGAAATCATGCGCCATCCTGGGGCGGTGGCCTTCGGCCGCGATTACCCGGAGTTCTGGATGCAGACGCCAATCAATGGTCAGCCGGCGACCCTCGGCAACGGCAGTCACTTCGGCTTCGTCGCCCCGGACAAGGCCTCGGTGCATGCCTTTCACGAGGCAGCTTTGGCAGCCGGCGGCCAGGACGAAGGCCAGCAGATCGATATCCAGCCCCTGCAACTGACCGTTCTCGTCCTCCATGCGAAAGGGCGGCCAGAGGTCGGTCATCACCCGTAGGGATTCGCCTTCGCCAGCCCGGCACAGAGGCGTCAGAATCAACAGTGCGAGTAGCCAAAGACGCATCAATTGCGCCCCGAACGCTGTGGCCGCAACCCGGAAAGCCGCGGTAGCAACACCCGCTCGAACAACCTCGGGAAGAAGCGCGCCAGCACCCGGGCGCGCCAATCGACGTTGGACAACACCAGCAGCCGCCGACGCTTGAGTGCCCCATGATAGATGGCCTCGGCGACATCCTGCGGCGAGGCCACCTTGCCCATCGCCAAGGGCGGTTGGGCTGCCACCGAGCCGTCACCGACCAGAGCGTTCTTGCGCAGGTCGGTCGCGGTAAAACCTGGGCACACCAGCATCACGTTCACACCCGAGCCCTTGAGCTCAAAGCGCAGCGTCTCGAACAAGCCATGCAGCGCGTGCTTGCTGGCGTTGTAAGCGCTGCGATAGAGCAACGGCGCGATGCCCGATAGTGAGCTGAGCACGATGATCTGCCCGCCGCGGGCAATCAGGCTGGGCAGCGCTGCCTGGGTGCAGTAGAGCGCGCCGAAATAGTTGACCGCCATGACCCGTTGGAACACTTCCAGACTGGTCTCGGCGAAGGTGCTGCGATGAGTGATGCCGGCATTGTTGACCAACACATCGATACCGCCGAAACGCTCCACCGCCAGCGCCACCGCGCGCTGCACCGCCTCGGCGTCAGCCACGTCGCAGAGCAGCCCCAGCGCCTCGGCGTTGTGATGATCGGCCAGGTGCTGCACCAGGCTGTCCAGCGCTGCCTGCTGCAGATCGAGAATCACCAGGCGCGCACCAGCCTGGGCCAGGCGCATCGCCAAGGCGCGACCGATGCCGGCACAACCACCCGTGATGAGTACGACCTTGCGGTCGAACACCTTGTTGGCGAATACCTTGCGATACATGCGCTGCTCCCGCTGCCCTGGACTCGGCGACACTACAACCTGTTATGGCTGCCATCGCAACAGGGCGGCGTGGCTGTGTGCTTGCAGCCACAGAAAAATACCTGTTCGGCGCGCTCGGCATGGTACTTCAGTGGCGTCAGCCCGCTGCCCTTGTGGCTGCCATCGCAGAATGGCTGGCTGGCGCTGCGCCCACAACGGCACCAGAAATAATCCCGCCCGGCCTCCACATCCACCGCGTAGGGGCCACGCTGAGCGATCAGCGGCTGGTTCATCGCAACCTCCCGGCAGGATCGCGCATGCCTGGGCCGACAGGCCGCAGTCAGGTATCCTCGCCTCCTTCCAGCATAGTCGCCCGTTTCGCCATGTCCCTGCCTCGCCCGCTTCGCCTGCTCCTGCTCATTGTGTTGCCATTGCTCGCTGTGCTGATTGCGCTGGTGTACAGCCTGACCTGGCGCCCGCGGCCCCATGAAGAAGCTGCCGTGTCATGCAGCGGGCAGGTGGCGCAGCTGCAGCCCGGCCAGGCACTCAAGGTGATGACCTGGAACGTGCAGTACCTGGCCGGCAAGCGCTACGTGTTCTGGTACGACCTGCCCGGCGGCGATGGACCGGACGAGCGCCCGAGCAGCGCCGACCTGGCCGTCACCCTGGATGAAGTGGTGCGCGTGCTGCGCGACGAACAACCGGATGTCGTACTGCTGCAGGAGCTGCACGACAACGCCAAGGCCAGCGACTACCAGGATCAGCTGGCCCTGCTTCAGGCACGTCTGAGCGACCTTTACCCCTGCAGCACCGAGGCCTTCTACTGGAAGGCCGGTTTCGTTCCGCACCCGCGCATCCTCGGCAGCGTCGGCATGAAACTCGGCACCCTCAGTCGCTTCCAGATCGCCCGCGCCGAACGCCTGCAATTACCCATGCTCGATAGCGACCTGCTGAGCCGTCAGTTCCAGCTCAAGCGCGCCTTGCTGGTCAGCTACCTGCCGATTCGTGGCGGCGACGAACTGGTGGCGATCAACACCCATTTCGATGCCTTCGCCCAGGGCGCGGACACCATGCAGCGCCAGGTGGAGATGACCGACGGCCTGCTCCAGCAGCTGCAAACCAGCGACAAAACCTGGGTGCTGGGCGGCGACCTCAACCTGCTGCCACCCGGTCAGTTCCAGCATCTGCCGGAGGATCAACGTAGCTGGTACGCCGCCGACAGCGAATTACAGGACCTGGCCCGGCGCTACCCGATGATCCCCAGCCTACAACAGGCCAGCGGCGCACAGCAGGCGCAGTGGTACACCCACTATCCCAACGACCCGGCCGCCAGTGGCCCGGATCGCACCCTCGACTACCTGTTCTACAGCCCGCGCCTAACACCACTGGCCAGCCGGGTGCGGCAGCGCGATACCTTGGCGATCTCCGATCATTTACCGGTGATCGGTCGCTTTTTCCTGCCAACTCAGGAATAAACCGTGCAGAACTGGACAAATCCACCGCGACTTGTCCATGCTCGTTAGGCACCACTCGATAACAACGAAAAGACGGCGAAGAGCCGCGATAACCGGATGCCAAGACGCTTCTGCCTGATATTCATCGCCCTGCTATGGCTACACGCCGCTCATGCTGCCGAGGCCAGGCAACGCGTTCACGTGGGCTACTACGAGTTTCCGCCCTATTCCTATACCGACGCGCAAGGCCAGCCCAGCGGCTCAGGCCTGGAGCTGGCCGCTCGCCTGCTCGACGAAGCGGGATACCAGGCAGACTTTCGCTCCTACCCCGGCGCCCGCCTCTACAGCGGTCTGCTCGACGGCAGCATACATATCTGGGCCGGCGCCTCAGGCAAGCCGGAGCTGGTCGAGCACACCCTCGAAGGCAAGCACCTGCTGGGGGAGATCACCCTCAACCTGTATTTTCGCCACGACACACCTGCACCGCGCATTCCGGATGATCTGCAGGATCGTGGGGTGATCCTGATCACCGGCTACAGCTACTGGCAGGACGTCAATCAATGGCTGACAGATCCGGCGCGCAATATCACTCATCACCGTACCGCCAACCACACCTCGGCCCTGGAAATGCTCCAGCGCCGACGTGGCGACTACCTGCTGGACTACCAGGCGCCCGTTGAACAGGCCATGCGCACGCTGGGCATGGCTGAGCTGCCCTTCGTCGAAGTGCAACG
Organism: Pseudomonas oleovorans subsp. oleovorans; assembly: GCF_002197815.1. Lineage (GTDB taxonomy): Bacteria > Pseudomonadota > Gammaproteobacteria > Pseudomonadales > Pseudomonadaceae > Aquipseudomonas > Aquipseudomonas oleovorans. The sequence goes on from NZ_NIUB01000004.1 coordinate 144,640, forward strand.
TCTGCCACTGCGGCTGATCTATTCGCGCCACGCCCCGAATGCCGAGCGCCTGCGCGATGATCTGGATCGGGCCTATCAGCGCTTGCAGGATGCCGGCGAGGATCTGCAGCTGTACTGACCCTTCAATCGCCGCGCAGCCTGGCCAGCGCACGCTCCAGGCTGGCGTGCGACAGCTCGCCCAGGTGACTGCCGACCTGCCGGCCCTCGGCATCGTAGAACAGCGTGGTGGGTAACGCCCGCGAGCCCACCAACTGACCCAGCTGCACCTGCTCGTCGAGCAGCAGATTGTCCAGACTCAGTTGCCGCGCGGCGAGGAACTCACCCACCAGCGCAGCACTTTCCCCCTGATTGACGAACAGGATGGTGATAGCAGCCTCACGCTGCTGCGCCTGCATCAGCACCGGCATCTCACGTCGACATGGCGGGCACCAGGTGGCCCACAGGTTGACCACCAGCGGCCGGCCGGCGTAGTCACGCAGGTTCACCGGATTGCCTTGCATATCCCGCACCTGCAGATCAGGCAGTCGCGTGCCCTGCTCCAGCGCATGCAACAGCAGGTTGCCACCCAGCCACAGCGCCAGACCGACGCCCATCGCCACGCCCAACGGCCGGCGCAATTGTGCCTGGCGCCAGAGATACCAGGCTCCCAGCGCCAATCCTGCGAGCACACCCGGCCAGGCGATGAAGCCGCCATCACGGATATCCACCACCCGCCACGGCTCATCGCGGTAATACTCGGCATACACCAGCACAAACGCCAGGCGCGCCACCAGCAAGCCCAGCATCAGCATCCGAAACAACTGACTTTCCGGATTGCAGCCGTGGCGACGACCGATCAACCAGCCAACCAGTGTGGCCAGCAGCAGGCTGCCAAACAGCAGCACATGGGAAACACCAAGGGCCAAGGGCCCGACATCCAGGGTCAGCATCGACTTCTCATTTTCTCGGTTTGGCCCGCGCGGTGGGCTCGGCGATCAGCGGGTCGTCAGGCCAGTAGTGCTTGGGATACCGGCCCTTGAGGTCCTTCTTCACTTCCAGATAGGTGTTGGCCCAGAAGCTGGCCAGATCCTGGGTGACCTGCACCGGACGGCGTGCCGGGGACAGCAAATGCAGCTTGAGGCCCAGACGACCACCGGCGATGCGCGGCGTCGCGGCCAGGCCGAACAACTCCTGCAGGCGCACGGCGAGCACCGGCGGGTACTCCGTGTAGTCGATGGCGATGCGCGAGCCGGACGGCACGCTCAGCGCGCGCGGCGCCAGCTCGTCGAGGCGTTGTGGCAGTGGCCAGGGCAGCAGCGTCTGCAGGATCGAGGGCAGGTCGAGGCCTGCGAAGTGGCTGAGGCGGTTGACCTTGCTTAAGAATGGCGTCAGCCACTGCTCGAGGCTGGCCAGCAGGGCGGCATCGGACAGATCCGGCCATTCACTCTGCCCCTGTTGCTGGATGTCCAGCTCGCGCAACAACGCCACACGAGCCTGCCACTGGCGCAGCTCCGGCGTCCAGGGCAGCAGCTCCAACCCCTTGCGCCGTACCAGGCCGACCAGCGCGCGGCCGCGCGCCGCCTCGTCCAGCGCCGCCAGCGCCTGGCGTTCCAGCACCAGCTCGCCGACCTTGCGCTGGCGCTCGGCGCGCAGCACGCCTTCACGCTCGTCCCAGTCGAGCACGTCCAGCGTCGCGACCTGCTCGGCCAGTTCGCTGGCGAACAGCGCCGGGTCGAGATCGGCGGCGAGATAGATGCGCTCCTCGCGCTGCCCCTGACGACTGCCCAGGTCGGCCACCACCAGCCATTCGTGCTTCATCAGGGCATCGGTTTCGCCGAACTGCGCCGCGCGGCCATTGGCCAGGCGATAGTCGGCGCCACCGGCGCGGCGCTGCTGGGCGATACGGTCGGGGTAAGCGAAGGCCAGCAGGCAGCCGAGCCAGCGCGGATGCTCGGGGTCGCTCACGGCCTGGGTCACCGGCCGGTTCTTGAGCAGGCCCTGGAACTGCCTAGCCAGTTGCCGCGCGCGCTGCACGCCGCCTTGGGCAGAGCGAGTGGCGCGGCTTTCGCCACTGAGCAGGGCCAGGCGACCCTGCAGATCAGCGCCACCGCCGCGCAGAATATCGCGTTCCGACAGCAGCGCCGCCAGGTCGCAGGCCAGCGCACCGAGCCCCAGCGCCTGGCCACGCAGCAGCAGATGGGCGATACGCGGATGGCTCGGCAGCTCGGCCATGGCCTGGCCATGGGCATTGAGTGCACCACGCTCGTCCAGCGCGCCGAGGCGGTCGAGCAGATCCAACGCCTGGGCATAGGCTGCTGGCGGTGGCACATCGAGCCAGCTCAGCTCCTGCGGCGTCACGCCCCAGCGCAGCAGTTGCAGAGCCAGGCCGGCCAGATCGGCCTGCAGGATTTCCGCGCTGGAATAGGCGCTGAGCTGTTCGTGCTGCGCCTGCGACCACAAGCGGTAGCAGACGCCCGGCTCCAGGCGCCCGGCACGACCGGCACGTTGAGTGGCCGAAGCGCGGGAGATGCGCTGGGTGTCGAGGCGTGTCATGCCGCTGGCCGGGTCGAAGCGCGGCACCCGCGCCAGGCCGGCATCGATGACCACACGCACGCCGTCGATGGTCAGGCTGGTCTCGGCGATGTTGGTGGCCAGCACCACCTTGCGTTTGCCTGCCGGGGCCGGCTCGATGGCGGCACGCTGGGCAGCCAGGTCCAGTTCGCCGTGCAGCGGGCAGACCAGTACATCCGGCCGATTGCCCAGCGCCTCCTGCAACTGCTCGGCCACGCGGCGAATCTCGGCCTGGCCGGGCAGGAACACCAGCAGGCTGCCGGATTCATCAGCCAACGCCTGCTGCAGCGTCTGCAGCACGCGCGGTTCGATCCACTCGCCTGCCTGGAACGGCGCCCCCCAGCGGATATCCACCGGGAACATGCACCCTTCGCTGCGCAGCACCGGCGCATCACCAAGCAATGCCGACAGACGCTCGCCTTCGAGAGTGGCGGACATCAGCAGCACCTTGAGCGGCGCCTCGCCACTGTCTGCGCCGCGGAACATGGCGCGGCCATTGAGCGTCAGCGCCAGGGCCAGATCGGCATCGAGGCTGCGCTCGTGAAATTCATCGAAGATCACCAGGCCGACGCCATCCAGCGCCGGATCGTCCTGTAAGCGGCGGGCGAGGATGCCCTCGGTGACCACTTCGATGCGCGTGTTCGGCCCGACCTTGCTGTCCAGGCGAATGCGGTAGCCGACCGTCTCGCCAACCCGTTCACCCAGTTCGCTGGCCAGGCGCTCGGCGGCAGCACGAGCGGCCAGCCGGCGTGGTTCGAGCATGAGGATATTCTGCCCGGCCAGCCAAGGCGCATTCAGCAGTGCCAGCGGTACGCGGGTGGTCTTGCCGGCGCCGGGCGGCGCCTCCAGCACGGCTTCGTGACGGGCGGACAAGGCATCGCGCAGGGCGGGCAGCAGCGAATCGATAGGCAGGGTGTTCATCATTTCTCCACAGCAGGCCGGCGATTATAACGGCGAACCGCCTGCCAACTTGCGGGTCTGAAACAGCGCGCTGCAGTTTTGCAATCATCGCCTTGCTATAGTTGCGCCACGTTTTTATGGAGGTGCTCATGCGCACGAAATCCCGCGTTATCGTCGGCGTTGTCGCCGCTACCCTGCTCGCTCAACTGACCGCTTGCGGCTCGATCTTCTATCCGGATCGCCGTGGCCAGATCGAAGGTAAAATTGACCCGGTGATCGCCGGGGCCAACGCCATCGGTATCCTGTTCTACGTGATTCCTGGCCTGATCGCCTTCGCCATCGACTTCGCCACCGGCGCCATCTACCTGCCCGAAGGCCAGACCGCCCAGGTCGACCCGCAGCAGCTCAAGCAACTGATCGGCACCGACGGCAAGGTCGACCAGTACGCCCTGAAAACACTGATCGAGACCAGCACCGGCCATCAACTGCCACTCGACGATCCGCGTCTGATCCAGCACAGCGGTAGCGCCGAACAACTGGCCGCCTACGGTCTGCGTCCGGCAGCCTGACAGCATGCATACACCCCAGCACGCCAGGCTGATGCGCCTGGCCACCCGGGCAGCGCTGACGGTGGCGCTGACCCTGGTGCTGGCCAAGGCGATTGCCTGGTGGCTGAGTGGTTCGGTCAGCCTGCTGGCGGGTCTCACCGATTCGCTGCTCGACAGCGCCGCTTCGCTGATCAACCTGATCGCCGTGCACTTCGCCCTGCGCCCGGCCGATGAGGATCACCGCTACGGTCATGGCAAGGCCGAAGCGCTGGCCGGGCTCGGCCAGGCGCTGTTCATCGGCATCAGCGCCGTGCTCATCGGCCTGCAAGGCGTCGAGCGCCTGCAGTCGCCGCAACCGCTGGCAGCCGAGGGTATCGGCATCGCGGTGATGCTGCTGTCGCTGGCGCTGACCGTGGCCCTGCTGGCGTTCCAGCGCAAGGTGGTGCGGGAAACCGGCTCCACGGCCATCCATGCCGATTCGCTGCACTATCGCTCCGATATCCTCCTCAACAGCAGCATCCTGCTTGCCCTGCTGCTGACCCGCTTCGGCTGGCTGCAGATGGATGCACTCTTCGCCATCGGCATTGCCGTCTATATCTTCTGGAGCGCCCTGAGCATCGTGCGCGGCGCGATTGCCGTGCTGATGGACGAGGAACTGCCCAGCGAAACCACCCAGCACATGTACGCGCTGGCCACAGCCGTACCGGGCGTGCTCGGCGCCCACGACCTGCGCACGCGCATCTCCGGTACACGCTGGTTCGTCCAGCTGCACCTGGAACTGCCGGGGGAGATGAGCCTGTCGCAGGCCCACGCCCATTGCGTCGCCGTGGAAAAGGCCATTCATGATCACTATCCGCGTGCCGAGGTACTGGTACACGCCGACCCGCAAGAAGTGGTCCCGCACTGACCTGAGCGCCCCGACTTGCGGCCGTCGCAAATGCCAGGCAAGAAAAAGGGGCCTTGCGGCCCCCTCGGGAAATCTGTCCGGTGCTGGCGATGCTGTCGCCGCTTTCGTCGCCCGCCTGGTTGGGCAGTGCGGACCCGGGTGCCGAGGCGATCCGGTAAGGATCGTCGGCGCCGGCTCACCTGGTTGGGCGAGGCCGGTAGGACTTGTCGTCCGGGCCGTGAAACTGAGATAAAGCTTACGCCTGGCACGCCGAAATAAGATTGCTAATATTGCTTACAAATTCACCAATTGCGCAATTAAAACCCAACGAAGCACCATTTAGCACAATTCATTCTTTAGCCGGTTAGAAAATGGACAAACTCGACCGTTACGACCTGAATATTCTTGCCGAATTGCAGCGCAACGCTGCCCTGTCCAATCAGGAGCTGGCCGAACGCATCGGCCTGTCACCCTCGCCCTGCTCGCGTCGCGTCAAACAACTGGAAGACGACGGCTATATCACCGGCCAGGTGGCCCTGCTGGATCGCAAGAAGCTCGGCCTGAGCCTGACCGCCTACGTGCTGATCGGCATGGACCGGCACACGCCCGAGCGTTTCGAGCACTTTCAGGACGAAATCCGCAAGTGCCCCGAAGTGCTGGAGTGCTGCCTGGTAACCGGGATGGATGCCGACTACCAGCTCAAGGTGGTGGTGCCGGACATGGACCATTACCAGAAGCTGCTACTCGGCACCCTGACGCGCATCGACGGGGTTTCCAGCGTGCGTTCGAGCTTCGTGCTGCAGCAGATTCTGTCCAGCACGCAGTTGCCCTTACAGCATCTGCGCGACTGAAAGTCGCAGGGTGAACCCGATCATGCCGCGCACCAGGCCGGGGCGCGTATAATTTTCGCCCTGCGTTTTCCCTGCGAATCACGAGGCACCATGGAAACCGAACAATTCGAAGCCCTGATGATGTACGTCCTGGTGGGCGGCCTGATACTGTTCATGTTCTTCATCATCTGGGACCTGGCGAAGAAGTCCAAGGCCGGTCGCCTCGGCACCGCCATCCTGTTCCTCGGCCTGGGCCTGTGCCTGTTCGCCTTCCTCGCCAAGCCGATCATCACCTACATTATCGAGACCGCGCGCGGCATTCATGGTTGAATGACCGCAGTAGCCTGCTCTACATCTGACCGTCTCCAGGCCATCGTCTCGATGCGACCTGCCGCCTACTCAAGGAGTTACACATGAGCGCCGCCAATCTGGTGATGCAGAGCTATGGACGCTGCTGCGCCAGCCCGGATTTCTTTGACAGTTTCTACCGCCACTTCCTCGCCAGCTCGCCGCTGATTCGCGAGAAGTTCGTCGACACCGACATGAGTGCGCAGAAACAGCTGTTACGCCAGGGCATTCTCAACCTGGTCATGCACGCCCGTGGCATGCCCGATACCAAGCTGCGCGCCCTGGGTGAATCGCACTCGCGCCAGCGTCTGGACATCCGCCCCGAACTCTACGACCTGTGGCTCGACGCGCTGCTGCTGACCATCAGCGAACACGACAAGGAGTGCGACGCAGACGTGCGCCAGGCCTGGCGTGAAGTGCTGAACAAAGGTATCGCCGTGATCAAGGCGGGTTATTGATTCAGGTCAGGGTCGCCGGCCCGGCCTCTGCGACAAAACGTCCGCTGCCCTGAGCACGGGTGCGCGCAGCCCAGGCGGCCCCACGACATACTAGGTTCTGAAACAGTCGTCATTCCCGCGAAGGCGGGAACCTAGAAACTGGGCTCCCGCCTGCGCGGGAGTGACGGTATATGGATTTTCAGTGCTTCATCAGGCAAGCCGCGCGCCTCTACGGCAACTGCGCGGGCACCTCACGCCATTGCCCAGGCTGCAACCCGTCCAGCCGCCAGGGACCGATAGCCACGCGCACCAGGCGCAGGGTTGGCAGGCCAACTGCAGCGGTCATGCGCCGTACCTGACGGTTGCGCCCCTCGCGAATCACCAGCTCCAGCCAGCGCGTGGGCACGCTCTTGCGAAAACGCACCGGCGGATTTCTGTCCCACAGTTGCGGCTCGCCCAGCAGACGCGCTTCGGCTGGCAGGGTCGGGCCGTCATTGAGCGTCACGCCCGCGCGTAACTGCTGCAATTGTTCCTCGCTCGGCTCGCCTTCCACCTGCACCCAGTAGGTCTTCGCCAGCTTGTGCCTGGGGTCGGCGATACGCGCCTGCAAGCGGCCATCATTGGTCAACAGCAACAAACCCTCGCTGTCGCGATCCAGGCGCCCAGCCGGGTAGACACCGGGCACATCGACGAAATCCTTGAGCGTGGCGCGGCCCTGCTCGTCATTGAACTGGGTGAGCACGTCGAACGGTTTGTTCAGCAGCAGCAAGCGCGGCTGCGCAGGCGGCGCCTTGGCCACACGACGCGGGGCTGCGGGACGGCGACTGGCAGGAGGACGGGGGCGTGACATGCAACGATCTTCGCTCAGACAGGGCTGCGCAGTGTAACGCACGATAAACGCCACTGATGGTGCTTCCACGCCTGGCCAGAGAGACTAAGCTGCTGGTCTACCCCTGCACTCAGGAGCCACCGATGAGCAACAACGCCGAACACGCCACCTTCACCGGCTGGGCCGCCACCACGCCCGGGGCGCCATTGGAGCGTATGAGCTACGACCCCGGCCCGCTGGGCGCCGAAGACGTCGAGATCGCCGTGGAATACTGCGGTATCTGCCACTCCGACCAGTCGATGATCGACAACGAATGGGGCAACGCCCGCTATCCCTTCATCCCCGGCCATGAAGTGGTCGGCACCATCGTCCGCCTCGGCGAGCAGGCGCGTGGGCTCAAGCTCGGCCAGCGGGTTGGCATCGGCTGGTACAAGGGCAGCTGCATGCATTGCGGCTCCTGCATGGAAGGCTCGCACCAGCTGTGTCGCTCGGTGAAACCGACCATCGTCGGCAGCCACGGTGGTTTCGCCGACCGCCTGCGCTCGCACTGGGCCTGGGCCGTACCGCTGCCCGACGGCCTCGACCCAGCCCTGGTCGGCCCGCTGTTCTGCGCCGGTTCGACGGTATTCAGCCCGCTGCTGGAATTCGACATCAAGCCGACGGATCGCGTCGGCGTGGTCGGCATCGGCGGCCTCGGCCACCTGGCGCTGCGCTTTCTCAATGCCTGGGGCTGCGAGGTGATCGCCTTCACCTCGTCACTGAACAAGCAGGACGAAGCCAAACGCCTGGGCGCACACAATGTCGTGGCCTCCACCGACAGCGCGGCACTGAAGGCAATAGCCGGCACTCTGGATTTTCTGCTGGTGACGGCCAGCGCCGATCTAGACTGGCAGGCGCTGATCGCCACCCTGCGCGGCAAGGGCCGCCTGCACTTCGTCGGCATCGTGCCCAGCGCCATCCCGGTGCATGTGTTCAACCTGATCCCGCAGCAAAAGAGCCTGTCCGGCTCGCCGGTAGGCTCACCCTCGAGCATGGCAACCATGCTCGAATTCTGCGCCCGTCACCAGATCCTGCCGCAGGTCGAGCACTTCCCGATGAGCCAGGTGAACGCGGCCATCGACCATCTGCGCAGCGGCAAGGCACGCTACCGCGTGGTGCTCGACGCCAGCAAATGACAGCGCGGGCGAAAGCTGTCGGCGTAACGTGGGTGTAGGAGCCGGCTTGCCGGCGATCATAGGCCTGGAAGGATCGCCCGCAAGCGGGCTCCTACCTATCGCCTGGATGTTGCGCGCCAGAGATAAATCCGCACCTACAGGGTTGAGAGGCCTTGAGACACTCAACCGACGGGTATGCTCCATCCCCCGTTTGCCTGCCGATACCAATTAGCATGCTGATTCTCGACGCACCCACCGACACCGAACTGCCCACCCTGGTGGAAATCTGGGAGGCCGCCGTGCGTGCCACCCATCACTTCCTGCCGGAAAGCGACCTGCAGGTGATCAAGCCGTTGCTGCGCGAGCAGTATTTCCCGACCGTGCAATTGACCTGCGCCCGTGACGAGTCAGGGCGAATCCTGGGTTTTCTCGGTACCAGCGAAGGGATGGTGGAAATGCTCTTCGTCGACCCGGCCTGCCACGGCCAGGGCGTGGGCAAGCGACTGATGCGCCATGCCATCGACACGCTGGGCACCACTCGGGTCGACGTCAACGAACAGAACCCGCAGGCCGTGGGGTTCTACCAGCACCTGGGTTTCGTCGTGACCGACCGCTCGCGCCTGGATGGCGGCGGGCGGCCCTTCCCGATCCTGCATATGCAACTCGCAACCCCGTAGGGGGCTCAGGAGCGAAGCGAACAGCCCGCCGGACCATGCAAACGCAGGCACCGCACACGAGCCCAAAACGCTCTCGGCGACTCATTGCCAACTTCAGTGCTACCAACACGACAGCGTACTGCTTCCGAGCGGCCGGCGTCACGGTACGCCCTACCGTGCTACATATGGCACTCAACCGATAGGCCAAGCCGCCACGATCCCTTCCAACGCCCGCTTGAGTTCGACCCGGCTGGCTGCCGCCGCAAGGCTGATGCGCACGGCGCGCCCCGGATTGGCCTCGACCGCGAACACCTCGGCCGGCACCACCTCCACGCCATGCTGCCGGCAGGCCTCAGCCAAACCGGCCGGCGGCTCTCCATCGAGCCACAAATGCGGCGACACTGCCCTACCCTGCGGCATACGCGGCCCAAGCACGCGCGCGGCCAGCCGCCAACGCTGCTGCAGCTCCTCGATCTGCCAGGCCAGACGCTGTTCGGCGACGCCACTTTCGATCCATTCACAGGCCAGCGCCAGACTCAGTGGCGTCACCGCCCACCGCGTGACCTGGGCTTCGGGGTCGATACGTTCGAGCAACCGCGGCGCGCCGGCGATAAAGCCCAGGCGCAAGCCGGGCGCGACGCTCCTGGACAGGCTGCTGATCAGCAGGCAGCGCTCGGCAAGCGCGAGAAGAACGCGGAGATGCGCGCTTATCACGAGGACACCCACAACCTCGCCGAGGGCGCCGGCGCCGCGGCGTTGGCCGCCCTGATGCAGGAGCGTGAGCTCAATGCCGGCCAGCGCGTGGCCGTGGTGCTCAGCGGCGCCAACATCGACCGCGCAGCACTGGCCGAGCTGCTGCGTGACGAGGCGCCGGTCGCGGCCTGACTCAGCGGAACGGCGGCTCGTCGAAGCTGCGCAACTTGCGCGAGTGCAGCGAGTTGAGCTGGCTGCGCATCAACTCCAGCGCCGCGATACCGATATGCAGATGCTGGGTCACGGCGCGCTCGTAGAAAGCGCCGGCCGCGCCGGGCAGCTTGATCTCGCTGTGCAGGGGTTTGTCCGACACGCACAGCAGCGTGCCGTAGGGCACCCGCAGGCGATAGCCTTGGGCGGCGATGGTGCCGCTTTCCATGTCCACCGCCACCGCACGCGACAGGTTGATCAGCGGCCGCTCCTGGGCCCAGCGCAGCTCCCAATTGCGGTCGTCGTAGGTCAGCACGGTGCCGGTGCGCAGGCGCTTCTTCAGCTCGTCGCCCTCTTCACCGGTAACCAGCTTGGCGGCTTCCTGCAGCGCCTGCTGCACCTCGGCCAGCGCCGGCAGCGGGATATGCGGCGGCAGCACGCGGTCAAGAATGCCGTCGCGGCGCATATAGGCGTGGGCCAGCACGTAGTCGCCGATGGTCTGCGACTGACGCAGGCCACCGCAGTGGCCGATCATCAGCCAGCAGTGCGGACGCAGCACGGCCAGGTGGTCGGTGATGTTCTTGGCGTTGGACGGGCCGACGCCGATATTGACCAGGGTGATGCCGTGGCCGTCCTCGGCCTGCAGGTGGTAGGCCGGCATCTGGTAGCGGTGCCAGACCACATTCTCGATGATCGCCTGCATCTCACCTTCGGCCATGCCGCGCTCGATCACCACGTTGCCCGGCAGCACCATGCGGGTGAAACGCGAGTCGCCCACCAGCATGTCCAGGCCGTGGCGGATGAACTGGTCGACGTAGCGGTGATAGTTGGTCAACAGGATCCATGGCTGCACGTGGCGCCAGTCGCTGCCGGTGTAGTGCTGGATGCGCTTGAGCGAGAAGTCGGTACGCGCCGCGTCGAACAGTGCCAGCGGCAGCGGGTCGATGTTCTCCCAGTCGTACAGGCCATCGGCAGTGCCGTCGGTGGCAGCGGACAGGTCGGTGCTGGGGAATACGCGTGCCAGCTCGGCGGCGGTCACACCACTGCCGGCCAGTTCATCGCCGCCCTCGACCACGTATGGGTAAGGAATGTTCTGCTGGCTACGGCCAACTTCCACACGCAGGGTGAAGTCGTTCATCAGCGGGCGCAGCTGCTCCAGCAGGTATTTGCGGAAGGCCGCCGGCTGGGTCACGGTGATGGCATAGGTGCCCGGCACCTGCACCTTGGCATAGGCACGCACGGTGGTCGGCACCTCACCCTGGCACAGGTAGGTCAGGCGCAATTCGGGGTAGCGGAACAGGCAGTGCTCGCTGGCATCCGGGCGGATGCGCTCCTTGAGGTAGCGTTTGAGCGCGTGGCTCAGGGCGCCAGTGGCCTCCTGGTGCAACGCGGCGAGGCGATCAACCGCCTCTTCGGGAGTGTAGGCAATGATGAAATCATCTGAGCAGGCTTTCACTGTGCATCTTCCTGACTGAACGTACGCGCCTATCTTGCCTGCATACTCATGGCAAAACCTAGCGCGGCGACCGAATCAGCGGCCACCGCGCATTGCATCAGACCGCCGCCTGGTGCAGACGCACGTTGAACAGCGACCCCTGACTGAAACGCGCCAGCGCCTTGGCAGCGGCCAGCACGCCTAGGTCGACCAGCGGTTCGATCAGGATCACGCTCATGTAAGCCAGGCCGAAGCTGCCCACAGCGGCCAGGTTATCGCTGGTGAAGCCATGGCCGTAAAAGGCCCAGAAGCCGACCCAGGCAACAATGCCGCCCTGGTAGGCGGTCGACAGCGCCAACGCCTGCTTGTAGGACAGGTCGACGTAGGCGGTGCCCGGCGCAACGATACGCTTGGCCAACACACTGATGGCCCACAGCGGTACCAGCAGGGTGGTGACGTTCATGCCGTACTGCGGCAGATCGAACGGCGCGAACAACAAGCCCTGCAACAGCAAGCCAGCCGCCAGACCGATGGCTGCGGCACCAGCGCCGAACAGCAACAACAGGGTAGAACCAAGGATCAGGTGCACCTCGGAAACGCCCACCGCATGATGCGGAAACACCTCGAAGAAGCAGAACACCAGCGCGGTGGTCAGCAGGCTGCGCAGCGCCAGGGCGGCGACACCGCCGTTGTTGCGGACGCTGTCCAGGGCGAGTTTGGCGGTCAGGCCGAAAGCGGTGACGGCCGTTGCGTAGCTGAGCAGGATCTTGGCGCCTTCGACGACACCGGGTTCGATATGCATGCGAGTTCCTTTGCCGCGCCCACCGCGCGACGATTCGGATGAAGGATGGGCGAAACGCCCGTTATCGATGGCAGGTCTCCTGGCTCACGGCTTGGCACTTCGCCCGCCTTCCCGACCGGAGTCAGTGGCATGAGGGCATCGTTCGCCGCTTACAGTTGCGGGGGCAGCCAGGGCGTTGGCGAGATTCGCCGCACCCTATTCCCTTTTCATCCGCGTCATGTACGTGCACGCAGAACCATCGGCGGCAAGATTACTCGCCTGCCCGGCTAAAAAACAGCGTGCCGAGCACCCCCCTCCAAGCTCATCCCCGCTGGCGCGGGGAACACGACCTTCTTCTCTTCCTGGTCGGGTTTGGGGGCGGTTCATCCCCGCTGGCGCGGGGAACACCTCGACGCGGCGGCCTGCACATCGGCCAACGCCGGTTCATCCCCGCTGGCGCGGGGAACACCACATCTGATGTGGCCGACTATTGCACACCAGCGGTTCATCCCCGCTGGCGCGGGGAACACGTCGAGCCATGGCCTATGGTGGGAACGTCGCCCGGTTCATCCCCGCTGGCGCGGGGTACACTGCTCCACCTGCGTCTACTCCTGCAGGCCCGACGGTTCATCCCCGCTGGCGCGGGGAACACTCAATGTTTTTGCCGCTGAAGCCGGCAGCCGTCGGTTCATCCCCGCTGGCGCGGGGAACACGCCGAAGAAAGACAGCGTGAGATACACGAAGGCGGTTCATCCCCGCTGGCGCGGGGAACACGCAATGACACTCCCGCGCACTGTCCGGGAGTTCGGTTCATCCCCGCTGGCGCGGGGAACACTTCTCGACGTGGCGGGCGACCAGCAGGAAGCGCGGTTCATCCCCGCTGGCGCGGGGAACACCGCCACCAGTCCACCAGCACGCGGGCATTGACCGGTTCATCCCCGCTGGCGCGGGGAACACGCGTCATCTGAGTGCATGATTGCGTGACCGTCCGGTTCATCCCCGCTGGCGCGGGGAACACGTTGGGATGATCAGGGCGCTGTCGAGCATGTGCGGTTCATCCCCGCTGGCGCGGGGAACACTTCTACGCTAATCCACTCACTCATAAATCACCCGGTTCATCCCCGCTGGCGCGGGGAACACTTTTCCACCAAGTTTGTATGAAGCGCGATGGCCGGTTCATCCCCGCTGGCGCGGGGAACACATCTGGCGCGGCCTGTGCTGTGCTATCGGCGTCGGTTCATCCCCGCTGGCGCGGGGAACACGCATATCGGCAGGTACAGGGTAACGAAGATGCCGGTTCATCCCCGCTGGCGCGGGGAACACATTTGCAGTTGTCTCTGGGCAATCTCCAGATACGGTTCATCCCCGCTGGCGCGGGGAACACGAATTGGAGCCGGGAAGTCCAGCGATTCAGTTCGGTTCATCCCCGCTGGCGCGGGGAACACGCGTAATCCGGCCCGGCGCCGGCAACCAGCAGCGGTTCATCCCCGCTGGCGCGGGGAACACCAAGGATCGCCCGATGCAGAAGCGTGGCGCCCCGGTTCATCCCCGCTGGCGCGGGGAACACTCGTTCACCCGCGCCTGCCCGGCAGCAACAGCCGGTTCATCCCCGCTGGCGCGGGGAACACGAAGCCAACATCGACAAGGCCATCGTTGATGCCGGTTCATCCCCGCTGGCGCGGGGAACACGCCGTAGTACGGGCTGGCAATGTCTTTGATTACGGTTCATCCCCGCTGGCGCGGGGAACACTACAGGGAGAATATCGCCGCTCAGCCTATCCACGGTTCATCCCCGCTGGCGCGGGGAACACGCTAACGCCAGTTACTGGTGCCCATCCTATGACGGTTCATCCCCGCTGGCGCGGGGAACACGGTCTCTTCGATCATGATCTGAAGGCGAGTCCCGGTTCATCCCCGCTGGCGCGGGGAACACTGATCCCACGCCTCCACGTTCCAGCCGCACAGCGGTTCATCCCCGCTGGCGCGGGGAACACGTCGATGGCCTTGGCGCAACGGGCGAAGCTCACGGTTCATCCCCGCTGGCGCGGGGAACACGCCCAGGGCGGGCGAGGCGGGCGACAGGGGTTCATCCCCGCTGGCGCGGGGAACACGTAAAGGTGGTCGAGGCTGACCGCGACGAAGCCGGTTCATCCCCGCTGGCGCGGGGAACACTCCACCCCCAGCGTCTCGATGAACAGGCTGAACGGTTCATCCCCGCTGGCGCGGGGAACACTTTTTCGCACACGCGCGCGCACGCGCATAAACCGGTTCATCCCCGCTGGCGCGGGGAACACCAAGGTCAGTAAATCCGGGGCTTCTGGCTTGCCGGTTCATCCCCGCTGGCGCGGGGAACACTCTTAGCGTAACCAATTGTCCCCAGAGGGGAAAATTAGCCGCTAAAAATCTACCAACTTTTCCTTGTTAAAGATCAGGGTTTTCCAAGGGCTGAAAGGCGACCAGATTCAAGCCATCAAAGTCCACCGGCAAACGACGGTTCGGGCCTAGCGTCTGGAACTCGTAACCCGACTCGTGGTTGCTCGCCCAGGCCATAACAACGCTGCCATCTTCATGCCCCCGGCTCAGTTGTTCCCAGATCATTTCGCGGGTGCGCTTGGAGACATCACCGATATAGACGCCGGCACGCACCTCCAGCAGCCAGATAGCCATGCGTCCGCGCAAGCGCGGCGGTACGTTCTCGGTGACCACGACCAGAAAGCTCATTACTGCGCCCTGTGCCCGGCATCGCCGATACTTTCCGGGTTGGGGATAGCTGGTGGTACGGACTCCGGCGGTGCCTCGGGTGGCGAGATACCACCTGCGGACAGCACCTCTTCGATGGTGGGGATGATCTTCGCCAGGATCCTGCTGGAGCGAAACAGGTCGCGGCAGCCAAGACGCACTTCACGCTCGGGCTGGTACGGAGCCTTGGCGGCGATGCGAAAGGCCAGCGGCACCACGGTCTCGAACTTGAACAGGTCAGCAATATCGTAGACGAAGGACAACGGCTTGCCGGTGTGGATAAAACCCACCGCCGGCGCATAGCCTGCCGCCAGCACAGCGGCTTCGGTGATGCCATACAGGCAGGAGGTGGCCGCCGACAGGCAACGGTTGGGTATGTCCGCGGCATCCCATTCGTTACGGTCATAATTGCGCGAGCGCCAGTCGACACCGTACTGCTTGGCCAACAGCTTGTAGGTTTCACGCACGCGCGCGCCCTCGATGCCACGCAACTGCTCGACACTGCGCCGAGCCGGGGCAGGCTCCTGAAAACGCAACTCGTACATCTTGCGCACCACTTTCAGCCGCAGTTCGTCATCCAGCGCCAGCTTGGCCTGGTAGAGCAAGCGATCCGCCCGCGCCCCGCCCGGTTGACCGCTGGCATACAGGCGCACGCCGGACTCACCCACCCACACCAGCAAGGTGCCGACCGTCGAGGCCAGATGCACGGCGGCATGCGACACCCGCGTACCCGGTTCGAGCATGATGCAGGCCACCGAACCGACCGGGATGTGCATGCGCACGCCAGTCTTGTCGATGACCACGAAGGCGCCGTCCTGTACGTCGATCTGCCCGTACTGGACGAAGATCATCGACACCCGATCCTTCATCGGCAGGGGCTTCAGCGGAGGGAGCAGGCTACCGGCCATGTTCAGACGCCCTCATCAAGCAAGGGCTGCCGAGTAGCTTCGACCAGTACGCGCATTTGCCGAATAGCCAGTTCGTTCAATTTCTGCAGGCGCTCGGACTGTGGCAGCCCTTCACTGATGAAGTGCGCGTTCATCGACTCCAAGTTGGCCAGACAGACCAATTGATGGATGTCGGCATGATCGCGCAGATTGCCTTTCAGCCCTGGGTTGGCATCACGCCATTGTCGAGCGGTGACGCCGAACAATGCCACGTTCAACAGGTCGGCCTCACTGGCATAAACGAAGCTGATCTGCTGTGCGCTCAAGGTTTCGGGAATCAGATTCTCGCGAATGGCATCGGTATGGATCAGGTAGTTGACCTTGGCCAGGTTGCGGCGAATATCCCAACCCAACTGCTGAAACTCTTGCTCCTTGAGCCGCTGAAACTCCTTGATCAGGTAGAGCTTGAACTCCACCGAAATCCAACTGGCAAACTCGAAGGCAATATCCTTCTGGGCAAAGGTGCCGCCGTAACGCCCAGCCTTGGAGACCAAGCCGATGGCGCAGGTTCGCTCGATCCACTGTTTTGGGGTCAGGGTGAAGCTATTAAGCCCTGCCTGCTTTTTAAACCCATCGAATTCGATGGGTTTAAAATCTGGGTTATTGAGTTGCTCCCAGATCCCCAGAAACTCTACGGTATTACGGTTTCGCAACCAGTTACCGATCAGAATGTCCGTACGATCAGGGCTCTTGTATCGCGCGATATCCGTTATGGAGATGTACTCAACCCCATCCTTGATATGCGTATTGATGTCCTGCTCCAGTACCTGCAGCTTGGCTTTCATGCTGCCCTCCATATCTGCTCCAGCATCAGCCGCGCCCCACGCTGAGCAGCCCACAACCGAATGCCTTGCCCGGGCCGATGCCTTGTTCAAGCGCGCGGCTGAAAGCGGCCAACTCACGCACCTGCAAGCGCCCCTCAAAGCACACCCGTTGCAAGCTGATGCGGCTTTCGCCCTTGCGGCTTGCCAGCACATCACTGGCCGTGACCAGGGCCGCCTCGACCGCGAAACCGTGACGCTCGCCCTGACGACTCAACCAGGCAAGCTGCTCCTGCTCGCCCACCAGACCATAGCGTTTGCCCTGGCGCGTCACGGTTGGATTGGCCAGCAGACGAAAGCGATAGCGCGCCCCACTCTCGGTCCAGGTCTGGAGGTCAAGTGGCTTGCTTTCGATCTCGCGCTGCAGGTAATTAGGCAGCACCTGCAACGCCGACCAGTCGCCAGCCTGCGCCGATTGCACCAGCACCACCGGGCTGGCCCAGGCATTGCTGCCCGCTTCCAAACGCCAGAGAAAACGCGTCGGAGCACTCTGCTCATCAGCCACGAAGGCACGTGCCAACGTACGGTGCATCTCGTAGGCATCGGACAAATCACGCCGCGCCTGCGTGCTGCGCGGGTCAAGCGTCAGTCTGGTCAGGTACATGCAGCACTCCCGATTTGACGAAACGTGGGCCGAAACGACGCTCGGCAAAAGGTGCGACCGGCTGATCCAGGCGGATGACGCCTTCCTGATCATCTTCGAGCAGGTAACGCAGGGTTGGCTGCGAGTCGTCTCGGCGCGCACTGCTTAGCCGTGGGTATTGCGCCAGCGCTGTCTCCAGCGGCAAGGGCGACAAACCATCGGGCAACCAGACAGGCATGCCCGGCACGAAGCTCTTGCGCCCCAGCGCCAGCGGCCAATGCGGCGCACGCAAGGCGGCATGAATGCGTGCGAGCAAAGCCTCATCCTTGCCCTCCAGGCCCACCAGAAAGGCAGCATCGGATAGGTAATAGCGCGGACTGACCACGGTACGGCGCATGTCCGACTTGCCGGTGGCGATCAGCACGCCGGTAGCGGTCTGGTAGTCGCGCATCGGCACGCCTTCATGGTCGACACGCACGCCCATACGCAGGGCAGCCAGGTCATCCACCGGCTCCTGGCGATCACGCCCCAGGGCAGCACAAACCAGCCCGAGCACGCCCGACTTGGAAGGCTCCAGCTGGGTATCGCGCTCATCGAAACGGCTGGTGGTGCCCCAGGATTGCATCGGCCCCTGCAAACGCAGCAACAGGGTGGCCATGCTCAGCCCTCCAGTTGCGCGGCGACCTGCATGCGTACCCAGGTCGCCAGCTCACCGAGGTTTTGCACAGCAAAGCCCTTCTGCTGCGGCCAGGCCTCACTCAGGTCGAGGTAGGCCCACTGGTCGCGAGCGTCGGCATAGACCGCCGCCAGCTTACCCTCGTGCCTGGCCAGTTCGCCAACCGACAGGCTGGTCAACGAAGCTTCATGGCGCGGGACAATCGGTTTCTCGAAGGCGTTGGCCAAGTTCAGCGGGCCGGCATGGCGCAGGCAGACGCCGACGAAACTCGGCAGGTTGTGCGCGGCGAAGGTGTTCTGCTTGCCCGTCGGGATGGCGCGCACCACGGCCTGGGTAAACGCCTCCAGGGCGGACAGGGTCAGCTCGCGATCCTGCTGCAGGTTACCGAGCAGCTTGCCGGCATCGACTACCGCATAGCGGTACAAGGTGGCGGAGTTGAACTCCACCTGGCCGATCATTCCGGCGCCGGTTTCGTCCGGCCCGCCCTTGTCGTCGACGGCGGTGAAGTAGTCGAACTCACGTTCCACACGATGCGTGCTGATGGCATGGGCGACCTGGCAGGCAGCGTCCTGGTTGACCTCCGGCATATCGGCGAGCATGCGCCCGAACAGCGCCACGTCCACTGCCTTGCCACCGTCGAGCAGAGCCTTGGCTTTCTTCACCACATCCGCCGGGGCGCTGGCCTTTGCTTCCTTCTTGCCCTTCTTCTCGCCACCAGCCGGAGCACCGGCGAGTTCGTCCCAGTGTTGCTCAATGAGGTTGGCGAAACCGGCAATTTCGGCCTCGCCGAGAAAAAGCAGGTATTCGGTCTTGCCGTCATCCTTGAGCTTGAGGCCGGCAGCGGCCAGGGCGACTTCGATCTTGCCTTCGGCTTCGAGCGGGTCGCGCTCAGCCAGACGCTCCAGCAACAGTGCCTTGAGCTTCTTGGTACGCACGCCGCGATGCTCCGGGGCGACCAGTTCATGCTCCTGGGCAGCCAGGCGAATGGCGCGCTTGAAGCACTGGCTGCTGACCCGCGCGCGGCGATGGCCACCGAACAGGGCATCCTTGGGCGCGCCAGTGTCGTCACGGTTGAGGTTGGATGGCGCGAAGTTCTGGATCAGGTGAAATTCAACAAACAGACTCATGATATCCCTCTCAGTCGTTGACAGCTTGTTCGGTGGGTTCGGCAGCAGGCGCCGCCAAGGCGCGATAGAAGTCGCGCGCCCAGCGCTGGCGCACGTTGTCGCGGCGCTCGGCATCGATATAGGGGTTGAGCCAGACGCTCAGGTCGCGCAGCAGCACACCGTAGTCCAGCGCTCGGTCATCGGCGGCCAGCAAGCTGATGATCTGGCGCAGGTACACCGCCAGGTTTTCCGCATCGGCGCCAAGCAAGGCGATGAAGCGCAGCTCGATACTGGCGCTTTCACGCTTGCGCATCAGTTCGCCAAGGCTGGCAGCCAGGCTTCGTGCACCGTGATGAGGATGAGCGGCGTATAGGCCCGCAGTCAGGTACAGCGCCAGGCGCGAAGCATCCTGAGCGTGCCGCTCGACCGCGACGAAACGCTCCACATACGGATAAGCCGGCGGATAGCTGCCTGGCTCAAAACTCAGGCTGCGACGCAGGGTGGCCATGGCGCCCCGGTCATGTTCCTGCAAGCGCTGCAAATGGGCGATAAAGTTCTGCGCGAACTCACTCATGCGCGAACCTCCTTGTCGGGTGTGGGAGTCTCCCGCAGCGGGGCGAGCAGCCCCAGCAGGCGTGGATGATGACGTGCCTCGGCACGCAGGGCTTTGGCGCCTCGGCCCAAGCCGGCCAGCACGGCCTTCCAGGCATCACGGGCGGCGTCATGCAGGCTTTGCCGCCAGAGCGCTTCGGCCTCGTCCAGCTCGTCGTTACCCAACAGCGCCATGACCCGACTAAGCTGACGCTCGGCGCTGGCGAAGTACAAAGCACCCACTGGGCCGGCATCGATCAGGCTACGGGCACGCGCCCAGGTGTCCTTGCTGCCGGGGTCGGGCAGGGTTTCGGCGAGCATGCCGGTGGCCAGCTTGCGCAATGCGGTGAACAACTCTTCGGCATCGCGCACATAGCGGCGCAGCTCGTTGGCATGATCGGCTGAAGCCAGCAGTTTGGCTGGTAGCGCGATGCGCTCGGAGCGCCAGCGCAGCAGCTTGGCCTGATCACTGGCCAAGCCGGCGATCAGCAACGGCTGCACACCATTGCCCAGGTAGAACTGCAGATTGGCCGCCCACTCCAGCACCGCAGCAGGCTGCGAAGCCTTGCCTTCAGCGTCCGGCAGGAGCGTCGGCAGATCACGCCACAGGGCACGGCCTTCGCTGAAACTCAGACGCACCATGCTATTGCTGCCGGCCCGATAGCTGGCCATGGGATCGGGAGCCTGCACGTCATCGCCCAGTGCCAAACCAGCGGCGAAGCGAATCCACTGCACCCGCCCCTGCTCGTCCGGCAACAGCAGTACCGCCCGAGTCTGCCGGGTGTAGCGATCATTGGGGCCAGTCGCCACCTCAGGGTCGCCACGCAACTGGGCAATGCTCGGCGTGTTGCGTTCCCAGGCGGGCAGGTCTTCATGCCCTGTTTGAGTCGGTGGGTGCAGGGCCAGGCACAGGCTTTGTGCCAGGGATGCTCCTAGCGGCATGACGGCGGCAGTATTTACAAGCGGTCCAGCCTTTTCCGAGCTTTTTAGTTTCTTTCCAGGAAAGAAGCCACCCGGAACAAATTGGAAATAGCCAAGCAAATCTCTCAGCAAAGGTGCGGGGTACTCGGGCTCTCTGTTATAGACCCCCTGATTGAACATCTCCGAACCGTAAAACTGAGCGAGGCGTATTGAGTATCCAGGGAACTTCGCCTGCGTTTCCGGCTCATCGGCCAGCGCCGCCACTTGCATGAAGGGGTACTGCGGATGGAAGAGCCAGAAGCGCTCGCGCCAACGCTGTAGATAGTCGCGAATGGCCGACAGCGGCAGCCCGTCCTGATACCAGCGTAGGCGCTCGGCATCCGTCCAGCGCCCTTGCGCCTGGCTGATGGCGCGGTGGGTGATCGCCAGCAACAGCCTGTATTGGGCGATCAGGCTTGGCGGTGAGGTTTCCGCCAGGGCGCTGATCTCGCCGGCCTGCTCGAAGAGCGCCAGCAAGCCCAGCTCACGCACCTGCCCATCATGCATCCGTACCGCCAGCCATGGCTCGTCGAGCAGATTGAAAGCTTCATCCATGCCCCACCCCCATTCCCTGTTGTCTGCGTGATTCCATATCCCTCTCCCTGAATCCGACAGATCTGCAGTAAAGCAGACAAAATGCCACTACGGCATGAGTCAAATCAACTTAGCCAGCAAACTCCCAAGGGTTGATCAGTGCCACGCCTGTGGGCAGAAAGTCCGCCACGTTGCGTGTGGCGACCGTCATGCCATGCACCAATGCCGTGGCCACGATCAAGGCATCGCGTTCGGCGCGTGGGTCGGGGACATGCAATTGCGCGCAACGCTGCGCCACGGCGGCGTCGACCGGCAGGATGCGTCCGGCGAAGCCGGGTAGTACATGGCTATCGAGCCAGGAGCGCAGCAGGCGGCCCTGCTGCGGGTCGCGTCGTTCCACTAGCAGCACGCCGGTTTCCAGCTCCAGCACGGTGATCGCGGAAATGAACAACTGCCCCGGCAGCAGGCGCTGAGCCCAGGCCACTAGGCGCGGGTCGGCCTTGGCACTCTTGGCCTTGCGCAGTTCGGACACGACATTAGTGTCGAGGACGAACATCAGCTCAAATCCGCCGGGCGCGACAAACCTTGCGCACGCGGCGCCTCGAACTCGATGTCCTCGACTGTCGGCATGGCCAGCAGATCGATGATGCTGCCGGGGCCGCCGGTCAGACGCTGGTATTCCTCGATGCTCAGCAGCACATGAGCCGGTTTGCCACGATCCGTGATAAAGACCGGCCCATGTTTGGCAGCACGCTTGGCACCACTGGCGTCCTGATTGAACTCGCGACTGGTAAGGATGGTTTGCATGGCGCACTCCATACATGTAGAAACGTAGCTACATCATACGTCTGATGATCATTTGGGCAAGCTACCGACTGTGCCCCGCAGATACACCCAGCCAGCTCATCATCCAAAAGCACCGTAAAACGTACAGCTGCTGGCAGCCAGTGCTACCACGAAATTAATCAGGTCAGGCAAAAGACCTATTTAATGCCACTCATCTATGCCCACGTCCGAGTCAATAAGCGCGTGCTACGATGCACCAACCCTGTAACACATCGAGGTGCTCAGCATGAGTGAAGCCACCTTTACCTTTCGCGTAGACGACGCACTGAAAAGCGAATTTGCCCAGGCAGCCAAGGCCCGCGACCGTACCGGCGCGCAGTTGCTGCGCGACTTCATGCGCGACTTCGTCCGGCAGCAGCAAGAGGCCGCCGAGCACGATGTCTGGCTGCGCCGCCAGGTACAGATGGGGCTGGATTCGGCCAATGCCGGTGAGTTGCTCAGCAGCGAAGAGGTCGAAGCCGAAGCCGCCGCATGGCGCGCTGAAATGCGCCGCAAGCTGGACAGCGCCGCGTCGTGAAACTGGCCTGGACGCGTCTTGCGCTGAACGACCGCCAAGCCATCCGCAGTTATATCGCTCAGGACAATCCCATTGCCACCCTGGCGCTGGATGAATTGTTCACGGAGAAGGCCAGCCGCCTGGCCGATCATCCCGGCTTGGGGCGACCAGGCCGGGTAAGCGGCACTCGCGAACTGGTTGTGCATCAGCACTATCTGATGATCTACGACCTGGTCAATGACCAAGTACGGATACTCCGCGTGTTGCATACGGCCCGCCAGTGGCCAAGTGCAGACTGAACTTAGCTCGTGCGCTGATAGACCAGCCCCAGCTCATCATCCAGACGCACCGTCAAACGCCCGAGCTGCAGGCAGCCATCGGTCAGGAGCAGCGGCTTGAGATGACGCAGCAACGGATGCTCGCTGAACGACCGCCGCGCCTCCAACACCTGCGCATGCTTGACCAATGCTGTGCGTGAGGTTTTCAACTGGCGGGCATGGAGCTGTTTGGCCAGCGCGTTGGACAGCGGCTGATCGGGGTCGAAGGCCTCGCCACTTGGCGTAAGGCTCCAGCCACCGGGCACCTGATGCACGGGAATCAAGGTCACGGAGTCGTCGCCCAGGCGGGTGTAGTTGGGCAGCCCTAAACCTTCCTCGCCCTCTTCATAACCGCGATTCTTCTGGGTGTAGGCGTTCTGCGGTTCGGCCTCGGGATCGATGGCGACATTGAGTGCCATCATGCGCTCGGTCTGCCGTTTGCCCAAGTGACTGCCGTAGGCCTCATCCTCGATAAAAGCACGATCTGCCTCGGCCAGATCCGCCGGTAAATCCTCGCTGTCATACACTGCCTGCACCAGACGATCGATGTCCTGCGGTAGGTGCAATGCCTGCTCGCGCGACAGCAATGCCCAGGTGCGCCCAAGAATGTAGGGCTCGTAGACATATTCCCAGGCCGTGCTCTTGAGATCGGGCAAGCCTTCGGGCGCCAGCCCCGCCACATACAAGGTCGCCCGCCGATGCGCCTCGGGGCGCTCGCGCTGGTGGCGATGCAGACGGCCCGCACGCTGCAGGATCAGATCCACCGGCGCCAGGTCGGTAAGCATGAAATCGAAGTCGATATCCAGGCTCTGCTCGGCCACCTGGGTGGCGATCAGCAAAGCCTTGGCAGGTCGCGCGCCGCCATCACCAAAGCGCGCCAGCACGGCTTGCTCCTGCTCGCTGCGCTGATTGGCCGGGAAGCGCGCATGAAAGAGCAGCAGCGGCACCTCATCGGCCAGCTCGACCTTTAGTTTTAGGTAAAGGCTCTGCGCACGATCCACGGTATTGACGATCAGCGCCCCGCAACCACCCTGCCCTACCAACTCACAGGCCCTGGCGACCAGGCTGTCGATATCTTCCGGCACGGCCTGCAGGTTAATCGGAGGCAATGGTCGTGAATCGCAGGTGTCGCCCTTGAGGCCACGATCATCGGCCAACAACAGGCGCGGATAGCTCAGCTCAGGCGCGCTCTCCGGGGCAACGCCCCAGGCACGTAGCAAGGCATCGCGACGCAGCCCTGGCAAGGTAGCGCTCATCAACACCACCGAACTGCCCATCGCCTTGAGCCAACGCAACAGCGCTTCGATCAGGCCACTGGTGTAGGTGTCGTAGGCATGCACTTCATCGAGCACCACTACACGGTTGCTCAGCCCCCACAGACGCACGAAATGGTGTTTGACGTTGAGCGTGGCGAACAGCGCCTGATCCACGGTACCGACGCCATAAGGCGACAGCAGCGGGCGACGGCGCTGAGAGAACCAGGCCGAAGAGGTGACATCCTCACCCGCCGCACCATGAATGCCCCGCAGCGCCAGCACCTGTTCGTTGAGCCCGGCGCCGCCATGCACCAGTTGCACGTCCAGCGGGGTGCCGACAGCGAAGCTGTGGAGAAAGGTCAGCGCACGACTGAACAGTGCATTGCCCGTGGCCTGTGTTGGCAGCGCGACGTAGAGTCCGCGATGTTGGTTGGCCGCCTGCAGCCGCAGGTGAGCGAGAAAGGCCAGCTCGGTCTTACCCTCGCCCATAGGCGCCTCGACCAGCAGCAGCGCCGGGCCTTGCACACCATCGAGCAGAAGGTCGGCTTGCGCTTGCAGCGGACGCGCCGTCAGCTCGGAGCGCTGTACGATCCGGGCGATCAGATGATCTGCCGTGGCCGGCGCAGTCAGCAGAGGTTGAAAGGCTCGCCAACCGATCTCCCGTAAGGCCTGATCGGCGCGCGCGCAGGCATCGGCATGATGCTCAGCCAATAGCGCATGGCGCTCGCCCAGGGGAAACCATTCCGGGTTGGAACCGATCCAGTCAGCCACGCTGGTCAGCCCCGCCAGCCACTGCACCGCAGGCTGTGACAAAGCTTCGATTTGCGGCACGCCCTGTGGCGCCAATACCGCCCAGTAAGCCGCGAATATCTGTCGGCGCGCCTCCCCCCAGGCCGGCGGCTCAAACGACGGTTTGGCCCGATTGAATTCGCTTTGGTTGAAGTTGTAGCCATGGTGGGCGCTGATGGCTTGCAAGACATGACGGATCCACAGCAGATGGCCGATACCCTGCTTAGGCAAATGTTCCCAGAGCAGCGCTGCGCTGGCGCAAGCATGGTCGGTAACGCCCAGGGCACGGTCGGGAAAAGCCAGCCCAAGCGCCTCATCAGCCTGCCGCCCAGCGAGCCACTTGTCCTGAAAGCCGGGGATGGCCTTGCCGAAGTCATGCAGGCCCACCAGGCAGGCAACCCAGCGGGCGACATGCTCGCGCTCCAACCCCAGCGCTTGAGCGGCCCAATCCAGCGTACTCGGAGGCTCATGGGCCAGCATCCGCTCGGCCACCGCCGCCACATCCAGCAAATGCGCCAGCACACCATGACCGAAGCCATCGTCACTCTTGGCCCAAAGACGACGGGCCTGCTCGCTGAGATCGGCGAATCCTTTCATCTGGCACTCCTTGCATCGCATCGTTACTGGCCCAACAAAGTGCCAGCATCGTTCTGGACTGACAACAGCGCAGGGGGAGACCAGTGCGCCGCGGTGAATATGCCTGACTGCCTGACCTGTAGGAGCGAGCTCTGCTCGTGAATCTGGATGAGTCAGAAGCTTCGCGAGCAGAGCTCGCTCCTAAGGATTCGTGCGTCTTGGCTTGAGCGGGTTCATCCCCGCTGGCGCGGGGAACACGAGCGCGAAGGCAACGAAGAGGAAATGCAGAACGGTTCATCCCCGCTGGCGCGGGGAACACTTCCAGTTCGGCAAAACCAACGTCTCCATGCGCGGTTCATCCCTGCTGGCGCGGGGAACACACCTTTGCCAGCGCCTCCCGCGCATCAATCTGCGGTTCATCCCCGCTGGCGCGGGGAACACCGCTCGGCCAGTGGTAAGGGGTTAATCATGATCGGTTCATCCCCGCTGGCGCGGGGAACACTTGTAACCGGGCCTGATGGATTAGTTACAACGCGGTTCATCCCCGCTGGCGCGGGGAACACTTCTTTGACCAGCATCTCGCCAAGTTCACCGACGGTTCATCCCCGCTGGCGCGGGGAACACCGGTGATGGCCCAGCACGATGCTGACTGCCAGCGGTTCATCCCCGCTGGCGCGGGGAACACTTTGCTCGCGCCAGGTGTTGAGCTGCTGCGGGCGGTTCATCCCCGCTGGCGCGGGGAACACTTTCCACACTCACGCCCAAGCCAATGCGCACTCGGTTCATCCCCGCTGGCGCGGGGAACACGGTTTTGTCAGAATGCAAATATTCTCGATGCGCGGTTCATCCCCGCTGGCGCGGGGAACACGACCGGTGTTGATGCCAGCCTGGAGCAGTTCACCGGTTCATCCCCGCTGGCGCGGGGAACACGGCAAGCGCGCGCTGAACAAGGCTGAGCCGGACGGTTCATCCCCGCTGGCGCGGGGAACACGCAAGTTTGAATGTGCTGCGTCATATTCGGGGCGGTTCATCCCCGCTGGCGCGGGGAACACGCCTCGCCGGCCAGGGTCAGCAACCGCGCGACCGGTTCATCCCCGCTGGCGCGGGGAACACGGCGATATCAAGATGACCATGCGCTATTCGCACGGTTCATCCCCGCTGGCGCGGGGAACACTTCGCCATCGCCTTTTGCGCCGCCTTCACGAGCGGTTCATCCCCGCTGGCGCGGGGAACACATCGGCTCAAAGTAGCCGGGGCGTGCCAGCAGCGGTTCATCCCCGCTGGCGCGGGGAACACAACAGCCAATCAATGGTGCCGTTGAACAGATACGGTTCATCCCCGCTGGCGCGGGGAACACACTTAGCCTAACCAATTGTTCCTTAAAGGAGAAAATCAGCCGCTAAAAACCTACCAACTTCTCCTTGTTAAAGATTGCCCCTGTATCAAAGCAGATTCGGCGTGCTACGCGCCAGCAGCGCCTCGACGTCGACACCGCGCGGCAGGGTGCCGTAGACGCGGCCACGGCCTTCCAGCCGGCTGGCGATAAAGGCATCGGAGACAGTGGCGTTGCCCGCCTCCAGCAGCAGCTTCGCCTGCAGGGCTACGGCCATGTCTTCGGTGAGCCGGCGCGCGCGGTACTGGATGTCGGCTGTATCAGCGAAATCTGCCTTGAGGCGCTGGATATGCGCCTTCAGGCGGGCATCGCCGTGACCATCGCCCAGTTCGGCGAACAACGCGTCGAGCACGCCAGGTTCCTTGGACAGCGCGCGTAGCACGTCCAGGCATTGCACGTTGCCCGAGCCTTCCCAGATCGAGTTGACCGGCGCTTCGCGGTACAGGCGCGGCATGATGGTTTCCTCGACATAGCCCGCGCCGCCCATGCATTCGCTGGCCTCGTAGATCATTTCCGGCGCGCGCTTGCAGATCCAGTATTTGCCCACGGCAGTGACCAGACGGGCGAACTTGTCTTCCTGCGCGTCATGCGCGTGATCCAGCGCGCGGCCCATGCGCATGCACAGGGCCAGCGCGGCTTCGCTCTCCAGCGCCAGGTCGGCCAGCACGTTCTGCATCAGCGGCTGGTCGGCGAGCAGCTTGCCACCCACCTGGCGATGCGCGCAGTGGTGCGCAGCCTGGGTCAGCGCCTGGCGCATCAGGCTGCTGGAGCCGACCATGCAATCGAAGCGGGTCATCGCCACCATCTCGATGATGGTCGGCACGCCACGCCCTTCCTCGCCGAGCATCCAGGCGAAAGCGCCACGGTACTCCACCTCGCTGGAGGCGTTGGCCCAGTTGCCCAGCTTGTTCTTCAGCCGCTGGATGTAGAACGCGTTGCGCGTTCCGTCCGGGCGGTGACGCGGCAGCAGGAAGCACGACAGGCCCTTGTCGGTGTAGGCCAGGGTGAGGAAGGCATCGCACATCGGCGCCGAGCAGAACCACTTGTGGCCCACCAGCTCATAGCCCTGCCCCGGCCCGCCAAGGCCGATGGGATAAGCGCGGGTGGTGTTGGCGCGCACGTCGGTGCCACCCTGCTTCTCGGTCATCGCCATGCCGATGGTCACGCCAGTCTTCTGCTCCATCGGCAGGTTGCGTGGGTCGTACTCGGTGGCGAGGATCTTCGGCAGCCACTGCTCGGCTACGTTGGGCTGCAGGCGGATGGCCGGCACGGCGGCGAAGGTCATGGTCAACGGGCAGCCGCTGGCCGCTTCGGCCTGGCTATGCATATAGGTCAGCCCGGCGCGGGCGACATGGGCGCCGGCACGCGGGTCGGTCCAGGGCAGCGACGGCAGGCCGTGCTCGACCGCTGTGCGCATCAGCTCGTGGTAGGCCGGGTGAAACTCGACCAGGTCGATGCGATTGCCGTAGCGGTCATGACTCTTGAACACCGGTTTGTTCTCGTTGGCAAGAAAGCCGGCCTGCATCAGGGCGCCGCCGGCCAGCGCACCATAGGCGCTCAAACGCTCGTGGGCCCAGGCGCCATCGTAGCGGCGAATCCACTCCTGCAGCGGCAGATCGAGGCGATAGAGATTGGCGCCATCGAGGCTCGGTACCTGGTTGAACACCTCGTGGGTTTCGGCATGCAGGCTGGGCTTCATCGCGTGGGCTCCTTGGCGCCGACGGCGCGCAGGCAGAAGGTGGCAAGGCTGGCGCTGACCTGCGCCAGCTCCAGGGTGGGTTGGCCTGCTTCACGAGCGGCGCGAGCAGGTGGCGACAGAGGGCCGACCAGCGCTTCGGCAATGGCGCCGACCAGGCAGGCCGCCATCAGGCCGATCTGCTCGACGCGAAACTCACCGGCGCCGGCACCCTCCTCCAGCAGATCGATGAACAGTTCGGCGTAGGCTTCGCGGTAGAGCAGGCGCTGCTCGTCGACTTCCGGGTCGACCGGTTCGGCGATCAGCGCGAAGGCCAGGCGGCGGCTATGCCAGGCGCGGGCAGCGAACTGTTCGAGGCCGATGCGCAGGCGCTCACTGGCGCTGCCCGGCCCACGCAAGGCAGCGGCCAGAGCATCTACCTCACGCTGGCTGGCGCTGGCGAATACCTCGGCGGACAGTTCACCCTTGCTGCGAAAGTGGCGGTACAGACTACCGGTGGCGATGCCGACATCGTCGGCCAGCGCCTGCATGGTCAGGGCGGCGAAACCGCCCTCGGCCACCCGCAGCAGGGCGCAGTCGAGAATACGCGCGCGCAACGCTTGGTCGCGGTCGAGTCGAGCTTCGGTGGTGCGATAAGCCATGGTCTGAATCCTGATTCATCTGCATGCAGTGAATCAGGATTCAGACCATGGCGAAAGGGGCGATCCGGCCAAATCTGCCGCCGAATCGGGAATGAGGTTGCCCGTGCAAAGCTGCACTTGTAGGAGCCAGCTTGCTGGCGATCATCGATCTGACAGGCGCAGAGCATCGCCGGCAAGCCGGCTCCTACGGGCGCAGCGGCTTCATCACGCCCTGCGAAAGAGTCAGACCGGCGCGGCGCCACCGGAAACCGTTGCCGGGCGGCACAGCACCCAGTCATGCAGCAGTACGCGCAACTCGTCGAATTTCACCGGTTTCGCCAGGTAGTCGCTCATGCCCGCAGCCAGGCAGCGTTCGCGGTCGCCGCTGTGGCTGTGCGCGGTGATCGCCAGCACCGGCAGTTCGGCGCAGCCCGGCAGGGCGCGCAGCGCACGGCAGGTGGCGAAGCCGTCCATCACCGGCATCTGGCAGTCGAGCAGCACCGCATCCACCGTCTCACTGCGCAGCAACTCGAGGGCCTCGGCGCCGTTGTCGGCAGTGCGCACGAGGTAGCCGATCTTGAGCAACATGCCGAGAGTTACCAACTGGTTGATCGCATTGCCCTCGACGATCAGCACCGTGCATTGCTGCGCCTGGCGCTGCAGCGCGCCGCCCTGCGGTCGTGCCGGGCGAACATCGCTGGCCTGCGGTTGCAGCGGCAGAGTCAGCGGCACATCGAGGCGAAACCGACTGCCCTGCCCCGGCTGCGACTCGTGACTGAGCACGCCACCAAGCAGGTCGACCAGCTGCCGGCAGATCGCCAGGCCGATGCCCAGGCCGCCGTACTTGCGCGTCATCGAGCCATCGAGTTGATGGAAGCGCTGGTAAAGGTCGCCGTCGCCGGGCGCGAAACCGATCCCCGTATCGCTGACCACCACACTCAACGGCAGGCTGCTGCCCACGCTACCGGCACGGCCGACCTGCAAGGTCACGCCGCCCTGACTGGTGAACTTGATGGCGTTATCCAGCAGATAGCCCAGCGCCTGTGCCAGCTTGGCTGCGTCCCCTTCCAGGGTATCGGGCAGGTTGTCGTCCAGTTCCAGGGCGAACGTCAGCCCCTTGTCTTCAGCGCGCGCCGCATACTGGGCACGCAGACCATCGAACAGCCCGCGCAGGCTGAACGTCTCGCGCCGCGGATAGAGCTTGCCGGCCTGCAATTCGGTGAGAGCGAGGATGTCGTTGACCATGCGCATCATGTCGCGCGCGGACG
This sequence comes from Pseudomonas oleovorans subsp. oleovorans, assembly GCF_002197815.1. Lineage (GTDB taxonomy): Bacteria > Pseudomonadota > Gammaproteobacteria > Pseudomonadales > Pseudomonadaceae > Aquipseudomonas > Aquipseudomonas oleovorans. The sequence continues at coordinate 175,111 of NZ_NIUB01000004.1, forward strand.
CTGCAGCGGTCTTCTGGTACTGCTCCAGTTCGATGTCCATCTTCACCGTTTGCATCAGCTCCAGCGAGCCGATCACCCCGTTCATCGGCGTACGCAGCTCATGGGTCACGGTGGCGAGGAATTCATCCTTGAAACGGTTGCTGTCGGCCAGTTCCTGGTTCAGCGTTTCGAGCTTGCGTCCGGCTTCCTGGAGAATGCGCGCGCTCTTCCTTCATCGCGTTGATGCGGTCGGCCAGCGCCAACGACAGCAGGCCCACTTCCAGCGCCGAGCCGATCTGGCTGGCATACATGGTGAGAAACACGTTGGGCAGGTAGCCCAGCACCATCAGCGTGTTGACGATGCCGCCGATGAGAAAGGCGGTCCAGGCGAAGATGAAGTACCGCGCCACGCGCATACCGCGCAGCCAGGCGAGGATACCGGCGGCGAAGATAACCACGGTGAACAGCAGGGCCAGGTAGGTGGCCAGACGCAATGCCGTGGCATAACTGATGCTCAGTGCCAGAATCATCACCCCTGCGCCGCAGGCCATCAGCAGCAGCAACAGACGATCAACCCAGGGACTGTGTTCGCCAGTGTGCAGGAAGCTGCGAGCGAACTGGCAGCCGAACAAGGCGGCCGATCCAATCAGAATAGTGCAGGTCCAGCCGCAGCCAGAATACCGAGCGCGAATAGCCGGCGTTGAGCACGGGCTTGTCATGCAGACGGAAACTGCCTTTGCACGGCGGGCGAGGCGATGTCGTCAATGCTAGGGTCTATTGGGTCGCTTTTCCAGATTCAGACGGCAGTTTAAGCAGCGCTTCACCTATGGCCTCGGCCAGATACTGCAGGGAAAACACGCCGCCATAGGTCCAGGTCGAGGGCATCGCGGCGAAGCGCTGCTCACGCACGAAAGGCATCGCCTGCCAAAGTGGCGAGGCGAACAACTGCGCCTCCTGGGCAAAGGGTTCGATATGCAGCACGACACCCTCTTCGATACGACCCAGCGCGGTGATCGGTACCTGAGTGATGCCCCAGGGGCTCGGCGCCAGGTCCAGTGCCGGCTGCAGGCCCAGCAGCGCCAGCGCATGTTGCGGCATGGAGTTGGGGCCGTTGATGAAGGCGGCCGTCGGCGACGAGAAGCGAATCACCGTGACGGCCGGCAAGTGCTCTGCGTAATGGGCCTGCAGCCGCTCACGCCATTGCGCCAGATAGACGTCCATCGCCTGCAGGCGCTGCTCGGCCAACGCCTCGCGCCCCAAGGAGCGCGCCAGGTCGAGAAACGCCTCGCGCTGCACCTGCTGATTGTCATGCTGCTGGCTGAAGCCCTGATACACCTGCACCGGCGCGATACGTTCGAGCAACGGGCGAATGTCTTCCAGCACCGGTGGAATGACGATCAGCTCAGGCTGTAACTCGGCCAGCAACTCGAGGTTGGGCTCCAGGCGCGAACCGCTCGACGGCACGCCCTCAGCCAACGTCGGCCTGACCACCCAGGCGCGGTAGTCACCGGCATCGGCGACGGTCAATGGCGTCACATCGAGCATCAGCAGATGCTCGGTGGCCTCCCAGCTCAGCGCAGCCACCCGTGGCGCATCACTCGCCCAGGCAGGTGTCAGCCACAGCAGTAGAAAGCCGAGTAAGCAACGCCTCACGCCAACCTCCCACGGATGAGCAAGTAGACGAAATAGCTGCCACACAACACCGAGGCGACAATGCCCACCGGAATCTGCAACGGGAAGATCAGGGTGCGGCCGACCCAGTCCGCCAGCAGCATCAGCACCGCGCCCAACGAGGCCGCCAGCAGCAGCTGCGGCAGCACCCGGCGCGCGCCGAGCATCACCGCGATATGCGGGGCCAAAAGCCCCAGAAACGCCACTGGCCCGAGCAGACTGGTAACCAGCGCACAGAGCAACGCCACCAGCACCAGCAGCACCAGCCGCAAGCGCGGCACGTTCAAGCCGCGGCTGGCGGCCACCCCATCGCCGATGCCGATCAGCGTCAGCCCACGCTGGAACAGCACTGCCAGAGCGCCGAACAGCAGCACGCCAACCGTCAGCCACAATGCCTGTGCCGGTGTGGCGCGGTAGGTGGAGCCGGCCAGCCAGCCGAGCAACGCGAGCGAGTCACCCGTGCCCTTGGCCAACACGAACTGCAAGGCGGCGTTGAGCAGCGCGCCCAGGGAAATCCCCAACAGCGCCATCAGCGCTGGTGAGTAGTGATGACGCCGGCCCAGCAGCATCAACACCGCCAGCACCGCCAGACTGCCGACGAAGGCCGCCAGCGGCGCGACCGCGCCTAGCAGCGCACCACCGAAGATGATCAGCGCCAGCATCACCGCCAGCGTGGCCCCGGCGGATAGGCCGAGAATATCCGGGCTGGCCAGCGGGTTACGCAGCAGGCGCTGCAGCAGCAGACCGGAAATCGCCAAACCGGCGCCGGCAGAAGCCGCGGTGAGCACACGCGGCCAGCGTAGCGACCAGACCAGCGCCGACGGCCACTGCAGGTGCCAGCCATCGACACCACGCGCCAGCCCGAGCGCCACGGTCAGCGCCAGCACGGCGAGAAGCGCCACCCACAGCGCACTGCGCCAGCCGAAACGCTCGGCGCCGCGCGGCAACTGCAGGCCACGCGGGTCTTCCGCCGCCAGGTGTCGGCGCGCCAGCCACAACAACACTGGCGCACCGATCAACGCCGCCGCCGCGCCACTGGGCACCAGTTGGCCGCTGAGACGATTGGCCAGCAGCGCCAGGGCGTCGGTGCCAAGCAGCAGCAAGGCACCGAGCAACGCGCTGTAAAAAAGCTCATCACGCGCCGTGCGGGCGCCGAGCATCTTCGCCAGATTCGGCGTGAGCAGGCCGATGAAACCGATCAGGCCGACCGCCGTGATCGACACCGAACACAACCACAGCGCCGCCAGGAACAGCACCAGCATCACCGGCCACAGCGCCAGGCCACGGCCCTGAGCAGCATCGCCGCCAAGCTGCAGCAAGCTCAACGGCCGCGGCGCCAGGATCAGCACTGGCACTGCCAGCAACAGCTTGGGCCACAGCCACTGCACCCAATGCCAGTCGATCTGCGCCAGATCACCCGCGCCCCAGACGAACAACCCCTGGGTGTACTGGTTGTTGATCAGCACCAGCCCGGCAGCCAGCGCGCCGAGCAACAGGTTCATGGCCATGCCGCCCAGCACCAGCGGCAGCCCGCCGATGCCACTGCGCCCGGCAATCAGCAGCACCAGACCGACCGCCAGCAGTGCGCCGAGCAGTGCCGCCCAGTGTCCGTGGCTGGCCGCGAAGGTCGGCACCAGCAAGGTGGCCAGCACCAGCCCGAGCCAGGCCCCGGACGAGGCGCCGATGGTCATGGGCGACACCAGGCGGTTCTGCGTGATCTGCTGCAACAGGCTGCCGGACAGGCCCAGCGCAGCGCCGGTCAGCAGCGCCATGCTCAGCCTGGGTAGAGCCGACAGTTGCAGTTGCAGAAACTCGAAGCTGTGTTCGGCAGAAGCCAGCATCGCCCACAGCTCGAACGGACCAAGATCTGCCGCCAGCCACAGGTGCAGCAGTGCCAGGGGCAGCAGCGCGAGTAGCGTCAGAAGGTGGCGTGACGGCGCCGAAACTGCAGCCATGCTCAGGCCACCACGGCAATCTTGCGGGCGCTGCCGGGCTGCTCGATCAGTTCGATATCGATGTCGTAGAGCTGGCTGAGCAATGGCCCGCTGAGCAACTCGTCCGGGCTACCGTCGAAGAAGATGCGCCCCTGCTTGAGGGCGATCACCCGGTCGGCATGCCGCGCGGTGAGGTTGATGTCGTGAAGGATGGCGACGATGCCGCGCCCGCTGTCGCGATTGAGCTGCCGCAGCAGGCCCATCAGCTCGTACTGATGCGCCAGGTCCAGCGCCGAGGTGGGCTCGTCGAGCAGTAACAGCGGCGATTGCTGGGCCAGCAGCATGGCGATCCAGGCACGTTGGCGCTCGCCACCGGAGAGGCGGTCGGCCAGGTGATCGGCGTAATGGGCGACATCGGTCTGGGCCAGCGCCTGATCGATGGCTGCATGGTCCTCGGCGCGCCAGCGGCCGAGCAGCCCGCGCCAGGGAAAGCGCCCCAGACGCACCAGTTCGCGCACGGTCAGGCCAGCGACATCGGGCAGGTGTTGCGGCAGAAAGGCCACACGGCGGGCGAAGTCACGGGCGGAAAAACCGGCCAGGTCGCGCTCATCGAGCTGCAGCGAACCTCGGGTCGGCTGCAGCTGCCGCGCCAGCAGGTTCATCAGGGTCGACTTGCCCGAGCCGTTGTGGCCGAGGATCACGGTGAAGCGATCCCCTTCGAGGTGCAGTTCGTCCAGCGCCAGCGTCACCCGCTCGCCGCGGCGTACTTCGATATCACGCAACGTCAACATGCCAGGGCCAGCTCCTCGCGCAGGCGCAGCAGGCGCTCGTCACGCCGCAATTTCGGGCAGGTGTTGCACAGCTCGCCGTCGCAACGCCGAAAATGCTGGCAACAGGCCTTGCGCTCCAGGGCCAGGCAGTCGCGGCCATCGTCCAGCCGCACCTCCAGCAGGTCGCTGCCACCACGCAAGCCCAATACCTCCAGCCAACGTGCCGCCAGCGCGCGCAGTTGCTGGTTGTCCAGAGTCAGTTGGCGCTGCACCAGCAACAAGGCGGCCAGCACGTAATCAGCCGCCAGGCGCTGGGCCAGCTTGCCGTGAATGTTCTGCACCTGGCAGAACTCGGCGTGCTGGCGGCGCAGCAGTTGCTCGAGCTGGCTGGCAGCCAGGCCGATCAGCTGATCTTCCATAGCCTGCTGCGGGCAGTGCTCGGGCAGACAGAAACCCGACACCACGCCGCCCTGCACCGCCTGCCCCAGGCTTGCCAGACAAGGCACGCGCTGCGCCAGGTGCACGCCGAGCAGTGTCAGGTAGATGGGTTGCCAGACCAGGTAGGTCCAGCTGCGCACCGTCCAGTAATGCGCCCCGGCCTCGGGATGGGCCTGCTGCCAGTAATGGTAGAGCGCGGCGATACGCCGGTCGTTGCCCTCGCTACCGCACACCAGCAGGTCAGCCCCGGCATGCCCGATCCGTCCCTGCAGCCCGGGCAGGCTGCGAGAAATGACATCGAGCAGATGGTGGAGGTCTTGCATCGCGGCGAATCCGGATGACGGCGGCAGTGCGGAGGGCGAATTTAATCACCGAAACGCATCTGCATCAAATTATCATTCGCCACTCAAGACTCAGGCCACCTTGGCTTGCGCACCAGCACCGGGAACAACGCGGCGGTCAACAGCAGCCCGGCAGCACCGACCCAGAACGGCATGGCCTGGCCGTAGTGGCTGACCAGCAAGCCCGCGCCGTAGGCCGAGCCCATGTTGCCCAGGCACTGGAAGATGTTGATCTTGCTGAAGTCCACCGCGTAGTGCTCTGGCGAGCTGAGTTCGAACAGCAAGGCATCGAGGCGCACGGTGACCTGATACAGCGCCCAGCCAAACAGCACGCGGCCGAGCAGGATCAGCCACTGATCGCCGAAGCCCTGGATGAAGGTGGCCGCCGCGCCCAGCAGCAGACCGGCGAGAATGCCGTCACGGGTGTTGCCCTGCTTGGTCGCGCGGCGCCCCCACCACAGCGCCAACACGGCCACGGCGCCGGGCAACGCATAGACGAAGCCGGCCGCCATCTCGCTGTTCCAGTGCGCCACCTGCTGCCAGTAGACGGCAAAGAACGGCCGGGTGACGTAACCGACGAAGTAGAACAGCAGCATCACCAGGCACAGGCGGTAGATCGCCGGCAGGCTGCGCGCCTCGTTCTTCACCGGCGCCTCGTCGCTCGCCGGCTGCTCACCCGGCGCCGGCAGGTAGCCACGCACCAGATGCATGCAGATGGCCATCTGGATGAAATCGCCGGCGGCCATCACCAGAAACACATCGCCAATGTTCATGATCTGCAGAATCAGGCCACCCAGCGCAGCGCCGAGAATGGCGCCGAAGTGCACCACCACCGACAGGGTGCCGATGGTCTGGGTGTGGTTGTCCTGCTGCTGCAGGCTCATCACGTAGGGGTACATCAGCAGGTAGCTGCCCTTGAACACCACCATCAGCAGCGACACCACCCAGAACAGCGGCAGCGAGTCGATGAAATAGCAGGCGGCGGTCAGGCTGCCGGCCATCAGTTGCGCGCTGATCAGGATGCGCACCGGGTGCACGCGCTTGGCCAGGCGCGCCCAGAGCGGAAACACCGCCATCACCACCAGGCTGACCACCGCCAGATAGAGACCGACATGCTGCTCCGGCGGATTGTCGAAACGCTCGGCGAAATACTGCGGGTAAAAAGGAATGATCAGGTTATCGGTGATCACCGCCAGGGCGGTCATCATGATCAGGCAGGTACGCAGCGTCATTGGAGGCATTCGGGCAAGGCGGCAGGGGCGCGCATGATGCCACTTCCAGACCAGCTAATGCCAATACAGACGAGAATCAGAAAGACTAACGACCGGCATGGCGTGCAGCGACTTGAGGCCTGTTAGTGATAAGCTCGCGCACCATGAAAACGCCAAACTTCCGCCCCGTAGTGCTCTGCATGTCCGGTCACGACCCCAGTGGTGGTGCTGGTCTGCAGGCCGATATCGAAGCCCTGCTGGCCCAAGGCTGCCACGCCGCCCCGACGGTGACCGCCCTGACCGTGCAGGATACCGTCAACGTCTCCGACTTCCGCGTGCTCGACCGCGACTGGGTAATGGCCCAGGCCCGTGCAGTGATCGCCGACATGCCGGTCGCCGCCGTCAAGCTGGGCATGCTCGGCTCGGTAGAGATGGTCGAGAACGTGCTCGAAGTGATGAGCCAGCTGCCTGGCGTACCACTGGTCTGCGACCCGGTGCTGCGCGCCGGCGGCGGCGGCTCGCTGGGCAAGGATGACGTCGGCTATGCCATGCGCGAACGCCTGTTCGCCGTGTCCACCATCGCCACGCCGAACCTGCCGGAAGCGCGCATCCTCGCCGAACTGCCGGAAGGCAGCGCCGACGAGTGCGCCGAGAAACTGCTGCCCTTCATCGAGCACCTGCTGATCACCGGCGGCCACGGCGACGAAGCCGAAGTGCACAACCGCCTGTACAGCCGCGACGGCAGTCGCCACACCTTTACCTGCGCACGCCTGCCCGGCAGTTATCACGGCTCCGGCTGCACCCTGGCCAGCACCCTGGCCGGTCGCCTGGCGCTGGGTGAAGAGCTGGTCAGCGCGGTGAAAAGCGCCCTGGACTACACCTGGCGTACCCTGCGCGACGCCGAACAACCCGGCCACGGCCAGTACGTGCCACGCCGTCTGCCGCTGGATTACGGCCAATGAGCCTGCGCGGCCTCTACGCCATCACCGACACCCCGCTGCTGGCGGGTGGCAAGCTGTTGCCATACGCCGAAGCGGCGCTGGCTGGCGGTGCGCGCCTGCTGCAATACCGCGACAAGTCCGGCGATGCCGTGCGCCGTTTCGATGAAGCGCAGGCACTGGCCGAACTCTGCCTGCGCCACGTTGCCACGCTGATCATCAACGACGACCTGGAACTGGCTGCCCGCCTGGGCGCCGGCCTGCACCTGGGTCAGACCGATGGCTCGCTGGCCACCGCCCGCGCCCGCCTTGGTACGGATGTCGTCATTGGCGGTACCTGCCATGCCCAGTTGGAGCTGGCCGAGCGCGCCGTAGCCGAGGGCGCCAGCTATATCGCCTTCGGCCGCTTCTTTAATTCCAACACCAAACCCGGCGCTCCGGCTGCCACCGTGGAGCTGTTGGATCAGGCACGCACGCGCTTTGCCCAGCCCATCGTCGCCATCGGCGGCGTAACCCTGGAAACCGCACCCAACCTGATCGCCCGCGGCGCCAGCATGGTCGCCGTGATCCACGCCCTGTTCGCCGCGGACTCCGCCACCGAGGTGGAAGACCGCGCCCGCGCCTTTGCCGCGCTGTTCGACTGATTCGTTTCCAGAGAGACCTGCCATGTCCCGCTCCGAAATCCTCTTCGCCAACGCCCAGAAACACATCCCCGGCGGCGTCAACTCGCCGGTGCGTGCCTTTCGCGGCGTCGGCGGCACGCCGCTGTTCTTCAAGCACGCCGAAGGCGCCTATGTCGTGGACGAAGACGACAAGCGCTACGTCGACTACGTCGGTTCCTGGGGCCCGATGATCCTCGGCCACAGCCACCCGGACGTGCTCGACTCGGTGCGTCGCCAACTGGAGCACGGCCTGTCCTACGGCGCGCCGACCGCCCTGGAAACCGAAATGGCCGAGCTGGTTTGCAGCTTGGTGCCGTCGATGGAGATGGTGCGCATGGTCAGCTCCGGTACCGAGGCGACTATGAGCGCCATCCGCCTGGCCCGCGGTTTCACCGGCCGCGACAGCATCATCAAGTTCGAGGGCTGCTACCACGGTCACTCCGACAGCCTGCTGGTCAAGGCCGGCTCCGGCGCCCTGACCCAGGGCGTGCCGAACTCCGCAGGTGTGCCGGCGGCCTTCGCCAAGCACACCCTGACCCTGCCGTTCAACGACATCGACGCCGTGGCCGAATGCCTGGCGCAAGTCGGCAAAGAAGTGGCGTGCATCATCGTCGAGCCAGTGGCCGGCAACATGAACTGCGTGCCGCCGGCCCCAGGTTTCCTCGAAGGCCTGCGCGAGCAGTGCGACAAGCATGGCGTGGTGCTGATATTCGACGAAGTGATGACCGGTTTCCGCGTCGCCCTCGGCGGTGCGCAAGCGCACTACGGTGTGAACCCGGACCTGACCACCTTCGGCAAGATCATCGGCGGCGGCATGCCGGTGGGCTGCTTCGGCGGCAAGCGCGCGATCATGGAATGCATCGCCCCGCTCGGCCCGGTCTACCAGGCCGGCACCCTGTCGGGTAACCCGCTGGCGATGGCTGCCGGCCTGACCACCCTCAAGCTGATCAGCCGTCCAGGCTTCCACAGTGAGCTGACCGACTACACCTCGCGCATGCTCGCCGGCCTGCAGCAGCGCGCCGATGCTGCCGGCATTCCATTCGTCACCACCCAGGCGGGCGCCATGTTCGGCCTGTACTTCAGTGGCGCGGACGACATCGTCACCTTCGCTGACGTGATGGCCAGCGACAGCGCACGCTTCAACCGCTTCTTCCATCTGATGCTGGATGGCGGCGTGTACCTGGCGCCGAGCGCCTTCGAAGCGGGCTTCACCTCCATCGCCCATGGTGAAAAGGAGCTGGACATCACCTTCGCCGCCGCAGAACGCGCCTTCGCCGAGCTGAAAAAAGCCTGATGCAGTACAGCACGGCCTTCAGTGATGCGTTGCTGGCCCTGGCCTGCGTTGCCTGCGTGTGGCTGATCGGCCGGGCACGCGGGCGCTACGGCGAGGGCGATCAGCCGGCACTGTTCTGCGCCCTGCTCGGTTTTCTGCTGCCGGCTGCGGCGGCCAGCGTCGGCGTGATTCGCTACGGCTTCGACCCAAGCTGGCAGGCCGCGCACCTGTGGCTCTCGCAGGCCAGCAGCTTTCTCGGCCTGCCGCTGCTTGGTGCCGCAGCACTGGCGCTGGGCCGTGGCTGGGCCTGGAGTCGACCGAACTGGGGGCGCATCCTGCTCGGCCTGTGCGCCTTCTTCGAGCTGTTCCGCCAGCTTGGTTATATGGAGGACTACCGCCTGGCGCTGAACCTGGCCACGCTGGTGCTGATTCTCTATGCCGGCGCAGTCCAATGGCCGCGCCGCGCGCCAGCGATCAGCGCAGCTGTGGTGGTGGGCCTGTTCCTGCTGGCCGGTGTGGCAGTCGGCACCGAAGGCGTGATCGGGCCGCTGCGTCGCATCGACCTGTTCCACGTGCTGCTGACACCGGCTTACCCGCTGCTGGCCTGGCTGCTGCTGAGCCTGCCGGGAAGTGCGAAACGACAGACCGGGTAAAGCCTTTGTAACAAGCCCACGGTTATTCCATAATGCGAGGGTCGGCACGTTTTGCGCCGACCGGGCACGTCACCCGCCCTGAACTGCCGAGGTCCCGTTATCCAGATGAACCGCACCGGCCGCACCCTGTCCCTGGGCTGCCTGTTGCTTTTCCTCCCGCTGTTTGCATTCGCAGGCGGCAATTCGCTGTTGATCCCCGCCAGCGGCAGCTGCGCGCTGAACGCCTCCCCCGAAGAGATGCCCGATGCCCTGGCCAGCTGCCAGGAAATGGCGCGCGCCGGCAACATGCAGGCCGCCTATGAATTGGGTGAGTACTACTACGACGGCAAACGTACCCCACGCGATTTCAAGCAGGCCCTGACCTGGTTCGAGCGCGCCTCGCTGCAGGGCCACGCCGAAGCGCAGCTACGCCTGGGCACCATGTTCTTCCGTGGCGAAGGCGTACCGGCCAACAACGTGCAGGCTTACATCGTATTGAAGATGGCATCGGTCAATGGCTCGGACGAAGCCATGGACAGCGCCGACCTGGTATCAGCACAGATGCGTCGCGATGAACTGGAAATCGCCAGCCAGGTGCTGGGCCAGATATTCCGCAGCTACCTGCTCGAACTGCAGACAGCTGAAGGTCGTTCACCTTTCGCGCCGCTGCCCTAAAGCGGCCTTGGCGCCGTAGGGTGGGCTTCAGCCCACCAAGTAGCCTCTCGATACCGCTGGTGGGCTGAAGCGGAACGCCGCCCGGCCCACCCTACCTAGCTGAAGCCCACCCTACATCCAACGTTCCTGCGCAGCCGCTTACTTGTCCGGCATCGGCATGGGGAACGGCATTACGTTGCCGCCGCCCTTGGCTTCGCTGATCTTCGCCGTACCCAGGCGCTCGACCTCATCGATGCGGATGATCGCGTGCATCGGTACGAAGCTGCGCACCACGCCCTCGAACTGTGCCTTGAGTTTCTCCTCGCTGGGGTCGACCACCAGTTGGCTGCGCTCGCCGAAGACGAACTCTTCAACCTCCAGAAAGCCCCACAGATCACTTTGAAAGATCTGCTTGGCATACATCTCGTATACCTGGCCCTGGTTGAGAAAAATCACCTTGTAGATGGGATCACGCTTGCTCATGGAGATTCGAAGTCAGGAAAAACGGGGCGCGCAGAATAGCACAGCGCCGCACACGTACGGATGCAATCCGGAGATAGGCGATGACGCGCTTGCCCATGGCCTGAAGCCTGAAGCTTGTAGCCTGTAGCCTGTAGCCCGCCGCTCCCCTATAATACGCGGTCATTTTTTAACCACCTCAGACAGTGCCATGACCAAGAAGCTCTATATCGAAACCCACGGTTGCCAGATGAACGAGTACGACAGCTCGCGCATGGTCGACCTGCTGGGCGAGCATCAGGCCCTGGAGGTCACGGAAAAACCCGAAGAAGCCGACGTGATCCTGCTCAATACCTGTTCGATCCGTGAGAAGGCGCAGGACAAGGTGTTCTCCCAGCTCGGCCGCTGGCGCGAGCTGAAGCAGGCCAACCCGGACCTGGTGATCGGTGTCGGCGGCTGCGTGGCCAGCCAGGAAGGCGCGGCGATCCGCGACCGCGCGCCCTATGTCGACGTGGTATTCGGCCCGCAGACCCTGCATCGCCTGCCGGAAATGATCGACGCCGCGCGCGTGACCAAGACCGCCCAGGTGGACATCAGCTTTCCCGAGATCGAGAAGTTCGACCGCCTGCCCGAGCCGCGCGTCGACGGCCCCAGCGCCTTCGTCTCGGTGATGGAAGGCTGCAGCAAGTACTGCACCTTCTGCGTGGTGCCCTACACCCGCGGCGAGGAAGTCAGCCGCCCACTGGTCGACGTGTTGATGGAAATCACCTCCCTCACCGAGAAGGGCGTCAAGGAAATCACCCTGCTCGGGCAGAACGTCAACGGCTATCGCGGGGAAGCGCCGGATGGCCATATCGCCGACTTCGCCGAACTGCTGCATGCCGTGGCGGCCCTCGATGGCGTCGAGCGCATCCGCTACACCACCAGCCACCCGCTGGAGTTCTCCGACGCGATCATCCAGGCCCACGCCGAGATTCCGCAGCTGGTCAAATACCTGCACCTGCCGGTGCAGTCCGGCTCCGACCGCATCCTCGCGGCGATGAAGCGCAACCACACCGCGCTGGAATACAAGTCGCGCATCCGCAAACTGCGTGCGGCAGTACCGGACATCCTGATCAGCTCGGACTTCATCGTCGGCTTCCCCGGCGAGACCGAGAAGGATTTCGAGCAGACCATGAAGCTGATCGAGGACGTCGGCTTCGACTTCTCCTTCTCCTTCATCTACAGCTCGCGCCCAGGCACCCCGGCCGCCGACCTGGTCGACGACACCCCGGACGAGGTGAAGAAACAGCGCCTGGCGCTGCTGCAGCATCGCATCAACCAGAACGGCTTCGAGAACAGCCGGCGCATGGTCGGCACGGTGCAGCGCATCCTGGTCAGCGACTACTCGAAGAAGGACCCGGGCATGCTCCAGGGCCGCACCGAGCAGAACCGCATCGTCAATTTCCGCTGCGATAACCCGCGCCTGATCGGCCAGTTCGTCGACGTGCACATCGACGACGCCCTGCCGCACTCGCTGCGCGGCACCCTGCTGGATGCCGAGACCCTCCACTAACGTAGCGGTCGTCCACACTTTGCGTTGTGGACGACCAGCGTTATGCTGCCTTTTCATACCCAGACAAGTGACGATCACTCCATCACCTTGAACGCCTCTCTAGAACCTCATCGTTTCACCCTCGAACCTTTCGAGGCCCGCCGTTTCGCCAACCTCTGCGGCCAGTTCGACGAGCACCTGCGCCTGATCGAAGAGCGCCTCGGCCTGGAAATCCGCAACCGTGGCAACCAGTTCGAAATGCTTGGCAGTGCCGACAAGACCCAGGCCGCCGAGCAACTGCTGCGCAAGCTGTACCGCGAAACCAAAGCTACCGAGCTGTCGCCCGACCTGGTGCACCTGTACCTGCAGGAGTCCGGCGTCGAGGAGCTGGTCAACCCCAGCAACCTGCCGCAGGTCACCCTGCGCACCAAGAAGGGCGTGATCAAGCCGCGCGGCGTCAATCAGCAGCGCTACGTCAAGGCGATCCTCGACAACGACATCAACTTCGGCATCGGCCCGGCCGGTACTGGCAAGACCTACCTGGCCGTGGCCTGCGCGGTGGACGCGCTGGAGCGCGAGCAGGTGCGGCGCATCCTGCTGGTGCGCCCGGCGGTCGAGGCCGGCGAGAAGCTCGGCTTCCTGCCTGGCGACCTGGCACAGAAGATCGACCCCTACCTGCGCCCGCTGTACGACGCGCTATATGAGATGCTCGGCTTCGAATACGTGGCCAAGCTGATCGAGAAGCAGGTGATCGAGATCGCGCCGCTGGCCTACATGCGCGGCCGCACGCTTAACAACAGCTTCATCATTCTCGACGAAAGTCAGAACACCACCGTCGAGCAGATGAAGATGTTCCTTACCCGTATCGGTTTCGGCTCCACCGCCGTGATCACCGGCGACATCACCCAGGTCGACCTGCCGCGTGGCACCAAGAGCGGCCTGGCCCACGTCATCGAGGTACTGCGTGACGTGCCCGGCATCAGCTTCACCCACTTCAAGCCCAAGGACGTGGTGCGCCACCCGTTGGTGCAGCGCATCGTCGAAGCCTACGAGCGCCACGACGCGCGCCTGAACGGCAAGGGCGACGGTCACGATGCTTGAACTGGACCTGCAACTGGCCACTGACGGCCGGCACCCGGACGAGGCGCAACTGCGCCGCTGGTGCGAGCTGGCCCTGCGTCAACGCACGGCCGATTCGGAGCTGACCATCCGCCTGGTCGACGAGGCCGAAGGTCGCGAGCTGAACCACACCTGGCGGCACAAGGACTACGCCACCAACGTGCTGTCCTTCCCTGCCGAGATTCCCGATGGGATTCTCGACATCCCGCTGCTGGGCGACCTGGTGATCTGCGTGCCAGTGGTCGAGCGCGAAGCGGCCGAGCAAGGCAAGGCGCTGGAGGCGCACTGGGCGCACCTGGTGATCCACGGCTGCCTGCACCTGCTGGGCTATGACCACATCGAGGAAGACGAAGCCCTCGAGATGGAAGATCTGGAACGACAATTGCTCGCCGAATTGGGTCATCCCGACCCGTATGCCGGTGACGAATTTCCTAATGAAAAGGACCCCGAGTAAAACGCCATGAGCGAAGACCGATCGAGCAACGAGCAGAAGTCCTGGTTCAACAAGCTGACCCAGGCTTTTGCTCATGAGCCGAGAAACCGCCAGGAACTGCTGGAAGTCCTGCGCGAAGCCCACCAGAACAAGCTGCTCGACAGCGAAGCACTGGCCATCGTCGAAGGCGCCATTCAGGTCGCCGACCTGCAGGTACGCGACATCATGGTGCCGCGCTCGCAAGTGATTAGCATCAAGGCCAGCCAGACGCCCCGCGAATTCCTGCCCGCCATCATCGACGCCGCGCACTCGCGCTATCCGGTAGTCGGCGAAAGCCTCGACGACGTCATCGGCATCCTTCTGGTCAAGGATCTGCTGCCGCTGATCCTGCAGGGTGAGCAACCCAACTTCAACATCAAGGACCTGCTGCGCCCGGCCACCTTCGTGCCCGAGTCCAAGCGCCTGAATGTGCTGCTGCGTGAGTTCCGCGCCAACCACAACCACATGGCTGTGGTGATCGACGAATACGGCGGCGTCGCCGGCCTGGTGACCATCGAGGACGTGCTCGAGCAGATCGTCGGTGACATCGAAGACGAACATGACGTCGAGGAAGACGGCTACATCAAGCCACTGCCATCGGGCGACTTCCTGATCAAGGCGCTGACGCCCATCGACAGCTTCAACGAAACCTTCGACAGCGAGTTCTCCGACGACGAGTACGACACCGTCGGTGGTCTGGTGATGAGTGCCTTTGGCCACCTGCCCAAGCGCAACGAGGTCACTGAGATCGGCGAATTCCGCTTCCGTGTGCTCAACGCCGACAGCCGGCGCATCCATCTGCTGCGCCTGACGCCGGTTAGCCGCTGAGTCTCAGCCGCCCTTGCCCAACGAGGGCGGCCGCTTCCCCCTGCGCCATTTCCGCTCTACCCTTGCGCCACCCTGATTCCAAGGATCTAACCATGCTGCAATGGATCACTCGTCCAGGCTGGCCCGGCCACCTGCTTGCCTGCGGCGCAGGCGCCCTGACCACCCTGGCGCTCGCCCCGTTCGATCTCTGGCCATTGGCCGTGCTGTCCATTGCCCTGTTCTATTTCGGTTTGCGCCATCTGCGCCCCGGCCAGGCAGCGCTGCGCGGTTGGAGCTACGGCTTCGGCCTGTTCGCCGCCGGCACCAGTTGGGTGTATGTCAGCATCCATGACTATGGCGCGGCATCACCGGCACTGGCCGGCTTTCTCACCCTGGGTTTCGTCGCCGGCCTGGGTCTGCTCTTCGCCCTGATGGCCGTCCTCTGGGCGCGCTGGATACGCCGCAACGAAGCGCCACTGGCCGACGCCCTGGCATTCGCCGCGCTATGGGTCGCCCAGGAAGTGTTTCGCGGCTGGTTCCTCACCGGCTTCCCCTGGCTCTACGCCGGCTACAGCCAGCTCGACGGACCGCTGGCCGGCCTGGTGCCAATTGGCGGGGTCTGGCTGTCGTCCTTCGTCATCGCCCTGTCGGCCGCGCTGATCATCAACCTGGAGCAATTGCGCAAGCACAAACCGCGCTACCTCTGCGCCCTGCTCCTGCTGCTGAGCCCCTGGCTCGCAGGCCTGGCACTGAAGGACCACAACTGGACCCACGCCGCCGGCAACAGCCTGACGGTCGCCGCCGTGCAAGGCAACGTCGAGCAGAACATGAAATGGGACCCGGCCCAGCTCAACGCGCAGCTCGCCCTATACCGCGACCTCAGCTTCAGCGCCAAGCAGGTCGACATACTGGTCTGGCCGGAAACGGCGATCCCGGTACTCAAGGACATGGCTCAAGGCTATATCGGCGTGATGGATCGCTTCGCCCGTGACCGCAACAGTGCGCTGATCACCGGCGTACCAGTGCGGCAGTCCAACGAGCGCGGGGAGATTCGCTATTACAATGCGATCACCAGTTTGGGCGAAGGCCAGGGCACCTACTTCAAGCAGAAGCTGGTGCCGTTTGGTGAATACGTGCCCCTGCAAGACCTGCTGCGCGGCCTGATCGCTTTCTTCGACCTGCCGATGTCCGACTTCGCCCGCGGCCCGAGTGACCAGCCACCGCTGCTGGCCAAGGGGCATCGCATCGCGCCATTCATCTGCTATGAAGTGGTCTACCCGGAGTTCGCCGCAGAACTGGCCGCAGACAGCGAGATACTCCTGACGGTGAGCAATGACGCCTGGTTCGGCACCTCCATCGGCCCGCTACAACACCTGCAAATGGCGCAGATGCGTGCGCTCGAGGCCGGACGCTGGATGATCCGCGCCACCAACAACGGCATGACCGTGGTGATCGACCCGCAGGGCCGTATCCAGTTCGGCTTGCCGCAGTTCGAACAAGGCGTGCTCTACGGCGAAGTGCTGCCCATGCAGGGGCTCACCCCTTATCTGCAATGGCGCATCTGGCCGCTGGCGATTCTCTGCGCCCTGTTGCTGGGTTGGGCCCTGCTGGCCAGCCGCATGGCCAAGACGGTATAGAAGCGGCGGCAGCGAACGTCGCTTGGAGTGCATCCGAGCGATGCGCTTTTCGTAGAAGCCAGCTTGCTGGTGATCAGTGCGGCCAAATGCCCCAGGATCGCTAGCAAGCCAGCTCCTACAGGAATCACGCACACCCTCAATCACGAGCGTAAATCGTATGCGCTCCATAGACCCCATCTTTAACTGACCTCTCCGTATCCCGGATGCTGGGCTCCCTATTTTCCCGTGGAGTTCCGTCATGATGCGTCCCGACGCCCAAGTGCAGAAGGTCTATCTCTACCCAAAGCCCGTCGACTTCCGCAAATCCATCAATGGACTGGCCGCGCTGGTCGAGCTGGACATCAAGGTGGAGGTGTTCAACCCGGTGCTGTTCGTGTTCCTCAATCGCACACGCAGCCAGGTCAAGATTCTCTACTGGGAGCGCAATGGCTTCTGCCTGTGGCTCAAGCGACTGGAAGCCGAGCGTTTCAAGACCAAGCCCGATGCGGGTGACGAGGCCATCGAGCTGACGGTCGATGAGTTGAACTGGCTGCTCGACGGTATCGACCTGTGGCGTAACCGTCCGCATCAGGTTCTGACGCCGCGTTACGTGGCCTGAGCCGGTATAATCCGGCGCCATGAAATTTGGCGCCGACAACCTTCCCGACGATCCCGTCCTGCTCAAGCAGATGCTGCTGTTGGCTCAGGGAAAGGTGGCGCAACTCCAGGAACAAGTCGCCCTACTGCGCCACAAGCTGTTCTCGCCCAAGTCCGAGCGCAGCCCTGAAGACGCCGACTCACCGCAGTTAGCCATGTTCAACGAGGTCGAAGAGCTGATCGAAGCGCCGGCCGCCGAGCCAGCCGAAGCCGAAGAAGTCGTTGCGCCGGTCAAGCGCCGTGGCAAACGCAAGCCGCTGCCGGCCAACCTGCCGCGTG
>NZ_NIUB01000005.1 GCF_002197815.1 Pseudomonas oleovorans subsp. oleovorans
GCCAGCATTTTGCCTCGGGCTTCCTTCAGATTCGCAGTCGCCCGCGACACCCTTGCCTCTGGCTAACACTTCCCCTTGCCGGGTGTGTAGAGGACTTTCACCTCCAAGTCGTCCAGTCCACCACCACTGTGAACCGAACAGCGCCAGTCACGGCGCTACGCGCCATGCCTGGCGCACAACGCAGAACCCGCAGGCGTACTGCCTGCGGCGAGTACGCCCTACTGCTTGCCGTAGACAATGGGATACGCCAATAACCCAATGACTTCGTTGAGCACCTGACTGCTCTGCCAGATAGCCCTCGACTCTGGCAGCCAGCCCCCCAGCGGGCGCTCGTAACCCGAACTGAGATAGCCCATCGGCGCGGTGATCACCTCGAAGCCGGCCTGCTCAAAACTCCAGAGGGCACGCTGCATGTGCCAAGCCTGGGTGACCAGCACCACGCGCCGCACGCCCTGGGGCTGCAACAATTCAGCGCTGAGCACTGCATTCTCCCAGGTGGTGCGGCTTTGCTCCTCCAGCCAGCGGATCTCCAGCCCGTAGTCGCGGCGCATGGCATCGGCCATCAGTGCCGCCTCACTGGGCGGCTGGCCATAATGCAGGCCACCGGTAGCCGCCATTGGCAGGCCGGATACGCGCGCCAGGCGAGCGGCATAGCGCAGGCGCTCCAAGGCCATCAGCCCAGGCTGATCGGCTCCACCCCAGCCCGGGTCGCTCTGCTCACGCCCGGCGCCGAGAATCACGATGGCGTCGGCGCGCTGCGCCAGGGTCGCCCACTGCGCCTGCTCCAGGACCGGCTCACGCTCCAACCAGGCGGCACTCCACTGCGTCACCGCAGGCAGGCTCATCAGCCATAGCCCACTGAAACCGACGGTAAAGCAGGCAAACGCGAGCCGGGGAAAGCGACGACGCAGCCACCAGCCCAGCGCGATCAGCAGGAGTAGAACGCCTGGTGGCATCAACAGTTGTTTAAGGATGAAACGAATCGGCATCAGGCACCTCCGGGGCGCCCAAGCCTAGCAGGTTGGTTTTCAACTGGCTGCTAATGCGGATTACCGCTGCGAAACAACCTGGAGCCACAGGCCTGGCAAGCTCGTACATCCTGCCCTCGATGCCAGCTGACTGGCGCACCGCAGAGTGCGCAACAAAGCGCCTGACGCCGCGTCATCACGGATTTGATCCTGCCCATCGGCTTGCTGTCAACGGTCTTGGCACTGCGCAGTGGCTGACGCTGTATCAGCGCCAACTCTTCTGCCGCCGCGTGCCAGCCGCGCAGCCAGTGCAGGTCACGATTGAGATAGGCACGGATCAGCTCCAGCTCCGCCGGGCTCAGCCCATCAAGCTCCAGCTCGCGCAGCGGCTCGGCATGCAGGCGACTCGCGGTATCGGCCTCTTCCAGCGCCAGGGCAAGCCGTTGCAGCAGTCGCTCGTAAAGATCACCGCCTCGTTCCACCTGCCGTGCATCCGCCATCTGCCACCTCGCGAGCCCCGACAACCGCGGGCCTTGAGTAAAGCTTAGCGAAGGCCCCGCACGCAGCCAGGCGCCGCGACAAACGGCGGACGCGGCACAATCTGGGTTTCCCTCGATAGACGGCGCTCATGTATGCTACGGCGTTTTCCGCAAGCCCCATTCCTTCAGCGCCAGAGCCATGCACGAACAGTACTCGCCCCGTGAAATAGAAGCCGCCGCGCAGTCCCACTGGGACGCGCAACAATCCTTCGTCGTCAGCGAACAGCCGGGCAAGGACACCTTCTACTGCCTGTCGATGTTCCCCTACCCCAGCGGCAAGCTACACATGGGGCACGTGCGCAACTACACCATCGGTGACGTGATCGCGCGCTACCAGCGCATGCAGGGCAAGAACGTGCTGCAGCCGATGGGCTGGGACGCCTTCGGCATGCCGGCAGAAAACGCCGCGATGAAGAACCAGGTGGCCCCGGCCAAGTGGACCTACGAGAACATCGCCTACATGAAGTCCCAGCTCAAATCGCTGGGCCTGGCCATCGACTGGACGCGCGAAGTCACCACCTGCAAACCGGACTACTACCGCTGGGAACAGTGGCTGTTCACCCGCCTGTTCGAAAAGGGCGTGATCTACCGCAAGAACGGTACCGTCAACTGGGATCCGGTGGATCAGACCGTACTGGCCAACGAGCAGGTCATCGACGGCCGTGGCTGGCGCTCGGGCGCGCTGATCGAGAAGCGCGAAATCCCGATGTACTACTTCAAGATCACCGCCTATGCCGAAGAGCTGCTGAGCAGCCTGGATGAGCTGGATGGCTGGCCCGAGCAGGTCAAGACCATGCAGCGCAACTGGATCGGCAAGAGCTTCGGTGCCGATATCGTCTTCGACTACGACGTCGCCAGCATCGGCATCGACGGCCAGCTCAAGGTTTACTCGACCCGTCCGGACACCCTGATGGGCGCCACCTACGTCGCCGTGGCCGCCGAGCACCCGCTGGCCCAGCGCGCTGCCGAGGGCAACCCGCAGATCGCCGCCTTTATTGCCGAGTGCAAGGCCGGCTCCGTGGCCGAGGCCGACATGGCCACCATGGAAAAGAAGGGCGTGGCCACCGGCCAGTTCGTCATCCACCCGCTGACCGGCGACAAGCTGCCGGTATTCGTCGCCAACTACGTGCTCTGGGGCTACGGCGAAGGCGCGGTGATGGCCGTGCCGGCGCATGACGAGCGCGACTTCGAGTTCGCCCACAAGTACGACCTGCCGATCCAGCCCGTCTACGCCGGCGAGGGCAAGGAATACGACAGCGGGCAATGGCAGGCCTGGTACACCGACAAGGACGGCCTGACCACCGTCAACTCCGGCAAGTACGATAACCTCGACTTCAGCGCCGCCTTCGACGCCATCGTCGCCGACCTCGAAGCGACCGGCCACGGCGCGCGCAAGACCCAGTTCCGCCTGCGCGACTGGGGCATCAGCCGCCAGCGCTACTGGGGCTGCCCGATCCCGATCATCCACTGCGAAAGCTGCGGCGACGTGCCGGTACCGGAAGATCAGTTGCCGGTGGTGCTGCCCGAAGACGTGGTACCGGACGGCGCCGGTAGCCCGCTGGCGCGCATGCCCGAGTTCTACCAGTGCAAGTGCCCGAAGTGCGGTGCCGATGCCAAGCGCGAAACCGACACCATGGACACTTTCGTCGAGTCGTCCTGGTACTTCGCCCGCTACGCCAGCCCGAATTACGAGGGCGGCATGGTCGACCCGCAGGCGGCCAACCACTGGCTGCCGGTGGACCAGTACATCGGCGGTATCGAGCACGCCATCCTGCACCTCTTGTACGCGCGCTTCTTCCACAAGCTGATGCGTGACGAAGGCCTGGTCACTTCCAACGAGCCGTTCAAGAACCTGCTGACCCAGGGCATGGTGGTCGCCGAGACCTATTACCGCACCCTGGAAAACGGCGGCAAGGACTGGTTCAACCCGGCCGATGTCGAGGTCGAGCGTGACGCCAAGGCCAAGGTCATCGGCGCCAAGCTCAAAAGCGACGGCCTGCCGGTGGAAATCGGCGGCACCGAGAAGATGTCCAAGTCGAAGAACAACGGTGTCGACCCGCAGGACATGATCGATGCCTACGGCGCCGACACCTGCCGCCTGTTCATGATGTTCGCCTCGCCGCCCGATCAGAGCTGCGAATGGTCGGATGCCGGCGTCGAGGGCGCCAACCGTTTCCTGCGCCGCGTCTGGCGTCTGGCTCATGGCCATGTCAGCGCCGGCCTGCCGGGCAAGCTGGATGTCAGCAGCCTGAATGACGAGCAGAAAGCCGTGCGCCGCGCCATTCACCTGGCCATCAAGCAGGCCAGCAACGATATCGGCCAGCACCACAAGTTCAACACCGCCGTCGCCCAGGTGATGACCCTGATGAACGTGCTGGAAAAGGCCGTCACCGCCACCGAACAGGACCGCGCGCTGGTGCACGAAGGCCTGGAAGTCGTCACCCTGTTGCTGGCGCCGATCACCCCGCACATCAGCCACGAGCTGTGGCAGCGCCTGGGGCATGCCGATGCAGTGATCGACGCGCAGTGGCCGCAGGTCGACGAATCCGCCCTGGTGCAGGACAGCCTGACCCTGGTGGTGCAGGTCAACGGCAAGCTGCGCGGGCAGATCGAAGTTCCGGCCAGCGCCTCGCGCGAGGAAGTCGAGGCCGCCGCTCGTGCCAACGAGAACGTGCTGCGCTTCACCGAGGGCCTGAGCATTCGCAAGGTCATCGTGGTGCCAGGCAAGCTGGTCAACATAGTCGCCAACTGATTAAGCTCGGCGCCACCACGACGTGGCGCCGCGATCCGCCAAGGGGATATGAGAATGATGAAACGGAATCTACTGATCATCGGCCTGGCCGGTCTGCTCAGCGCCTGCGGTTTCCAGCTGCGCGGCACCGGCGATGTGCAGTTCGCCCTCCAGGAGCTCGATGTCAGTGCGCGCGATGCCTACGGTGATACCGTGCAGCAGGTACGCGAGGTGCTGGAAAGAAACGACGTTCGCGTTTATGCCGGCGCGCCCTACAAGCTGGTCATCACCCGCGAAAGCGAGAATCGTCGCAGCGCCAGCTACAGCAGCGGTGCACGTACCGCCGAGTACGAGCTGACCATGGCCCTGGAGTATGAGATCCGTGGCGCGCAGAACCTGTTGCTGACCGGCAACAAGGTGGAAGTGCAGAACTACTACCAGCAGGACGACAACAACCTGGCCGGCTCCGATCAGGAAGCCGCTCAGCTGCGCAGCGAACTGCGCCGGGAAATGATCCAGCAACTGATGCTCACCCTGCAGCAGATTACCCCGGCGCAGCTCGACCAGTTGCAGCAGACCGCCGAAGCCCGCGCCAAGGCAGAAGCCGAAGCGCTGGAAGAGGCTCGCCGCGCTCGTGAGAGCCAGGTCGCACCGCAGCAGTCGCCGATCGAACTGCCGTCGCGCTAAAGGCGCAGGGGCCGCATCAGCGGCCCTGCCCACTCGCCTCATGACATCACCTCGATGAAGCTCGCCCCCGCGCAACTCGGCAAACACCTGCAGGGCGCACTGGCGCCTGTCTATGCGATCAGCGGTGACGAGCCGCTGCTCTGCCAGGAAACGGCCGATGCCATCCGCAACGCCTGCCGTCAGCAGGGGTTCGGCGAGCGTCAGGTGTTCAATGCCGAAGCCAACTTCGACTGGGGCAACCTGCTGCAGGCAGGCGCCAGCCTCTCGCTGTTCGCCGAGAAGCGCCTGCTGGAACTGCGCCTACCCTCCGGCAAACCGGGGGATAAAGGCGCCGCAGCACTGCTGGAATACCTGGCACGGCCGCCTGAAGATACCGTCCTGCTGCTGAGCCTGCCCAAGCTCGACGGCAGCACGCAGAAATCCAAATGGGCCAAGGCGCTGATCGACGGTCAGGCTTGCCAGTTCATCCAGATCTGGCCGGTGGACGCCAACCAGTTGCCGCAGTGGATTCGCCAGCGCCTCGCTCAGGCCGGCCTGAGCGCCAGCGCCGATGCCGTGGACATGATCGCCGCGCGGGTAGAAGGCAACCTGCTGGCCGCCGCCCAGGAAGTGGAAAAGCTCAAGCTGCTTGCCGAAGGCAATCAGGTGGACGCCGAAACCGTACAGGCCGCCGTGGCCGACAGCGCCCGCTTCGATGTGTTCGGCCTGATCGATTGCGCCCTGACTGGCGATGCCAGCCATGCCCTGCGCGTGCTCGAAGGCCTGCGCGGCGAGGGTGTGGAAACCCCGGTAATCCTCTGGGCGCTGGCACGCGAAATTCGCCTGCTGGCCGGCATCGCCTACCAGCAAAGCCAGGGCATACCCCTGGACAAGGCCTTCTCCAGCGCGCGTCCGCCAGTGTGGGACAAGCGCCGGCCGCTGGTTTCCAAGGCGCTGCAGCGTCACAGCAGCAAGCGCTGGGGCCAATTGTTGCAGCAGGCGCAGTTGATCGATGCACAGATCAAGGGCCAGGCGGCTGGCGATCCGTGGAGCGAGCTGGCCATGCTGACCCTGCAATTGGCCGGACAACGCCTGCGCCTGTAAGTGTTGCTGCCTCTTCCTTTCTCGTAGGGTGGCTCCGCTTTAGCCCACGTCCACCACCGTTGGTGGGCTAAAGCGGAGCGGCGCATAGTCCGCGCGCCTGCGCTGGAAGCAAGCTCTAGCGAGGAACCCCTATGAGCAAGAAAACCGGCAAACGGCCGAACAAGGCCAAATCCATCGTCGCCCAGCCACTGTTTCGCTCCCGCCAGGAACGACCACAGAAAGGCAAAGGCAGCTACCGCCGCGAAGCCTCCCACAATTGGGAGGCTTCTTGCTTTATGGGCTTGCTCACTGCGCTGATCGCCCAGATTCCAGCCCGAGCGTGATAAGGTAGGCACCTGCTTAAACGCCCTGAGATAGACATGCCACACCAGTTTCCTCGTCGCGCCCTGGCCCTGCTTCCTCTACTGCTGCTGGCGGCCTGCGCCCAGGCCCCAGCGGAAAACCTGCCCACAGCCAACGCGCCGGCCACGGTGCAGGCTGCACCTGCAGATGCACTGACCAGCTTCGCCGACTGGCGCCAGGCATTGCGTGACGAAGCGCTTGCCGCCGGCATTGACGCCGCGCTGTTCGATCGCATATTCGCCGGCGTCACCCCTGACCCGGCGGTGCTCAAGGCCGACAGCAGCCAGCCCGAATTCACCCGCCCGGTGTGGGAATACCTCGACGGCGCCGTGTCCTCCAGCCGCATCGGTCGTGGCCGAGTGCTGTTGGCGCAGCACAGCCTGGTGCTGCAACGCATCGAGCAGCAGTACGGCGTCGAGGCCCCGATCCTGGTGGCCATCTGGGGTCTAGAGAGCAACTTCGGCAACAATATCGGCAGCCACAGCGTAATCCGCTCCCTCGCCACCCTGGCCTACGACGGTCGTCGCCAGGGCTTCTGGCGTACGCAATTGCTGGCTGCCCTGCAGATTCTGCAGAACGGCGATGTGCCCAGCGAACGCATGATCGGCTCCTGGGCCGGCGCCATGGGGCAGACCCAGTTCATGCCCACCACCTATAACCAGTATGCGGTGGATTTCGACGGCGACGGCAAGCGCGATCTGTGGAACTCCTCGGCCGATGCCCTGGCTTCGGCGGCTCATTACCTGCAAGCGTCAGGATGGCAGCGCGGCCAGCCCTGGGGATTCGAGGTGCGCCTGCCGAGCGACTTCGACTACGCCCTGGCTGACCCGGACCAGCGTCGCAGCCTGACCGAGTGGGCCGAACTCGGCGTGCGCCCGCTGGCACCGACCGGCGCCGCCGCCAGCGCGCGCGCCAGCCTGCAGCTACCGGCCGGACACAAAGGCCCGGCCTTCCTGCTGCTGGACAACTTCCGCAGTATCCTCAAGTACAACAATTCCACATCCTACGCGCTGGCCATCGGCCTGCTCGCCGACAACCTGGTGCGCCCCAGCGAAGTGCAGGGCCAGTGGCCACGCGGCGAACGCCAGCTCGGTCGCAGCGAGCGCGTCGAGCTGCAGGAGCTGTTGGCCCAGGCCGGTTTCGACCCGGGCCCGGCCGACGGCATCATCGGCGCCAACACGCGCAAGGCCATCCGCGCCCTGCAGCTGCAATTGAACTGGCCTGCCGATGGCTATCCCAATACCGAGCTGCTGCAACAGCTGCGCGCACGCTAAGCCAGGGTCTCGCTGAACGCTGCCTCGTCGCCCCTTGCCGACAGGCGGTCTCAGCGTGCCCATGAGCCTTCTGTGATAGACTGGCTGGCGGCCACAAGCCACCTGCCCACGGAGCCTCTAGCGGAGCCCTGATTCCCGATGTCCGACACCTCCCCGCCCAAATCCGTCGCCAGCGGCGAAAAATTTCGCACCGCCCAAGGCATCACCGCCATCAAGGATGGCCAGAAGCGTCGCGCCTCGGCCGAACCTCAGGTGTTCGAGCCCAAGCCCAAGTGGCTGCGGGTCAAGGCACCTGGCGGTAGCCGTTTCGAGGCCGTCAAACGCAACGTTGGCGAACACCGCCTGAGCACCGTTTGCCAGGAATCGCACTGCCCGAACATGGGCGAATGCTGGTCCAACGGCACGGCCACCATCATGCTGATGGGCTCGGTGTGTACCCGCGCCTGCCGTTTCTGCGCCGTGGACACCGGCAACCCCAATGGCTGGCTGGATCTGGAAGAGCCGCAGAACACCGCCAAGTCGGTGGAGCTGATGGCCCTGCGTTATATCGTGCTGACCTCGGTGGACCGTGACGATCTGGAGGATGGCGGCGCCAGCCACTACGCCGCCTGCGTGCGCGCCATCAAGGCAAATACCCCGCAGG
Organism: Pseudomonas oleovorans subsp. oleovorans; assembly: GCF_002197815.1. Taxonomy (GTDB): domain Bacteria; phylum Pseudomonadota; class Gammaproteobacteria; order Pseudomonadales; family Pseudomonadaceae; genus Aquipseudomonas; species Aquipseudomonas oleovorans. The sequence continues at coordinate 8,268 of NZ_NIUB01000005.1, forward strand.
TGGTGGTCGAGGCCCTGACCCCGGATTTCGACGGTGATCACCAGGCCATCGAGCGCGTCGTCGACTCCGGCCTGGAAGTCTTCGCGCAGAACGTCGAGACAGTCAAACGTCTTACCCACGTGGTTCGCGATCCGCGCGCCGGCTACGAGAAGACTCTCAAGGTGCTCGAGCACGCCAAGAAGCACCGCCCGGACGTACTGACCAAGACCAGCCTGATGCTCGGCCTGGGTGAAACCGACGAGGAAATCCTGGAAACCATGGATGACCTGCGCGCCATCGGCGTGGACATCCTCACCCTCGGCCAGTACCTGCAACCGACGCGCAACCACCTCAAGGTGCAGCGCTGGGTCAGCCCTGAAGAATTCAACCGCCTGCGCGATATCGGGCTGGAGAAAGGCTTCATGGAAGTCGCTGCCGGCCCGCTGGTGCGTTCCAGCTACCGCGCTGATCGCGTGTTCGAGAAGAACAACCTGGGTCTCGCCGCTCCGCTTCCGGTGCCTGGCCAGGAGGTCAACGCCAGCCTGATTCCGGCGCTGAATCTGAACTGAGACAGATCCTCTCGGAAAACAAAAGGGACGCCTCGGCGTAATGCTGATCAGATAAGTTCGTCACCATCCCCTCCTACTTGCAGTAGAGGGGGCGCTTTTCGTAGGAGCCAGCTTGCTGGCGATGCTTTTTATGGCGGATCGCCGGCAAGCCGGCTCCTACAAAAATCGAGTGCAACGGCTTAACTGACTGGCATTACGCCTCGGCGTCCCTTTTTCGTTACTGTCAGTAAGCATGCGTGGCTACGCGCCTGCGTAGGAGCCCCGCCCCGGGGCGAAGCTTTGGGTGCCGCGCCTACGCATTCGCTCGCATGAGCCTACACGTAACCCAGACGGGCACACAGCGCCTGTTCCAGACGTTGCGACACCTCGTCGAACACGGGCGGCGCTTGCAGCAGGTCACGCATCTGCACCATCTTCAGCCCCGCGTAGCCGCATGGGTTGATGCGCAGGAAAGGCGACATGTCCATATCGACGTTCAGCGCCAGACCATGGAACGAGCAGCCACGGCTGACGCGCAGCCCCAGCGAGGCGATCTTGTCACCTGCCACGTATACACCGGGCGCATCCGCTTTGGGCGTAGCCTCGATGCCATAGCTGGCCAACAGCTCCACCAGGCTTTGCTCCATGGCGGTGACCAGTTCACGCACACCAAGCTCAAGGCGACGCAGATCGAGCATCAGATAGGCCACCAGCTGACCGGGGCCGTGGTAGGTCACCTGCCCGCCGCGCTCGACCTGCACCACCGGAATATCGCCCGCTGCCAGCACATGCTCGGCCTTGCCGGCCTGACCCTGAGTGAACACCTTGGGATGCTGCAGCAGCCAGATTTCATCCGGTGTCCGCTCATCGCGCTCACGGGTCAACTGGCGCATGGCCTCCAGCGTCGGCTGATAGTCGACCAGCCCGAGGTGACGAACGACGAGTTCGGGCATGAGGATCACAGCACCATGTGCACGCGGCCAGTGGCACGCAGATCGACATGAATCGCCTGCAACTGCTCGACGCTGGTGGCGGTGATCAGCACCTGCACGGAGAGGAAGTTGCCGTTACGGCTGTCACGCAGCACCAGCGTGGAGGCATCCAGATCCGGCGCATGGCGCTGGATCACCTCGATCACCAGATCGGAGAAACCCTCACCCGCAATGCCGATTACCTTGATCGGGTAACGCTCGCAGGGAAATTCGATTTTAGGGGCTTGAACGTCGTTATCGGTCATGGCGTCAGCGGGCTCGCGGCCCGTCCAGAAAAGGGCCGCTCCATCAGGAGCGGCCAGGCTTGTCAGTTGAAAAGGCCGAAGAAGAACAGGCGAATGCTGTCCCACAGACGGCGCAGCAGCCCGCCCTCTTCTACCGACTCCAGAGCCACCAGGTCGGTGCTGCGCACCACCTCGTCACCCAGTTTGACTTCGACCTTGCCGATCACATCGCCCTGCTGGATCGGGGCGATCAGTTGCGGATTGAGGGTCATGCTGGCCTGCAGCTTTTCCAGCTGCCCCTTGGCCATGGTCATGGTCAGGTCTTCGGCCAGACCGGCCTTGACCTGACTCGCCGCACCTTTCCACACGGTGGCCTGAGCCAGCTCGGCACCTTTCTGATAGAAGGTGCGGCTTTCGAAGAAGCGGAAACCGTAGGTCAGCAGCTTCTGGGTTTCCGCTGCACGGGCCTGCTCACTGTCGGTACCGAATACCGAGGTGATCATGCGCGCGCCATCACGCACCGCCGAGGCCACCAGGCAATAGCCGGCCTCGGAGGTGTGGCCGGTCTTCAGGCCGTCGACGGTGCGGTCACGCCACAGCAGCAGGTTACGGTTGGGCTGCTTGATGTTGTTCCAGAGAAACTCTTTCTGCGAATAGATCGCATAGTGCTCGGCATCTTCATTGATGATCGCGCGGGCCAGAATCGCCATGTCACGGGCGCTGGAGTAATGCTCAGGATGCGGCAGGCCGGTAGAGTTCATGAAGTGGCTGTTCTTCATGCCCAGACGTTCGGCAGTGGCGTTCATCATGTCCGCGAAGGCATCTTCGCTGCCGGCGATGTATTCGGCGATGGCGATGCTGGCATCGTTACCGGACTGAATGATGATGCCGTGCAGCAAGTCGTCGACCGTGGCCTGGCTGTTCACCGGCAGGAACATGGTGGAACCACCGGACGCAGCGCCACCCGTACGCCAGGCGTGCTCGCTGATGGTCACCAGATCCTTCTCGCCGATCTTGCCATTACGGATTTCCAGGGTCGCGATGTAGGCCGTCATCAGCTTGGTCAGGCTGGCAGGCGGCAGGCGCTCGTCAGCGTTGTTCTCGACCAGGACATTGCCGCTGGCGGCGTCCATCAGCACGTAGGATTTCGCGGCCAGTTGCGGCGGCGCCGGCACCACCTGCGGGTTGGCCATGGCCAGGGGGGCGGCCAGAAGGGTAAGAACCAGTGAAGCACGTTGCACGAAGCTGGTGATGTTCATCCGTCTCTCGAAAATCAATGCTTGGGTTGTACGACCCCACAGGGCCATCTTTCGACTCGCACCAGGCAAGCCTCGGATTTAGTCCGGCAAAGGCCGGTTAAGTTGCCATCAGTCGGCGCGCACCAGCGTGGCCTGGCCGAGGTTGGCCAGGCGCACGCTGCTCTGCAGCTGCTCAGCTTCTCCCTGATTGCTGATCGGCCCCATGCGGACGCGGTGCAGTATCTGCTGGTCGCGCACCACTGAGCTGATGAACACCGGCACACTGCTGGTCTGGCTCAGCTTGGACTTGAGCAGCTCCGCAGCGTCCGGATTGGCGAAGGCTCCCACCTGGAGAAACAGGCCAGAGACTGCGAGTAAATCGTTTTTTTTTGCGTCGATCTGCACCGGCACCACCGCAGCGGCGTGCTGCGTCGGCGGCGGCGAATAGTGCTCGACAGGCTGCGCGACAGGCTGGGCAACGGCAGCCTTGGCCGGTTGATTGTTAGCCAGTACCAGCGGCACCGGACGGCCCTGCTGCGCCCACCACTCATGCGGGTCGATGCCTTCGACCTTGACCCGCGCAGTGCCTTTTTCAGCGAAACCGAGCTTTTTGGCCGCGGCAAAGGACAGATCGATGATACGGTCGGAGTAGAACGGCCCACGGTCGTTGACCCGCAGGATCACCACCTTGTCGTTTTCCAGGTTGGTCACCCGTACGTAGCTGGGCAGCGGCAGCGTCTTGTGTGCTGCGGTCATGCCGTACAGGTCGTAGGTCTCGCCGTTGGCAGTGGCCTGGCCATGAAACTTGGTGCCATACCAGGAAGCCGGACCGACCGCCTGGTAGCGACGGGCATCCTGAATAGGGTAGTACTGTTTGCCGAACACCACATAGGGGCTGGCCTTGACCGGCCCGTAATGGGGCATGGGGATGGCGTCCTGAATCTTCGACACGTCGACATCCCACCAGGGCGCGCCATCCTTGTGCGGTCGATTGAAATCATCCGGGCCGGAAATACCAGCCGACGGACCGGGCACCACCGCAGGCTGCGGTGCTCGCTTGGAAGAACAGCTCGCCAGCAACAGCGCTGCAGTTACGCAGGCTGCCAGCGGCAGCAGTTTGGACGCACTCATCGATTACCCCGCGCTTCGACCAGCAGTTCGGCCAGTTGGTTGACCGCCATGGCATACATCACGCTGCGATTGTAGCGGGTGATGGTGTAGAAGTTGGGCAAACCGAACCAGTATTCATCGCCTTGCGCACCTTCCAGACGAAACGCGGTTACCGGCAGATCTTCGGCCAGCTTGTCCTGGCTCTGCCAGCCCAGCGCGCGCAGCTCGGCGACGCTCTTTACCGGATCCAGCCCCTGCGTCAGGCCTTCGTCGACGCGAGTACCACTGGCCTCGACGCGACTGGCGACCTGACCGCCGGCCTGCCAGCCGTGGCGCTTGAAATAGCTGGCAACACTGCCGATGGCATCGGTCGGGTTGCTCCAGATGTTGATATGGCCGTCGCCATCGAAGTCCACGGCGTAAGCACGGAAACTGCTCGGCATGAACTGTGGCAAGCCCATGGCGCCAGCATAAGACCCCTTGAGGGTGATCGGATCGACCTGCTCCTCACGGGTCAGCAGCAGAAATTCGCGCAGCTCCTTGCGGAAGAACGGCGCACGCGGCGGATAATCGAAGGCCAGGGTCGACAGGGCGTCCATCACCCGCCAACTGCCGGTGTTGCCGCCATAGAAGGTTTCCACGCCGATGATGGCGACGATGAATTGCGGCGGCACACCGTACTCGGCCTCAGCCTTTTCCAGCGCAGCCTGGTGCTTGTTCCAGAACTCCACGCCCTGGGCGATACGCTTGTCGGTGATGAAGATCGGCCGGTAGTCCTTCCAGGGCTTGACCTTCTCTGCCGGGCGCGAGATGGCATCGAGAATCGCCTGCTTGCGCTCGACCTCGGCGAACAGGCTGACCAGTTGCTCGCTGGCAAAACCATAGTCGCGGGTCATTTCCTCGACGAACTCGGCCACCTGCGGCGAGCCGTCATAATCAGCTGCCAGAGCGGTACCCAGTGTGCCGGCAATAGCAGCGCCAAGCAGCGTACGGACAGCCCAACTGCGCAAAGAATGCATCAACTCGAAACTCCCAAAATCAAACCTGAGCGATCCACTTTCTGTGGGTGTGAATCGCCATCAATATCCCGAAGCCTGACAACAATGTGACCAGATGGGTTCCACCGTAACTAATGAACGGCAGCGGCACCCCCACCACTGGCAGCAGCCCGCTGACCATGCCGATGTTGACGAATACGTAGACGAAGAAGGTCATGGTCAGCGCGCCGGCCAGCAACTTGCCGAAAAGCGTCTGCGCCTGAGCTGTGATCACCAGACCGCGCGCCAGCAAGAGCAGATAGAGCAGCAGCAACAGACAGACGCCAACCAGGCCGAACTCCTCCGCAAGCACGGCAATGATAAAGTCCGTATGGCTTTCCGGCAAAAAATCCAGGTGCGACTGGGTGCCCAGCAGCCAGCCCTTGCCCAGCACACCACCAGAACCGATGGCCGCCTTGGACTGGATGATGTTCCAACCCGCCCCCAGCGGATCGCTCTCCGGGTTGAGGAAGGTCAACACACGGCGCTTCTGGTAGTCATGCATGACGAAGTACCACATGCCTATCGCAATCGGCACCACCGCCGCCGCTGCACCGACAATCCAGCGCCACTGCAGACCGGCCATGAATACGACGAAAGCGCCCGACGCCAGTACCAGCAGCGAAGTGCCGAGATCCGGCTGCTTGAGGATCAGCACGAAAGGCACGCCAATCATCGCCAGGCTGATAACGATGTGCTTGAAGCGCGGCGGCAGGTTATGTCGCGACAGGTACCAGGCGATGGTCATCGGCATGATGATCTTCATCAACTCTGACGGCTGGAAGCGGATCACGCCCGGGATGTTGATCCAGCGAGTCGCTCCCATTGCGGTGTGGCCCATCACCTCCACCGCCATCAGCAAGGCGACGCCCGCAACGTAGGCAAGGGGTACCCAGCGCGCCATGAAGCGCGGGTCGAACTGAGCGATCACGACCACAGCGAGCATACCGATGCCGAAGGATGATGCCTGCTTGAGCAGCAGGTCGACATTCTTGCCACTGGCCGAATAAAGGATGAACAGGCTGCCGGCACCCAGAATCAGCAACAGCAACAGCAACCAGCCGTCGATATGCATGCGCTGTAGCAGGCTGGCGCGACGACGCAGGACGTCCTCATCGGACAGGGTGCGGTCGAAATTGCTGATCATCGCTGGCTGACCTCGGCAGTCTGGGGCAAGGCGAATTCGGCTTTGAGCTGACCGGTCTCTTTATCCAGCAGCCAGGCGTCCATCACCTGCTTGACCACCGGGGCGGCGACGCCGGAGCCTGACTCGCCGTTCTCCACCATCACCGCGACGGCTATCTGCGGGTTATTGGCGGGTGCAAAACCGACGAACAGGGCGTGATCGCGGTGGCGCTCCTGCACCTTGTTGCGGTCGTATTTCTCACCCTGTTTGATCGCCACCACCTGGGCCGTGCCGCTCTTGCCGGCGATGCGGTAGACCGAACTGTCACCGACCTTGCGCGCCGTACCACGGGCACCGTGCAGCACGTCTTCCATAGCACGAATGCCATACTCCCAGAACTTCGGATCACGCAGGACGATATCCGGCATCGGGTTGGGGTCCACGGGCAAGCGTCCGTCGACACTCTTGGCCAGGTGCGGACGAATCCACTTGCCACGCGTGGCCATCAGCGCGGTGGCCTGCGCCAACTGCAGCGGTGTGGTCTGCATATAGCCCTGGCCAATGCCGAGAATCAGCGTCTCGCCCGGGTACCAGGGCTGGCGATAACGCGCCCGCTTCCAGTCACGCGAAGGCATCAGGCCGGCGGTCTCCTCGAACATGTCCAGCGCCACGCGCTGGCCGAGGCCGAAGCGGCTCATGTATTCATGCATGCGATCGACGCCCATCTTGTGCGCCAGGTCGTAGAAGTAGGTGTCGTTGGAACGGGCGATGGCCAGGTTGAGATCGACCCAGCCATCACCGCTGCGGTTCCAGTTACGGTACTTATGGCTGTGATTGGGCAACTGATAGAAGCCCGGGTCGAACACCCGGGTCTGCGGGGTGACCACGCCAGCATCGAGACCGGCCACAGCCACCATCGGCTTGATAGTCGAGCCCGGCGGATAAAGGCCACGCAACACGCGGTTGTACAGCGGCTGGTCAATGGAGTCGCGCAGTTCGCCATAGGCCTTGAAACTGATGCCGGTGACGAACGGGTTGGGGTCGAAACTGGGCTGGCTGACCATCGCCAGCACTTCGCCATTGTTCGGATCGATGGCCACCACAGCGCCACGACGCCCACCGAGGGCGTTCTCGGCCGCTTCCTGCAAGTGGACATCGAGGCTGAGCACGATGTCCTTGCCCGGTTTCGGATCGACACGATTGAGCACACGCAACACGCGACCACGGGCATTGGTCTCGACCTCTTCATAGCCGACTTCGCCGTGCAACTCGTCCTCGTAGAAACGCTCGATACCGGTCTTGCCGATATGGTGGGTGCCGGCGTAATCGGTCGGATCCAGACGCTTGAGCTCCTGCTCGTTGATGCGCCCGACGTAGCCGACCGAATGCGCGAAGTGTTCCTGCTGCGGATAATGCCGCACCAGTTGCGCCGCCACCTCGACGCCAGGCAGGCGGAACTGGTTGACCGCAATGCGAGCGATCTGCTCTTCGGACAGCTCGAACAGGATCGGTACCGGCTCGAACGGACGCCGCCCCTGGCGCACGCGGCGCTCGAACAGGGCACGATCATCCTCGCTGAGTTCCAGCACTTCGACCACCGCATCGAGCACGCTCGGCCAGTCACCGGCGCGTTCGCGGGTCACGGTCAGGCTGAAGCTGGGCCGGTTGTCGGCGATGATCACACCGTTGCGGTCGAAGATCAGCCCGCGGGTCGGCGGGATCGGCTGCACGTGGATGCGGTTGTTTTCCGCCAGGGTGCTGTGATGCTCGTACTGAATCACCTGCAGGTAGTACATGCGCATGATCAGCACGCAGGTCAGCAGGATGATCACGACGCCGCCAACGAGCACCCGGCGCTTGACCAGGCGAGCGTCCTTTTCATGATCCTTGAGGCGAATCGGCTGCGGCATGACTAGGTGATCACTTGTGGTACGGATGGCCGGACAATACGGTCCAGGCGCGGTAGATCTGCTCGCCAAGAAGGATGCGCACCAGCGGGTGCGGCAACGTCAGAGGCGACAGCGACCAGCGCTGCTCGCTACGCGCGCAGACCTCCGGTGCCAGCCCTTCCGGGCCACCGACCATGAGGTTGACGTTGCGTGCATCGAGACGCCAGCGCTCCAGCTCCGCTGCCAGTTGCTCGGTGCTCCATGGCTTGCCATGGACCTCCAGCGTGACGATACGTTCGCCGGGCTGCACCTTGCTCAGCATGGCCTCACCCTCCTGACGGATCAGGCGGGCAACGTCGGCATTCTTGCCGCGGGTGTTGAGGGGAATTTCCACCAGCTCCAGCGGCAATTCGGCAGGCAGACGCTTGACGTACTCCTGCCAGCCCTCTTCGACCCAGCGCGGCATGCGCGAACCGACGGCGATCAGTTTGATCCGCACGGTTTACGCTTACTCGGCCGAATGTTGCGCGCGGCTCTGCTCGGCGCCCTGCCACAAGCGCTCGAGGTCGTAGAACTGACGCGCGGTCGGCAGCATCACGTGCACGACGATGTCGCCCAGGTCGAGCAGGGCCCATTCGCCGCTGTCCAGACCTTCGCTACCAATCGGGCGCACACCCTGCTCCTTGACCTTTTCCAGCACGTTTTCCACCAGCGACTTGACCTGACGACTGGAGCTACCGCTGGCGATCACCATGAAATCGGTGATGCTGGTCTTGTCCTTGACGTCGATCACCGTGATGTCGGTCGCCTTGATCTCTTCCAGCGCCGCCACGGCGATCTTGACCAGCTCGTCGCTGGGCATGTTCTGCTTGCTCATAAATGACTCATTTGCCTCGTGTAATGGACGCCGGCGCACATGCGCGGCGTTTCAAGCATTGGGCGCACGGTACAGATCGTGCGCCTGGATATAGGCCAGTACCGCATCCGGCAGCAGATATCGCGCCGAGCGGTCGGTTGCCAGTAAGTGGCGAATCTGCGTGGCGGAAATCGCCAGCGGAGTCTGCCAGATGAAACTGATTTGCCCGCCTGCACCCTGCAGGCTCAGCGGGTCGCTGACACTGCGCGCGGCCAGCAGATCGCGCAGCGCCTCCGGCGCTTCGCTGTCGGCATCCGGCCGTTGCAGCACCAACAGGTGGCAATGCTCGAGCAGTTCCTGCCAGCGATGCCAACTCGGCAAGCCGCAGAAAGCGTCCCAGCCGAGCAGCAGAAACAACTGATCGTCCGCTGCCAGCTCGGCACGCAGCGACTCCAGCGTGTCCACCGTATAAGACGGTTTGTCGCGGCGCAGCTCGCGGTCATCGACCGTCAGCAGCGGCTCGCCGACCACCGCCAGCTGAACCATGGCCAAGCGCTGCTCGGCTGTTGCCTGCGGCGTGTCGCGATGCGGCGGCCTGGCGCTGGGAATCAGCCGCAGCTGGTCCAGCGCCATGAACTCGGCCACTTCCAGTGCGGCACGCAGATGCCCGATGTGCACCGGGTTGAAGGTACCGCCGAGCAGGCCGATGCGTCGGGCGCCGATTCGTTTCATTTATGTGCGAATGTGTCCGTCACCGAAGACCACGTACTTCTCGCTGGTCAGCCCTTCTAGGCCGACCGGGCCACGGGCGTGCAGCTTGTCGGTGGAAATGCCGATCTCCGCGCCCAGGCCGTACTCGAAACCATCGGCGAAGCGGGTCGAGGCGTTGACCATCACCGAGGAAGAATCCACCTCGGTGAGGAAACGCCGCGCATCGCTGAAGTTCTCGGTGATGATCGAGTCGGTGTGCTGCGAGCCGTAATGATTGATGTGCTCGATGGCCGCATCCAGCGAGTCGACAATGCGAATCGCCAGAATCGGCGCGTTGTATTCGGCAAACCAGTCGTCTTCGCTCGCTTCCAGCACATCGCTGCCGAGCAGTTCGCGGGTCGCGGCATCGCCACGCAGCTCTACGCCCTTGTCACGGTAGATGGCGGCCAACGGCGGCAGCACACGCGCGGCGATGGCCTGGTGCACCAGCAGGGTTTCCATGGCGTTGCACGGCGAATAGCGCTGGGTCTTGGCGTTGTCGGCAACGCGAATGGCCTTGTCGAGGTCGGCAGCGATATCGATATAAACGTGGCAAACGCCGTCCAGGTGCTTGATCACCGGCACCTTGGCGTCGCGGCTGATACGCTCGATCAGCCCCTTGCCACCGCGCGGCACGATCACATCGACGAACTTCGGCATGGCGATCAGCTCGCCCACCGCAGCGCGATCAGTGGTTTCCACCACCTGCACGGCAGCCGCCGGCAAATCGGCCTCGGCCAGCCCCTGCTGAATGCAGCGGGCAATCGCCTGGTTGGAATGAATCGCTTCGGAACCACCACGCAGGATGGTGGCGTTACCAGACTTCAGGCACAGGCTGGCGGCATCGATGGTCACGTTCGGTCGCGACTCGTAGATGATGCCGATCACGCCCAGCGGCACGCGCATCTTGCCCACCTGAATACCGGACGGCAGGTAGCGCATGCCCTGAATCTCGCCAATCGGATCAGGCAGGGTCGCCACCTGGCGCAGGCCTTCGATCATGCTGTCGATCACCTTCGGCGTCAGCGCCAGGCGGTCGACCATGGCCGGCTCCAGGCCGCTGGCGCGAGCAGCGGCCAGGTCCAGCTCATTGGCGGCAGTCAGCTCGGCGCGCGCGGCGTCGAGGGCATTGGCAGCAGCCTGCAGCGCGCGATTTTTCTGCGTGGTGCTGGCACGGGCGAGCACCTTTGATGCCTGGCGGGCGGCCCGGCCCAGGCGGGTCATGTAGTCGTGCATGGACTCGGTCATGGCGGCGGAGGTCTGGCAGTTGGAAAAAGGGGCTGATTATAGCCGGCTCGCGAGGCTGCGCCCAGCGGCGTCTGGCAAGCGGTACAGGATGCCGACCTGAAGCGCGGCAACGACAGGCCGAATACGCCACCCCGGCCAGCCAAACCCGATACAGACCCATTCAGGCAATTTTAAGGTGCTTGTTGCTATGCTCGCCGCCCGGATCAGCCCACTTCGAGCCCTGCACATAGATCATGCCCGCCACACCGTCCTCAAACCTGCCCTGGCCCGGCGCCAGGCCATTGCCGGATAGCTTCTTCGACCGCGACGCTCAGTTGCTCGCCCGTGAGCTGCTCGGCAAGGTGGTTCGCCATCGCGTCGCCGGGCTATGGCTGAGCGCCCGGATCATCGAGACCGAGGCCTATTACCTGGTCGACAAGGGCAGCCATGCGTCGCTCGGCTACACCGACAAACGCAAGGCGCTGTTCGCCGACGGCGGGCACATCTATATGTACTATGCGCGCGGTGGCGACTCGCTGAACTTCAGCGCCCAGGGGCCGGGCAACGCGGTGCTGATCAAGTCGGCGCATCCGTGGCTCGATGCCATCAGCGGCGCCGATGCTCTGGCCGCGATGCAACGCAACAACCCAGGCAGCCAGAGCCAGCCGCGCACCCCCGAGCGCTTGTGCGCCGGACAGACCCTGCTGTGCAAAGCGCTTGGTCTGAAAGTGCCGGATTGGGACGCACGCCGCTTCGACCTGCAACGACTATTCGTCGAGGATGTCGGCGAACGACCGCACTCGATCATCCAGTGTGCGCGACTGGGCATTCCCAAGGGCCGTGACGAGGACCTGCCTTACCGCTTCGTCGACGCCCGCTATGCCCGCCACTGCACGCGCAACCCTTTGCGCCGTGGACAGGTCGAAGGACACGACTATCAACTACACACGCTGGAGCCTGCCCGACCATGATGCAATGGTTCGACAGCATGACCACCTGGCTGCAAGGCAGCCCGCACTGGCTGGCATTGGCCATTTTCCTAGTCGCCTGTCTGGAGTGCCTGGCAGTGGCCGGCATCGTCATCCCTGGCACCGTGGTGCTGTTCACCCTCGCCGTGTTGGCCGGCAATGGCGCCCTGGAGCTGTGGCAGACACTGCTGCTCGCCTATACCGGCGGCCTGCTCGGTGATGCGATTTCCTACACCTTGGGTCGCCGTTTCCACCAGGGCATCCGGCGCCTGCCGGTGCTGCGTGACCATCCCGAATGGTTGACCGGCGCAGAGAACTACTTCCAGCGCTATGGCGTGATCAGCCTGCTGGTCGGCCGCTACATCGGCCCGCTGCGGCCGATGCTGCCATTGGTCGCCGGTATGCTGGACATGCCGGCCGTGCGCTTCGCCCTGGTCAGCCTGCTGGCTGCCGCCGGCTGGGCAGTGGCCTACATGCTGCCCGGCTGGGCCACCGGCGCCGCCTTGCGCCTGCCGCTACCAGAAGGTTTCTGGGGTGCGGCCGGCATCGTCAGCGCAGCCCTGGCGGTGATGTTGCTGCTGATCATGCAGGCCAGCCTGCGTGAACGGCGCTGGGCCGCCAGCCTGGCCGCACTGCTCGGCGCCATCGCCCTGGCCGCCATGCTAATCGGCTTCCCGTGGCTGGACAGCCTCGACCAGGGCCTGATGACGCTGGCGCAGGACGAGCGCAGCGCCGCCTTCGATCCCATCGCGGTGTTCATCACGCGCTTCGGAGACCTCCATATCCAGTTCGCCGCCGGCGTCCTGCTGGTGGCGCTGCTGTTCGCCGCACGTCGGTGGCAGGCCGGACTGTTCGTCGCTGGCGCCCTGCTGCTCGCCTCCACCGCAACCACGGTGCTGAAGAACCTACTGGCCCGTTCACGCCCGGATGTCCTGCTGCAGCCGCTGGAAAGCTACAGCCTGCCGAGCGGACACAGCTCTGCGGCATTCGCCTTCTTCCTGGCCCTAGGTGTGCTGGCCGGTCGTGGCAGCGCGGCGCGCACACGCCTGACCTGGCTGCTGGTGGCGAGCCTGCCAGCCCTGACCATCGCCCTGTCGCGGGTGTACCTGGGGGTGCACTGGCCCAGCGACATCATCGCTGGTGCCCTGGTGGCGGCGACCAGTTGTGCGCTCAGCCTGGCCCTGATTCAGCGCGCAGCGCCGATGCAGCCGTTGCCGGCGAAGGTATGGTGGCTGGTGATTCCGGCCTGCGCAGCGCTGTTTGGCGCCATGGTCGCCTGGGAGCTGTCGGCGACTCAGTTACGCTACAGCTATTGAAGCCTGGAGCGTCGCCGGGCACTCACGCATCGAGAGGCGCACGGCGCCCCCCCTATGAGTCATCGCCCTGCAGGTGCTCCACCATGGCCTGCAACTGGCTCAGGCGCAGTTCCGGGTCTTCCAGTTGCAGCAGTTGCAGCTTCTGCCCCGGCTCCAGCGGCAACAGATAGGCCAGCTGGTTGGCCAGCTGGAGTTGGCCGCTGGGCAAGCCGGCCATGCCCAGCCCTTCCACCAACGGATGCTGGGCCAGTGCCGAGAGCAGCGCGGCCAGATCGGCATGTTCGGCCTGCAGTGGGCTGTCTGGCTGTTCCTCAAGCCACTGCACCTCGGCGACGGTCAGCTGATCCGGCAGAACCTGGGCACGCTCGACACGAAAACGCCGCCCACCTTCGACGCGAATCCCCAGCAAGCCGTTGGTACGCTGCTGAAAGTCGCGCACCAAGGCCTCGCAGCCAATCGCGGCAAAACTACTGGCAGCTTCGCCCACTTCAGCGCCCTCGACGATGCACACCACACCGAAACCACTGCCCTGTTTCATGCAGCGGCTGATCATGTCCAGGTAGCGCGCCTCGAATATCTGCAGGTCGAGTACGCAACCGGGAAACAGTACGGTATTGAGCGGGAACAGCGGCAGAGTCATGGTTTAACAGCCTGTTATCAATGCAGGGGGTACCAGGGCATCAGTGATCATCGGGGCAGGCTCTCACAGCAACAGGACAATCGCCAGAGGCAACAGCACCGCGGTAATCACCCCCATCAGACTCATCGCCAATGCCGCGAAGGCACCGCACTCATCGCTCTCCTGCAGCGCTCGCGCCGTACCCACGGCATGCGCGGTGATGCCCAGCGCCATGCCCTGCGCCGCCGGATGATGAACCCTGCACAGACGCAGAATGGACGGCCCGGCGATAGCGCCGATAACCCCGGTGATCATCACGAACACCGCCGCCAGCGCCGCGATACCGCCGATCTGATCAGCCACCAGCATGGCGATCGGCGAGGTCACCGACTTCGGCGCCATGCTCATCAGCATGATGCGCTCGGCGCCGAACAGCCAGGCCAGCCCCGCGCCGAGCACGGTGGCGAAGGTGCCGGCAATCAGCAAGGTCAGGATGATCGGCCAGAACAGCTGGCGAATCCGCCGCAGGTTGAGGTACAGCGGCACGGCCAGAGCCACGGTGGCCGGGCCGAGTAGCAGAGTCAGCGCCGCGACGCTGTTGCGGTATTCGGCGAAACTCAGGCCGCACAGCAGCAGGATGCCGATCACCGTGAGCATCGATACCAACACCGGCTGCAGGAACACCCAGCGGGTGCGCTCGTAGGCGGCCATGGCCAACTGATAGGCGCCCAGGGTGATGCCGATGCCGAACAGCGGGTGATGGGTCAGCGCCTGCCAGGCGCCCTGCCAATCGGGACTCATACGTCCTCCCGGCGCTGCTGGCGCTCGATCAGTTTCTGCATCAACCAGCCGGCGAAGGCCAGCGATACCAGCAGCGACAGCACCAGCGCGCCGACCACGGCCCAGAAATCGGCGGCGATATCGCTGGCATAGGCCATCACACCCACGGCAGGCGGCACCAGAATCAGCGGCAGGTATTTGAGCAGGCTGCTGGACGCAACGCTCAGCGGCTCGCCCACCTCGCCGCGCAGCATGAGAAAGACGAACAACAGCAGCATGCCGATGATCGGCCCTGGCAACATCGGTAACAGCAGGACGTTGAGAACAGTACCCAGCAACTGGCACAGCACCAGCCAGGAAAGACCGCGAAGCAGCATGTTTGAGGTCTCCAGAAAACGAGCGATGGCCGTTTCCGCTCGCGAGAGGGGATTCCGGGCATCTATTGAGGCATGTTGGCCATTATAGGCGCGCAGGCCTCTGTATTGCTTCGCCAGGCTGGCCTATGCCGCTTCATTCATCACGCCAAGGCAGGCTTGACCCGATGCCGCCCCCATGATGATCTAGGCCGCAACGGTTTCACGCAAACAAAAACAACACACGCGTCCTCAAGGAGGAACTATGCCGTTCGTACCCGTAGCAGAGCTCAAGGACTATGTTGGCAAGGAACTCGGCAAGTCCGAGTGGCTGACCATCGACCAGCAGCGCATCAACCAGTTCGCCGAGTGCACCGGCGACCACCAGTTCATCCACGTCGACCCGGAAAAGGCCAAGCTCACCCCCTTCGGCACCACCATCGCCCAC
This sequence comes from Pseudomonas oleovorans subsp. oleovorans, assembly GCF_002197815.1. GTDB lineage: Bacteria > Pseudomonadota > Gammaproteobacteria > Pseudomonadales > Pseudomonadaceae > Aquipseudomonas > Aquipseudomonas oleovorans. The sequence goes on from NZ_NIUB01000005.1 coordinate 23,728, forward strand.
GGTTTCCTCTCGCTGTCGCTGGTGCCGATGCTGATGGAAAACATCATGATCATGCCGCAGGGCCTGAAGATGGCAGTGAACTACGGCCTCGACAGTGTGCGCTTCATCCAGCCGGTCAAGGTCAACTCCAAGGTGCGCCTGGTGGTCACCCTGACCGATGCCACCGAGAAGAACCCCGGCCAGTGGCTGCTCAAGGCGCGCGCCGTGCTGGAAATCGAAGGCCAGGAAAAACCGGCCTACATCGCCGAGCCGCTGACCCTCTGCTTCGTTTGATCCCCGCCTGCTCCCGTTTCCGGCCCTCGCGGCCGGAACGGGAATCTTCTCGCGTCAGCAAAGCGTGCGATGCGACAGCGCAAGCCTGCGGGCTTGCGGCATACTGCCGAGCAAAGCACCGACCTGGACGTCCGCCATGAATTCCCTTGCCCTGCGCCTGCTGCCTGTTTGCTTGTCCCTGCTGATCGCCGGTTGCGACGAAGCGCGTCCGCTACTGCCGGCCAATGCCACCCTGCCCGACGGCGGCCAGTATCGTGGCGAGATCGTCGATGGCCTACTGCAAGGCCCCGGGCGTCTGGACTACCGAAATGGCAGCTGGTTCGTCGGCCAGTTCAAGGACGGCATGCTGGAAGGTAGCGGTGAATGGCAAGGCCCCGGTGGCGAGCACTATCTGGGCGAGTTCCACGAAGGCATGTTCCACGGCCAGGGCACCCTCACCTACAGCGACGGTAGCCGCTACGAAGGCGGCTTCGAACGCAATCGCTTCAGCGGCGTCGGCCTGCTCGAACAGGGCGGCCAGCGTTACCAGGGCGAATTTCTCAACGACCGCTTCCACGGTCTGGGCAAACTGGAGATGGCCGACGGCAGCAGCTTCCAGGGCCAGTTCGTCAAGGGACAGCCAGAGGGCCAGGGCGTGCGCATCGACGCCTACGGCAACCAGTTCAGCGGCGTGTTCGCCCAGGGTCTGCTCAGCGGCCAGGGCAGCTACCAGAATGCCGATGGCGACAACTACAGCGGCGGTTTCAAGAACGACGAGTTTCATGGCAAAGGTCGCTACCAGAGCGCTGGCGGCGAGACCTGGGCCGGCGAATTCGTAGAAGGCGTGATGCAGGGCCCCGGCGAATATACCGATGGCGCCGGCACCCGCTACCTCGGCGAATTCGCCGACTGGCAGTACGAGGGCGAAGGCCTGCTCACCTTGCCCGACGGCAGCGCCTACCGCGGCCATTTCTCCGGCGGAGAATACAGTGGCGAGGGCACCCTGACTCTGGCCGACGGCAGCCGTCAGTCCGGCACCTGGCAAAGCGGCCGCCTGGTCCGTGACGCACAGGGTCAGGTGCTGCCCGACAGCCTCGAGCTGGGCCTGCTGCAACAAGGGCACCTGCTCGATGAAGCCATCGCCGCGATTCCAGAATCGACACCGGCGCGCGAGCTGTATGTACTGACCCTGGCCGGCGACGGCAAGCAGAGCGTATTCATGCGCGAAGCCGACTACGTCAGCCGGCTGATGCGCGAGCGCTTCGGCGCCCATGGCAGCATCAGCCTGATCAACCATCGCGACCACCTCGCCGACCGCCCACTGGCCACCCGCGTGAATCTCACCCGCGTGGTGCAGGCACTGGCCGCACGCAGTGGCGAAGAAGACCTGATCTTCATCTATCTGACCAGCCACGGCTCGCGCCGTCACGAGCTCAATCTCGACCAGCCGCGCCTGCAACTGGCCGACCTGCCCGCCAGCGAGCTGGCTGCCCTGCTCGCTCCACTCAAGCAACGCAACAAGGTGGTGGTGATCTCCGCCTGCTATTCCGGCGGTTTCATCCCGCCGCTGAAAGACGAAAAGACCCTGGTGATGACCGCCGCACGTGCCGACCGGGTGTCCTTCGGTTGCAGTGAAGAGAACGACTTCACCTACTTCGGTCGCGCCCTGTTCGCCGAGGCGCTGGGCGAAACCGACAACCTCGAGCGGGCCTTCGAGCTGACCAAGGAACGCGTCGCCGAGCGTGAGCAGAGCGACGGCTTCGAACCTTCCGAACCGCAGATCTGGGCGCCCCGCGGCGTACTCCAGCACTGGCGCGAACTACGCCAAAGCCAGGCCGAGCGCGCGCTCGGTGCCGTGGCCAGCGGTCCGGCAAAGGACTAAGCTGAACTGTAACGGACAAGAGACAACCGCATGTACCTGACCCCACAGCACATCCTTCTCGCTGGCGCCACCGGGCTTACCGGTGAACACCTGCTCGACCGCCTGCTCAGCGAGCCGACGGTCGCCCGCGTGCTGGCGCCTACCCGCCGCCCCCTGGCCGCCCACCCGCACTTGGAAAACCCGGTGGGCGACTTGCAAGCGCTGCTGCCGCAATTGTCCGGCCAGGTCGATACCGCTTTCTGCTGCCTGGGCAGCACCATTAAGCAGGCCGGCTCGCAGGAAGCCTTCCGTGCCGTCGATCATGACCTGGTACTGGCCTTCGCTCGTCGCGCTCGCGAGCTGGGCGCACGGCATCTGGTGGTGATCAGCGCCCTCGGTGCCGACCCCGGCTCAAAGGTGTTCTACAACCGCATCAAAGGCGAGACCGAAGAGGCGCTGAAAGCCATGGACTGGCCGCAACTGACCATCGCCCGCCCGTCGCTGCTGCTCGGCGCGCGCCATGAGTTTCGTCTCGGCGAGCGCCTCGCCGCCCCGTTGCTGCGCTGGCTGCCGGGCAAGTACCGCGGCATCGACGCCTGCGTCCTGGCCCGCGCCCTGTGGCGCCTGGCCCTGGAAGAGGGAGACGGCGTGCGCGTGATAGAGTCTTCCGACCTGCGCCGGCTGGGGCGCTGATACCGTGGATGAAACGATGAAACCCACAAGCCTGATCGAGGCCCTGCAAGACGCCGACATGCTGGAGATCGACGGTCTGTACGCCTGGCAGTTCGACCTCGACACCGAATTGCTGGCGCAGATCAGCGCCGGCACGGCTGGCAGCGACAGCGCCGCCAAACCCCTGCTGCAAGTACATTGCATCGACGGCCGTGAACGCCGCCTGTGGAAGTTTTCCCTGGCTTCGGTGCAGGCCGCGCGTTACAGCGAAGCGGACGACAGCTGGCTGATCGAGGGCAGTGAAGTCAGCCACAGCCTCAAGTGCTTCGCTGCCTATCGCGGCGACAACGATGACCGCGACGACGAGCAAGACGAAGCCTGAACCATGGGCCTCTATGACCGCCACGTGCTGCCGTATCTGATCGATTTCGCCTGCGGTATGGGTGCGGTCATGAAAGCCCGCTCGCAGATCGTGCCGCTGGCGCAGGGCCGAGTACTGGAGGTCGGCATCGGCAGTGGCCTTAACCTGAGTTTCTACGACCCGCAACGGGTCGCGGTGGTCGTTGGCGTCGACCCGTCCGCCGACATGCAGCGCCTGGCCCGTGAACGCGCCGCGCGCTGCCAGGTGCCGGTGGAAATGATTGCCCTGGAGCTGGGGCAGATTCAGGCTGAGGACGCCAGCTTCGACGATATCGTCTGCACCTTCACCCTCTGCACCATCCCCGATGCGCTGGCCGCACTCAGGGAAATGCGCCGGGTGCTGAAAGCCGGTGGTCGTCTGTTGTTCTGCGAACACGGCCTGGCGCCGGATCTGCCTGTGGTGCGCTGGCAGAAACGCCTGACGCCGCTGTGGAAACCGCTGGCCGGCGGCTGCCATCTGGATCGCGACATACCCGCACTGATCGAGGCCGGCGGTTTTCATATCCGCCAACTGGAAACCGGCTACCTCAAAGGGCCACGGCCGATGACCCACGTCTATCGAGGTTGGGCCGACTGACTTAGCAGCTTACCGCGCCGGAACGCAGCGCCAGCGGATCGACCAGCCCGGCGGCGATGGCCATGCCTACCAGTTCCGGCAGTGTCTCGGCCTGCATGCGCTTCATCACCCGCGAGCGATACAGGTCAACGGTCTTAACGCTGATATCGAGCTGCTCGGCCACTTCGCGATTGGTGTAGCCGCGCACCAACGGCAGCAGCACGTCGCGCTCACGCGGGGTGAGCTGATCGAGCCGTGCCTGCACCTCAGCCAGACGCGCATCGCGCCGCGGGCGGGCCGGACGGCGCTCCAGCGCCTGCTGCACACTGTCGAGCAGCAGTTGCTCGTTGTAGGGCTTCTCGATGAAATCCACCGCGCCAGCCTTGAACGCGCGCACGACGATGGGCACGTCGGCGTGACCGCTGACGAAAATTATCGGTAGGTCGATACTCCGTGCGCGCATCTCCTCCTGCACATTGAGCCCGCCCATGCCCGGCATACGCACATCGAGCAGCACGCAGGCATTGGCGCTGGGGTCGCAGGCGTCGAGAAAGGCACGACCGCTGGTGAACGGCACGCCCTTGAGGCCTACCGACTCCAGCAGCCAGAGGGTCGAGTCGAGCATGCCCTGGTCGTCATCGACCACGTAAACCAGTTGTTGCATCCCTGTGCTGCTCCTCTTGTTGTTATCAGTGACTTGGCCGCTCGTAGGGCGGACTCAGGAGCGCCAGCGAACAGTCCGCCGATTCGCGTCGCGCCACGAGTCCTGATCGCCGGCAAGCCGGCTCCTACAGATCAACCTAATCCTCTCTGCCCAGCGGCAAGCGGCACTCCAGGCACAGCCCGCCGCCCTCGGCCGGCAATGCCTCCAGCGACCCACCAAAACCTTCGACGATGCTGCGGCTCATGGACAGGCCAAGCCCCAGGCCGTCCGCCTTGCTGGTGTAAAAGGGCGTGAACAGTTTGCCCAGTTGCTCCTCGCTGACACCCGGCCCCTGGTCGATCACCCGGATCGCCAGGCTGCCGTCGCGCTCGCCGGCCTCCAGACGAATCTGCGATGCGCTGCCCGGATGCCGGTCGCGGTTGGCCTCGATGGCGTTGCGCAGCAGATTCAGCAGCACCTGTTCGAGCAGTACGCGGTCGGCGAATACCGGCGGCAGATTGTCCGGCAAGGCGTCGCTGACCGCTACCTGTGCCGCGCCCGCCTCCCAGTTGCACAGGCGCACGGCCTCGCGCGCCACCTCGGCCAGATTGAGCGCCTGCATACGCCGCTGGCCCTTGCGCAGGAATGCGCGCAGGCGCCTGATCACTGCCGAGGCGTGGTTGGCGTGTTCGGTGATGCGCGCCAGGCCTTGAGCCACCTTGTCCACAACGGCAGGATCGCCGCCGACGCCCTGCAGGTAGCGCTGGCTGGCGCTGGCGTAGTTGACCACCGCCGCCAGCGGCTGGTTGATCTCGTGGGCGATGCCCGAGGCCAGCTCGCCCAGGGTGATCAGCCGCGTGGTGTGCGCCAGCTCGTCCTCCAGGCGGCGCTTGTTGTCCTCGGCCTGGATGCGCGCGGTGATGTCGCGCGAGACGCTGACCACCTCGACCACCGCGCCGGTGTAGGTTTCGCGAATGGCGCGACTGGCGGTCTCGAACCACAGGTAGTGCCCGTCGCGGTGGCGGATGCGGTAGGTCATAGTGTGATAACCGTCCTGCTCCAGCGCCTCGCGCGCTTGCTTGGCCTGCTGCAGTTGGTCCTGCGGATGCAGCAAGCCGTCCACCGCCATGCCGCGCAACTCTTCCGGCCAGTAGCCGAGCAACGTCCAGCTTGCAGGCGTGGCGTCGAGGAACACGCCGTCCGGGGTATGCCGGGAAATCAGATCGGTGGTGTTCTCGGTGATCAGCCGGTACAGCCGCCGTGCCCGCGCCGCTTCGCGCTGCTCGCGAATCTCCTGGGTCGCTTCGCGACAGCGTGCCAACACCCGCTGCTCTGCCACATCAGGAATGAAGCTCCAGATCAGGATGCGCTCGCCGTCCTGAGCCTCCACCGCCTCGATGGCGCGCGACTGCTGCAAGCAGGCGCGCACCAGCGGCAGATGATTGACCGGCAGCAGTTCACCGACCCGGGCCAGCGGACGCTCGCCGAGCAGTTCTTGCAAAGCCTGGTTGAACTCCAGCGGCCGTGCGCGCGCATCGAGCAGCAACGCCGGCTGTGGGTCGGCCGATAGCAACGGCGCACTGCGACTCATACCACCAGCCAAACCGACAAGTTGCGCCAGCAACTCGCGCAGCCAGGGCAACCACTCCAGGCCGGCATCTTCGTCCACCTGCAGCAACAACAGACCGGCACCGCCCTCCTCCAGACTCAGCGCCAGCGCCTGACCGTGATGAATCGCAGCGCGGCGCAGTCGCCCGGCCAACCAGCAGGGCAGTTGACGCACTACTTCCAGGCTAAGGCAGGGCTGCGTCGTCAGCGCCTCGAACAGGGCCTGATCGCTGGCGGCCAGCGGATCGCCCTGGCCCGGCGGCAGGCGCGGGCCACCGTCGTCCTGGGCATAGGTGCGGCTGGCCGGCTGCCAGGTCAGGTACCAGGCCTGGCGCACCTGTGGGCAGCCCAGCATGGCACGGCGCAAAGCCGCCGCCCGCTCGTTGAGGGATGGCGCTTCGCGCTGGATACGCAGCCAGGCCTGCAGCGGCACGGCCGCCTGATCACTCGAAAGATTCATATAGTAATTATTCTATAAAACCTTGGTACAACTTCCATACTAAATAGAAATGACCTATAAATTACCGCCAGTAAGCTTCGGTAATGCCTGCATCATTACCGGAATAACCAGAGCTAACAATCAGCCAAAGGTGTATCCGCCATGTCGATCTACGAGCAGGGCCTCGGCCGCGCCGCCGTCAACCACGTTGCCCTCAGCCCCCTGAGCTTCATCGAGCGTACCGCGGCGGTCTACCCGCACTACCCGGCCGTGGTGCATGGCTCGATTCGTCGCAACTGGGCCGAGACCTACGCGCGCTGTCGGCGCCTGGCCTCGGCGTTGGCCGGTCGTGGCATCGGCCAGGGCGACACGGTGGCGGTGATGCTGCCGAACATTCCGGCGATGCTCGAAGTGCATTTCGGCGTGCCGATGATCGGCGCGGTGCTCAACACCCTCAACGTGCGCCTGGATGCCGAAGCCATCTCTTTCATGCTGCAGCACGGCGAAGCCAAGGTGGTGATCGCCGACCGCGAGTTCTTCGACGTGATTCACGCCGCCATCGGCATGCTCGACCATCCGCCGCTGGTGATCGACGTCGACGACCCCGAGTACGGCGAAGGCCAGGCGGTCAGCGATCTGGACTACGAGGCCTTCCTCGCCGAAGGCGATCCCGAATTCGCCTGGCAGTGGCCGACGGACGAGTGGCAGGCCATCAGCCTCAACTACACCTCCGGCACCACCGGCAACCCCAAGGGCGTGGTCTATCACCACCGCGGCGCCTTCCTCAACGCCCTGGGCAACCAGATGACCTGGGCCATGGGCAACCACCCGGTCTACCTATGGACCCTGCCGATGTTCCACTGCAACGGCTGGTGCTACCCCTGGACGATCACCGCCCTGGCTGGCGTACACGTATTCCTGCGCCGCGTCGACCCGGCGAAGATCCTCACTCTGATCCGCGACGAGCAGGTCACTCACCTGTGCGGCGCGCCCATCGTGCTCAATGCGCTGGTAAACATGCCGGCCGAGGCCAAGGCGGCCATCGATCACCCGGTCAAGGCCATGGTCGCCGGCGCTGCGCCACCGGCCAAGGTGATCGGCGCAGTGGAGGAAATGGGCATCGCCGTGACCCACGTCTACGGCCTTACCGAGGTCTACGGCCCGGTGACCCTGTGCGCCTGGCACGCCGAATGGGACGAACTGCCGCTGGAAGAACGCGCCACCATCAAGGCGCGCCAGGGCGTGCGCTACCCGACCCTGGAAGGGGTGATGGTCGCCGACCCGAAAACCCTCGAGCCGGTGCCGCGTGACGGCCAGACCATCGGCGAGATCTTCATGCGCGGCAACACGGTGATGAAGGGCTACCTGAAGAACCCCAGCGCCACCGCCGAGGCCTTCGAGGGCGGCTGGTTCCACACCGGCGACCTGGGCGTGTGCCACGCCGATGGCTACGTGGAAATCCGCGACCGCCTCAAGGACATCATCATCTCCGGCGGCGAGAACATCTCCACCATCGAGATCGAAGGCGTGCTTTATCGCCACCCGGCGGTGCTGGAGGCGGCCGTGGTCGCCCGCCCGGACGAGAAATGGGGCGAGACGCCCTGCGCCTTCATCACCCTGAAGACCGGCCAGCAGGCCAGCGACAGCGAGATCATGAGCTTCTGCCGCGAGCACCTGGCGGGCTTCAAGGTACCCAAGACCGTGGTCTTCACCCAGCTGCCCAAGACCAGCACCGGCAAGATCCAGAAGTTCGTCCTGCGCGATATGGCCAAGGCGCTGTAGAAGCGGCCCTCACCCCCACCCCCTCTCCCGGTGGGAGAGGGGTGAATGAACCGTTTGCACAACAACAAGAACCGGCCCTGGCGGCCGACGGAGAACCTTCATGCAAATTTACAAGCGCCGTGACGGCGACGAACAACCTTACTGGCCATTCGGCCCGTTCAAGGTGCGCCTGCCCTTCGTGCATTACCGCTGGGAAACCGCCGAGATGCTGCAGGCGCTGATCATGTTCGTGGTCAGCCTGGCGATGATCCCGTTGCTGGAGAAATACCTCGGCCTGCCCTATGACGTGGCCCTGGCCTATGTAGTGGTGTGCGGCATCGGCTTCATGCTGCCGGCGCTGCTCGGCGTGCCGCTGGTGCCGGGCTGGATCACCCCCGGCATTCCCGTGGTGCTGCTGTTTCTCGGCAACTACGAACCGGGCCCTGCGGCCATTCAGGCGCTGTTCGCCCTGCAGTTTCTGGTGTTCGTGATCTTCCTCTTCCTCGGCGTCACCCGCCTGGGCAGTGTCCTGGTGCGACTGATCCCCAACTCGATGAAGGGCGGCATCATCATCGGTGCCGGCATCGCCGCGCTGATGGGCGAAATCAGCGCGGGCGGCCGTCTGGCCAACACGCCGATCTCCCTGGTGCTGGGCAGTCTGATCTGCCTGTATCTGATGTTCTCGGTGTCGTTCAAAGGCCTGACCGAGCGCGTGCCCTTCGCCCGCAAGATCGTCAACTACGGCATGGTGCCGGGCATGCTGATCGCCATCTTCATCGGCATCGCCGTGGGCGAGTACAAGATGCCGGACGTGAAGTGGGGCATCACCGCGCCGGCCTTCGGCGAGATGTGGAACTACCTGCCGTTCAACGTCGGCTTCCCCAGCCTGGACGTATTCATGCTGGCCGTACCAACCGCGGTGATCGCTTACGTGATCGCCTTCGGCGACATCATCGTCGGCCAGTCGCTGATGCAGCGCGCCGATGAGCTGCGCACCGACGAGGTGATCGAAAACAACGTCGACCGCATTCATTTGGTGACCGCCATCCGCAACGCCCTGCACGCCTTCTTCGCGCCCTACCCGGGCCTGGCTGGCCCGCTGTGGACGGCGGTGGCGGCGACCATGGCCGAGCGTTACAAGTACGGGCGCAAGGCGATGGACTCAATTTACAGCGGCGCCGGCACCTTCTGGATCACCGGCTTCGCCGCGCTGTTCATGCTGCCGCTGGTCAGCTTCTTCCAGCCGGTGCTGCCGATCGCCCTGTCGCTGACGCTGATCCTCACCGGCTATATCTGCCTGATGGTCGGCTTCGAGCAACTGAACAACAACACCGAGCGCGGCATCGCCGGCACTATGGGTGTGGTGCTCGCGGTCTACGGCGCGGGCTGGGGCCTGGCCGCAGGCGCGGCGCTGTACATTCTGATCGAACGTACCCATCTGCTTAAATTCACCAGCGTCAAGGACAAACCGCGCGAGCCGGCCGAGACCGACTGACGCTTTTCGCTCCACGTGCGCCGCGCCTGCTCGCGGCGCCTCTGCTGTCGAGGTTGCACCATGCCCGAATTCAACGCCCCGCTGCGCGATATGCGCTTCGTCCTCCATGAAGTCTTCCAGGCGCCCAGCCTGTGGGCACGCCTGCCGGCCCTGGCCGAAACCGTCGATGCCGACACCGCCGACGCCATTCTCGAAGAGGCGGCCAAGGTCACCGGTACGCTGATCGCCCCGCTAAACCGCAGCGGCGACGAGGAAGGCGCGCAGTGGGTCGATGGCGACGTGCGCACCCCGACCGGTTTCCGCGAGGCCTACGCCACCTACACCGAGGGCGGTTGGGTCGGTCTGTCCGGCAATCCAAATTATGGCGGCATGGGTATGCCCAAGATGCTCGCCGTGGCCTTCGAGGAAATGCTCTACGCCGCCGGCTCCAGCTTCGCCCTGTATTCGGCGCTGAGCTCCGGCGCTTGCCTGGCCATCGACGCCCACGCCAGCGAGGAGTTGAAGAGCACCTATCTACCGCCGATGTACGAAGGCCGCTGGGCCGGCTCCATGTGCCTGACCGAGGCCCATGCCGGCACCGACCTGGGCATTATCCGCACCCGCGCCGAGCCGCAGGCCGACGGCAGCTACAAGGTTACCGGCAGCAAGATCTTCATCACCGGCGGCGAGCAGGATCTGACCGAGAACATCATCCACCTGGTGCTGGCCAAGCTGCCGGACGCACCGGCTGGGCCGAAGGGCATCTCGCTGTTCCTGGTGCCCAAGGTGATGGTCAATGCCGACGGCAGCCTGGGCGCGCGCAACGCCGTAAGCTGCGGCTCCATCGAGCACAAGATGGGCATCAAGGCCTCGGCCACCTGCGTGATGAATTTCGACGGTGCCACCGGCTACCTGATCGGTGAGGTCAACAAGGGCCTGGCGGCGATGTTCACCATGATGAACTACGAGCGCCTGTCCATCGGCATCCAGGGCATCGGCTGCGCCGAGGCCTCCTACCAGTCGGCGGTGGCCTATGCCCGCGAACGTATCCAGAGCCGCGCCGCCACCGGTCCGGTGGCGAAGGACAAGATCGCCGACCCGATCATCGTCCATGCCGACGTACGCCGCATGCTGCTGACCATGAAGGCGCTGAACGAGGGCGGTCGTGCCTTCGCCTGCTACGTTGGCCAGCAGCTCGATCTGGCCAAGTACGCCGAGGATGCCGAGGAACGGCAGAACGCCGAAGCACTGGTCGCCCTGCTCACCCCGGTGGCCAAGGCCTTCTTCACCGACACCGGGCTGGAAAGCTGCGTGCACGGCCAGCAGGTATTCGGCGGCCACGGCTACATCCGCGAATGGGGCCAGGAGCAACTGGTGCGCGACGTGCGCATCGCGCAGATCTACGAGGGCACCAACGGCATCCAGGCACTCGACCTGCTCGGGCGCAAGGTGGTGGCCAACGGCGGCGCCGCGCTGCGCCTGTTCGCCGGCGAGGTGCGCGACTTCGCCCATGCCCATGAATCGCCCTTCGGTGATCGCCTGATAGAAGCGCTGGAACGCCTGGAAGCGGTCAGCGGCTGGCTGCTGGAGCAGGCCAAGGTTGATCCCAACTCGGTCGGCGCCGCCTCGGTGGAGTACCTGCACCTGTTCGGCTACGTCGCCTACGCCTACATGTGGGCGCGCATGGCCGCGGTGGCGCAGAACAAGCAGACAGAGAATGAAGCCTTCTACGGCGGCAAGCTCGCCACCGCCGAGTTCTTCTTCGCCCGCCTGCTACCGCGTACCCTGAGCCTGGAAGCGAGCATTCGGGGGGGTAGCCAGCCGCTTTATAGTCTGGCTGCCGAGCAGTTCTAAACGTAGGGCGGGTGCAACCCGCCACCGTCGAGCCGGCGGGTTGCACCCGCCCTACAGGTTTGAGCGTGTTGCGCGGCTGCTTCGGCGCCGCGCTTTTTATTCACCGGCGCCGGCGCTTTTCCCCCGGCAAGGCTCGGCGACAATACAAGATCGAGCACAGCCGCCTTCAAGAACAAGAGATACCGTCATGCGAACCCTGACCACCCTGACCGGCAACAGCCAGAAACTCGATGGCGGCGCCATGTTCGGCAACGCACCCAAAGCCCTTTGGCAACGCTGGATGCCGGCCGACGAACTGAACCGCATCGACCTCGGCTGCCGCGCCCTGCTGGTGCAGGAAGACGCGCGCAATATCCTGGTGGAAACCGGCATCGGCGCCTTCTTCAGCCCCGAGCTGAAACAGCGCTTCGGCGTGCAGGAAGCACATCACGTCCTGCTCGATGAACTGGCGAAACTCGGCCTGAGCGATGCCGATATCGATATCGTCGTGCTCACCCACCTGCATTTCGACCACGCCGGCGGCCTGCTCGCCGCCTGGCAGGATGGCGAGCCGGCACGCCTGCTGTTTCCCAACGCGCGCTTCGTCACCGGTCGACGCCAATGGCAGCGCGCCTGCACGCCACACGCCCGCGACAAGGCCTCCTATATCCCGGAGTTGCTGGCTCTGCTGGAGGCCAGCGGACGCCTGCATCTGATCGATGAAACCGACAGTTGCGCACTGCTCGGCCCCGATTGGCGCCTGCACTGGAGCGATGGCCACACACCGGGCCAGTTGTTGCCGGAAGTGGCCATGCCGGGCGGGCCGGTGGTGTTTCCCGGCGACCTGATCCCTGGCGCGCCCTGGGTGCACCTGCCGATCACCATGGGTTACGACCGTTTCCCTGAAGGCCTGATCGAGGAGAAGGAGGCGCTGCTGGCCGACCTGGTCGCCCGCGGCGGCCGTTTGGTATTCACCCACGACCCCGACGTGGCCATGGGCCGGGTGACGCGAGACGAAAAAGGTCGCTACGGGCTCGATGAGATAGCAAAAGCAGCCCATCGGCTGGCAAACTGAGGCTATCTCAGCATTGACGTGTCGGCCATGCAGCGCGAGCATGGTCGCTTGTTTTTTCGCCGTAGTCACGACCACACCAGCACCCCAGGAAGGGGGCTGCGCTTGGCCAGCGAGAGACTGGCCGTCGTGCCGTGCCCACCTCGACAGCCCTGGGGGACCGTTTCATGAGCCTGGCCTCTGTCCGCGCCTTCTTTGCCGCCAAGGCGCCCGACATCACGATCATCGAGCTGCAGACCAGCACCGCCACCGTGGCGCTGGCTGCCGAAGCGCATGGCGTGGCGCCAGGGCAGATCGCCAAAACCTTGGTCTTCCGCATCGCCGAGCGTGACGTGTTGATCGTCGCCCGTGGCGATGCGCGCATCGACAATCGCAAGATGAAGGAATGCTTTGGCACCAAGGCACGCATGCTCGATGCGCAAACAGTGGTCGAACTGACCAGCCATCCGGTCGGCGGCGTTTGCCCATTCGGCCTGGCCACGCCCCTGAGCGTCTACTGCGACCGCTCGTTGCTGGCTTTCGATGAAGTGCTGCCAGCGGCCGGCGCCACCCACAGCGCGGTGCGCATCGCCCCGCAGCGCATGGCCGAACTGGTCGGTGCCGAGTGGATCGACGTGTGCCAGGAAGTGGAAACGGAAACCTGCTGAACGACGCCACCAACGTCAATCCGGTAGCCCGGGCCGCGCGCACCAACGCCTTTCCCGGATTGCATCGGGCTACAACCCGCCGCTGACACCCAGGCTCACACCCAGCGCCGTAGCCAGCGAAAACGGCAACAGCAGGGTGTCGAGCAGCGCACTGGCCGGCAGATCCAGCCCCGCGTAACGCGGTGCCTCGGCGCCGAAACGATCCAGCGGGCAGCAGCCGCCATTGATCGCATACCAGTCCAGCCGCGTCCCTGCATAAACCACAGGGGCACCGGGCTTGGCCGCATCCAGCGTACGCACGGTGGCGCAACCGCTCAGGCTCAGCAGCGCCACGGCGCATAAGAGCAGGCGCACGCTGCTAGTCATCCGACACCAAATGATGCTCGCCCCAGCGCGGCAACATGTCCTGGGGGATATTCAGGCAATTGAGGATGCGCGCGACCACGAAGTCCACCAGATCATCCAGCGTCTGTGGCTGATGATAGAAGCCGGGCGATGCCGGCAGGATGGTCACGCCCAGATTCGACAGCTTGAGCATGTTTTCCAGGTGGATGCTCGAATACGGCGCCTCGCGCGGCACCAGGATCAATTGGCGGCGTTCCTTTAATGCCACATCGGCGGCGCGTTCGATCAGATTGTTGCAGGCGCCGCTGGCAATGGCCGACAGGGTGCCGGTGCTGCACGGCACCACCACCATGGCCGTCGGCGCGCCGGAGCCGGAGGCAGCCGGGGCCATCCAGTCTTCCTTGCCGTAAACGCGGATCTGCCCCGGCGCCGCGCCGGTGTACTCGGTGAGGAACTGGGCCATGGATTGCGGCTTGGCCGGCAACGCCACGTCGGTCTCGGTAGCCATCACCAACTGCGCAGCCTTGGAGATCAGGAAGTGCACCTCGCGATCCTCCTGCACCAGACAATCGAGCAGGCGCAGGCCGTATTGCGCGCCTGAGGCGCCAGTCATCGCCAGGGTTATTCTCTCAGGGCCGCTCATGGATGCTCCGTAGGGCGGGTGCAACCCGCCGGTTCTTGATATGTGGCGGGTTTCACCCGCCCTACCGCTGGGGTATGCGTTTCAGTCCAGAGCCTTGGCCAGCTTGCCATGCAGGCCGCCGAAGCCGCCGTTGCTCATGATCACCACCTGGGTGCCGGGGCGCGCCAGGGCCTTCACGCCATCGATGATCGACTCCAGCGAGTCGCACACGCGCGTCGGGTTGCGCGCCTGCGCCACGGTGGCGGCCAGGTCCCAGCCAAGATTGGGCGGTGCGTACCAGAACACCGCATCGGCCTGTGCAGCGGACTCGGCCAGACCGTCGCGATGGGCGCCGAGCTTCATCGAGTTGGAGCGTGGCTCGATCACCGCGATCACCTGGGTATCGTCGCCGACACGCTTGCGCAAGCCATCCAGGGTGGTGGCAATGGCAGTCGGGTGGTGGGCGAAGTCGTCGAAGACGGTCACACCCGCCACCTCGGCGACCTTCTCCATGCGCCGCTTGGCGTTGATGAACTGGCCCAGCGCCTCGATGCCCAGCGCTGGCACCACGCCGACATGGCGCGCCGCAGCGAGCACGGCCAGGGCATTGGCGACGTTGTGCTGGCCGGTCAGGTTCCATTGCACCGTGCCCTCGACCTTGCCGTCGAAACTCACCTCGAAGCGCGAGCCATCGGCGCTGAGCAGGCGCGCCTGCCACTGGCCACCTTCACCGGTGGTCTGCACCGGAGTCCAGCACCCCATCTCGATCACTCGCGCCAGCGCGGTTTCGCTAGCCGGATGAATGACCAGACCTTCGCTGGGGATGATGCGTACCAGGTGATGAAACTGCCGCTCGATGGCCGCAAGATCCGGGAAGATGTCCGCGTGATCGAACTCCAGGTTATTCAGAATCGCTGTACGCGGGCGGTAGTGGACGAACTTGCTGCGCTTGTCGAAGAAGGCGCTGTCGTACTCGTCGGCCTCGACCACGAAGAACGGCGTGCCGCCCAGGCGCGCGGAAATACCGAAATTCTGCGGCACGCCGCCGATCAGAAAGCCCGGGCTCATGCCGGCATGTTCCAGCACCCAGGCCAGCATGCTGGAACTGCTGGTCTTGCCGTGGGTACCAGCGACCGCCAACACCCAGCGCCCCTGCAGCACGTGATCGGCCAGCCACTGCGGGCCGGAAACGTAGGGCAACCCCTTATTCAGCACATATTCCACCGCCGGGTTGCCACGGCTCATGGCATTGCCCACCACCACCAGATCCGGCGCCGGCTGCAGGTGCGCCGGATCAAAGCCCTGCATCAGCTCGATGCCCTGGGCTTCCAACTGAGTGCTCATGGGCGGGTAAACGTTGGCATCGGAGCCAGTGACGCGATGGCCGAGCTCTTTGGCCAGAACAGCCAGCGACCCCATGAAAGTGCCGCAGATGCCGAGAATATGGATGTGCATTGATGACCTCTGAACACGCCCTACGCATAGGGCTTAAAGCGATGGCGGCAGGTTAGCACAGCACCCGCCAGGCGACTGCTGCGCCCAGTTCAGACAGATGCACCAATACCAAGTTGCTCCACAGCCAGAAAATCAAACGCTTGCTTGGATTGCGCATTCAACTGGCTTTGAGGCAGCATCGACTGACCCGCTGGCACAACAGCTGCATCGCCACTCCTGCCCCACTACAGAGAGAAGCCGAGGCCCACCATGCGCATCGTCCAAGCCACCCTGGAGCACCTGGACCTGTTGACCCCGCTGTTCGTCAAATACCGCGAGTTCTATAACGAGCTGCCCTACCCCGAGTCGTCACGCAAGTTCCTCGAGAAGCGCCTGCGCCGCAAGGAGTCGGTGATCTACCTGGCCCTGGCCGACGATGAAGACAAGCTGCTCGGCTTCTGCCAGCTCTACCCCAGCTTCTCCTCGCTTTCGCTCAAGCGCGTGTGGATTCTCAACGACATCTACGTCGCCGAGGATGCTCGCCGCCAACTGGTTGCCGACCGCCTGCTGCACACCGCCAAGCACATGGCCAAGGAAACCAACGCCGTGCGCATGCGCGTGGCCACCAGCCGCGACAACGAGGTGGCGCAGAAGGTCTACGAGTCCATCGGCTTCGTCGAGGACGAACAGTTCAAGAACTACGTACTGCCGATCAACTCCGATTGATCGCCTCGCAGGCGCAGCGGCTGCCCGTCAGCCACCAAGACTGAGCAGCAGCCCCAACAGCAACGACAGCGTGCCCAGACCCAACACAGCCAGGCGTGCCATCTGCAAGGGTGCCCGCCTTAGCGCCTGACTGCGACGCGCCTGCAAGGGCTGCTGCAATGCCAGCTGAAATTCCGATAGCGCCTCGAAACGTGCCTGTGGCTGCGGCGCCAGGGCGCGGGCCAGCACGCCATCCCAGCCTTGCGGCACATGCACGGTAAAGGTCGCCAGAGGCACGTAGCAGTGTCCAGGCTTGACGTCGCTGCGCGCCGCTTCCGGCCATTGCCCCGACATCAGCCAGTACATCAGCGCCGCCAGGGCGAACTGATCGGCACGACCATCCAGTGCACGGCCGCTGCGCAGTTCCGGCGCCAGCGGCACAGCCTGCTCAGGCACAGGCTGACGCGCTACACCGGGCAGGATCGCAGCTGCGCCAGGCAGAAACAGCACCCTCCCGTCATCACCGAGCAGAATCTGCCTGGGGTTTAGCCAAAGCCCCTGCATGCCACGGCGCTGCAACGAACGCACGGCTGCGATCAGTTGCGTCACCACCCCCATCAGCGTCTGTGTATCCGGCGCACCATGGGCGGCCACCCAATCGAACAGATTGCGCATGCCGCGGGGCGGCTTGGCCAGGACCAGATACGCGTGACTGCGCGCCTGATGCGGCGACAACACCTGCGGCAACGCCTGCTGCGGACTGCGCCGCAACGCCCACTCACGCTGCCAGAAGGCTTCGCCTGCATCTTCCTCGGCGAACCAGAGCACGGCTTCCCGTCCGGACTCGTCACGCCCGACATACAAACGCCCAGGCGGCCCATAAGGACATTGACGCAACAGCGTCCAACCATCGAGCTGCTGGCCGCAGGCCATCTGCGCCAGCGCCAGGCGCGGCGCAGCGGACCGCGCCGGCGTCAGGCACTGGGTTTCCCCCACGCCGAGCAGCACTGCAGCGCCGGGGGCCTGCAACAACGGCTGCAACCGCTCGCACAAGCCATCCTGCGCCTGGATACATAGCCCTTGCAGATCACTCACATCGAGCAGCGGTTGCGGCGCCAGTAGCAGATGCTCGCCACGGCTGGGCAACAGATTGTGCTGAACCAGCGCCAGCTCTGCCTGGACGCCGAGAGCCTGCCCCTCACGACCTGCCAGAATCTGCAAGACACCTTTGTGCGCACGCGCCAGGCCGACACTGCCCGCCTGCAGAAACTGCAACTCATCGCCCTGCATCAGCAGCACACCGGCATGTAAGTCGGCGACGCCCTGCCCGGCCTGCAGCCGGCGAAACAACTGGAGATTCAGTGCGGCCAGTACCTGGCGCGCCGCCTGGGTTTCACTCCAGCCCTCAGGCGTACAGCGAAAATCGGCGAACAGGGCGTCCAGATGACGCTCCAGGCTTTGCACCACATCGGGGCAGTGGCGCGCCCAAAGCAACACGACCAGCAGCAACGGCGGACGCTGCTGGCGACCGGCCAGCCACATCGCCCGAGCCCGCGCGGCCTGGTGCGGCAAGTCCAGTCCGGTGCCGGACGCCAGCGTGATGCCCGGGTGTTCCAGCAGTTGCAGCGCCATGCTCAGCCCTCCTGCTGCAGCGAAGCTGCAAGAGGCTTTGCAGCCTTTATGCCGACTTGTGGCGAGCGCCTGGCACCCTTATGGTGGCCGGGTCTTCTCAATGAGCCCGCATGCATGTGGTCCTTCAAGGCCTGGCGCCGTCGTCGCACCCTCGCAAACAACCCTGTCGATCCGGCCCACTGGGCCGAAGTACGCAGACGCCTGCCGATTCTCGATGGCCTCGACGAGCGCGAAGAGCAGCAGTTGCGCGAGCGCGCCGTGCTGTTTCTGCATGACAAGCACCTGACTGCCCTACCAGGGCTGGCGCTCGGCCCGGTCGAGCACCTGCTGCTGGCCGCCCAGGCGCAGTTGCCACTGCTGCACCTGGGCGATCTGGACTGGTACCGGGGTTTTCACGAAATCGTCCTCTACCCGGATGACTTCGTGAGCCCACAGCGCCACCGCGACGCCAGCGGTATCGAACACGAATGGGACGACGCACGCAGCGGCGAAGCCTGGCAGCAAGGCCCGGTGATCCTCGCCTGGCCCGGTGTCGAGGCCAGCGGTGGCTGGGAGGGCTACAACCTGGTGATCCACGAACTGGCGCACAAGCTGGACATGCTCGAAGGCGGCGCCAATGGCCTGCCGCCGCTGCACCGCGACATGCGTGTGCAGGACTGGGCCAAGGCCATGCAGAGCGCCTATGACGCACTGAACGCCGAGCTGGACGCCAATCCCGAGGCGGAAACCGCCATTGACCCGTACGCGGCCGAAGATCCGGCGGAATTCTTCGCCGTGACCAGCGAATACTTCTTCAGCGCACCGGATCTGCTGGCGGATGCCTTTCCGGACGTCTACCAGCAGCTGTCCTTGTTCTACCGCCAGGACAGCCTGGCGCGATTGCGACGGCTGCAGGCGGAACACCCCGACTACAAGGCGGTCGAAAACGCGACCAATGGCTGAGTAGGCTGCCGTAGTAACGCATTGCGAATACGCCTATAATGCGCCCCACTTTTTTGGCCATCCCTGGGAGTTTCCCCCATGAGCTACAGCAAGATCCCGGCTGGTAAAGACCTGCCGAACGACATCTACGTTGCCATCGAAATCCCGGCCAACCACGCGCCGATCAAATACGAAATCGACCACGACAGCGATTGCCTGATGGTCGATCGTTTCATGGCCACCCCGATGTTCTACCCGGCCAACTACGGCTTCATCCCGCACACCCTGGCTGACGACGGCGACCCCCTCGACGTGCTGGTCGTGACCCCTTATCCGGTCGCGCCGGGTTCGGTGATCCGCGCCCGTCCGGTCGGCGTACTGCACATGAGCGACGAAGCCGGCGGCGATGCCAAGCTGGTTGCCGTTCCACACGACAAACTGACCGTTCTATACAAAGACGTTCAGGAATACACCGATCTGCCCGCGCTGTTGATCGAGCAGATCAAGCACTTCTTCGAGAACTACAAGGATCTGGAGAAGGGCAAGTGGGTCAAGGTAGAAGGCTGGGGCGGCGCTGAAGAAGCCCGCGGCCTGATCAACAAGGCAGTCGCGGCTTACCAAAAATAAGTCCTGACCACCTCCGAAAAGCCGGTCACAAGCCGGCTTTTTTATTGCCCGAAGAAATCCAGCAAGATCCTACAGCCCTAGAAAATACGCGCCTTACAGCTTAGGGTCTGTTGCCGTTTCGCGCACGGCCGCGTCGAAACGGCAACAGACCCTAGCATCCGTCCCAAGACATCCCGTAGCCATCCATAAAATCAGCAACCAAGGTGTGGGTCAGAGTGTGGGTTGAGGGGGTGTGTTGGAGTAGGAGCGAGTAATAGGCAAGCTGACCAGCAAGACCGTGGAGTCGATAGCCAAGGCTGCAACGCCAGGAAAAACCAATGATGGCGATGGCCTGTACTTCCAGGTATCCAAGAGCGGCGACACCAGCTGGATCTTCCGTTACAAGCTGGATGGCCGCAGCCGCGAAATGGGGCTAGGCCCCTTCCCTGCCGTCACACTCGGCCAAGCCCGGCAGTTGGCCGCCGACCAACGCAAGCTCCTCGCCTCCGGAAGCGACCCACTGGCAACCCGCGACGCGGCAAAGGAAGCCAAGCGCGAGGCCGAACGCCAGGCCGCAGCACGTCGCACGACTTTCGAGGATCTCGCTCGCGAATACCAACAGGCACATGGCGGCAGTTGGTCTGAGAAGTGGCGGAAAGGCTGGCTACGCAAGTTGGAGCTCTACGCCTTCCCGACTATGGGCAAGCTGTCGGCTGACATCATCAGCACCGAGCATGTGCTTGCTGCGTTGCAACCCATCTGGGTAACCAAAACCCGCACTGCTGATGAAGTCAGGGGCCAGATCGAGCAAATACTGGATGCAGCCAAGGCTCGGCGCTTACGCGAGGGGGACAATCCTGCCCGCTGGCGCGGACATTTGGACAACTTGCTGAGTAAGGCAGAGAAGAAGAAGGCCAGGCAGCGCCAGCACTTTCCAGCACTGCAATGGAAAGACACTCCGAAGCTGATAGCCGATCTGCTCAACATCGATACACGTGACGCCATCGCAACCAGACTGCTGATTCTGACCGGCGCTCGTTACCACATGATCCAACACTCAATGGCCCGAGTTTGACCTCGAAGCAGGCTGGGCAAAGTTCTGCACAAGCCAGCCATGACGCCGCAAGAGGATATCCGCAGCATCTACAACTACACTGAAACCAACCTCCAACACGACACTCAATGGCCGTTTTCATTGTGACTATGGCGCTGGGGTGACGGGGTGATTTGACGCAGCGCGGGAGTATCTGCTCTATGTCATGCCAATCAGCTATATGACACTCACCACGCAACGTCACTATCGGTACGCTCCAATGGATCAGATTCTCTCTTTGCTGTCGGAAACCATCCCCAAGGCGCAAACGCTGGAGCAACTGGCGCGCCCTTTGTTGTCGCTGCTTAACCAGTTCACCGGCATGGAGTCGACCTACCTGACCACTATCGACACCGAACAGGGCGTGCAACGCGTCGAGTTTGCACGCAATGCGGGCGCAATGATCATCCCGGAGGGGCTGGTCGTACCCTGGGCCGATACCCTGTGCAAGCGAGCCCTTGAAGAGAACCGTCTTTACTCAGACAACGTTGCCGAGTGCTGGGGCGACTCCGACGCAGCCAAGGCTCTGGGCATCAAGACCTATCTGAGCGCACCAATCAGATCGCAGGATGGCCGCGTCCTGGGCACCGTCTGCGCGGCAAGCTCGGCTCAGGTAGCCCGTCCAGCCGATGTGGAGCCGTTGCTTGCTCTGCTGTCGGGCTTGCTAGGTTACGCCCTGGAACGCGAGCTATTGGTCGCACAACTTCAGGCCGCCAACAGCGAACTTGGCCGGCTAGCGCTGACCGACCCGCTGACTGGACTCGCCAATCGGCGCGGCATCATGCGTGACCTTGTACAGCTGTTCGCCTTGGCTCAGCGCGACAGCAAGTATGTGCTCGTTGCCGTCATCGACTTGGATGGATTCAAACTGATCAACGACTGCTACGGCCACCAGGCGGGTGATCAGTTTCTGCTTGGTATCGCCACTGAGCTGAAGCGCAACCTTAGAGCCAGCGACATGGTCGGCCGGATCGGAGGAGACGAGTTCATCGTCATCGCCCTGGGTAATGCCCTCCAGCGCCCTGCCCCTGCGCAAGAGCTCCGGGATGCAGCAGCGCTAATGCAGGCCCGTCTGAGCAAGGCCACTGTTGGCCAGTATGACCTGGGTAACGGCCTGCCTCCCTATGAGTATCAGGGTGCGAGCGTTGGGGTAGTGGCGGTGATGCCTGATGGCACCACCGCTGAAGAGGCCATCAGGCTGGCGGACAACGAGATGTATCAGGTCAAGCAACAACGCAAACAACAAAGGTCATAGCGCAATTACCGGCCGCTGCCCTGAACAGCCAGCACCACGAAGTGGACCTGATCTAGCGCAGAAACAGCAGGGTTGAAGTGATGGTGTGCCGCCTAGGCTTGTGGTGCTGCCAACCAGGCTAGAAGCGTGCAGACGCTAACAAGCTAATGCCGCATCGTCCGATTGATGCGAGAAATTCAGTAATCACTGCCAGCACTGTTTCTGGGTGCTCGCGGTATGGTACATGCCCACAATCCCGCAGAATCCGCAGCTCAGTGGGGCAGGATGCCAAAGCACAGATGCGCTCGGCATGCTGTCGTGAACCATACTCATCATGATCACCATGCAGAGCAAGCAGCGGGCAGCCGACCTTGGCCAGCTGCTTATCCAGGTTCCACTGGCTAAAGGCATCCGATAACCAGGTGTCGACCCAGGCTCGTAATACCCATTCGGCTTTTTCGGCGTGATAGCGCTGCAGCCTCTCTAACTGCTCAGGCATCGCAAATTGCCGCTCCGCGACACGAATTCCATCCAACGTCATGCTGTCTACGAAGGCTTGCGCGGATACGGTGATCAGCCCCCCGGCAGGCCTCCGCATAAGCTGCCGCACAGGCGACCGCCATGCCACCACCGACGCTATGGCCCAGCAGCACGAACTGGCTCAGGCCGAGCTGTAGGTAAAGTGCGCGAAAACTACCATGAGCCTCATCCCCGACAAAGCTCGGTGGCAGTTGCCCCGAATGAGCCGAAGAGCGCCCAAAGCCTAACCTGTCGTAAGCGATCACACGGCGTCCACTGGCCTGCGCCAAGTGCAGCGGAAAATCTCGCCACAAGGCCACGCAGCCCAGCGAGTCGTGCAGCAGCACGATAGGAGCGCCAAGCTCCTCAGATGGGCTCCAGCTCTGGGCAAAGAGTTGTCCGTGGGCAGTTTCGATCCAGTGTTGGCAGGTAGATATCTTCTGCATGTAGCCGCACTCCACTACTCGCTGAGGCGATATGCCGAGCCACTGAACAGCGCGATGCGTGTGTCCCGGCTATCTGTCACCAGCACCTGGTAATGGGCAATTTTTCTGGAGGCCCCCATTAGGGTCGCGGTAGCTGTCAGCACATCACCCTCGGCTTTGCTCATGTAGCGCACCTCGGCCTGGAGACCTATGTAAACTGCTGCCCCAGCATTACAGGCTGCAGCAAAGGCTATGTCGGCCAGCGAAAAGATCAGCCCACCATGAATACCGCCCAGCGCATTGCGATGTTGCTCGCTGATAGATAGCCGGCACACAGACCGCTCGAAGCTGCTGAGCAGCGGCTCGACCCCGAGCAGCTTAGCGAAGTGATCCGGCGCACCGGTACTGACTGCTTGCATCATCTGCCTCCAACCTTCCAGCAAGTACTACCCGAATATTTGCTAGCGTACTCTTTAGGTGTTGTGAGGTCGGTGTTCTACTGGGACTATCGATAGCCTGATCGGGCCAAAGAATTTATGAAAAAGGTGGCAATCCTGTCCTACGACGGCTGCTGGGCCATGGGCGTTTTCTCCGTAACGGACTTTTTCCGAATAGTCGCCCTGCTCGAACAGCACCTTGGCCTGGAGCAAAGCTATGCGGTTGAGGTGCTTTCCTGCGACGGCAATGAGGTCTATGCGGCCGGCGGCCACTTAATCCGGCCAGTGGCAGCAATCACCGACGTGAACGACTGCGATCTGCTGGTCATCCCCCCGATTGAAGGCGTGCGCCTTGCTTCAGGCTTCGTTCCCGAGCCACGCCTGCTCACCTGGCTGGCTGCTCAGCAACAAAGGGGCGCTCGCCTTTTGGCGATGACCACTGGGGTTTGTTTTGTGGCAGCCTCAGGCCTGGCCGAGCATCAGCTGCTGGCCACACATTGGGCTTATGTGCGGCAGCTGAAAAAGCAATATCCCGCCTACCGGTTTATCGCTCAGCAGTCTTGCTTGCAGGCCGGGGGCATCTGGAGCACAGGGACATTGAACGGTGGTTTCGACGCGCTTTTGGAGATCCTGGCCCAGGATCGAGGCGATCAATTCTCGCAGCTGTGTGCCACCCATCTGCTGGTATCAGCCCCCGAAAGACTCAACCCAATCTTACCCGGCCTCCGCAATCATGGTGACGAGGTCATCCTCAAGTTGCAGGACTGGATTGAATCTCACCATTCAGAGCCGCTGACCATCGAACGCATGAGCCGAAAGTAGGGATGGCGGAGCACACCCTGAAGCGCCGCTTCCAGCTTGCAACCACACTGTCGCCAAACCTCTACGTGCAGAAAGTTCGGATCGACAAGGCCAAGAAACTGCTTCTGGCCACCAGCCAGCCGGTCAAAACGATTGCGTATGAGGTGGGCTACGAGAACGTCAGTTTTTTTGTGCGTCTATTCCGAACTCAAGTAGGACAGACCCCTGCAGAATGGCGAAAGTGCGAAGCCATAGTGGCCTCGTCATCGCGTTGAAGGGCTGCTTCGTCCTTGGTTAAGCAACTGTAAAGCGTCCATTCGATTCGAAAAAATCTCAGCCACACATTACTGCCATGACATCAGCACCAAGGAGGTTCGCCCCATGTCATTGCAGTGTCCCCGCTGTCACTCCCCCAAAGTCGCGCCCTTCCATCACGCCATGAAAGTCGGCGCGGCCATCGGCACCGTGGGCAGTGTTGCGCGCGGCGTCAGCGCGGCCCTGGCAGGTGGTCAGGCTGGCGTCGCCGGCCCTGTCTAAAGCAGACGCCATTTCGGCGACCTGGCCGGCGACCTGGCCGGCGACCTGGCCGGCGTGGGTGGCTGTGCGCTGGGTGAGTCGCTCGACCGTCACGTCCTGGACCCTCGCCCCAGCGCCTAGCCGGTAATCGCCCAGTTTTGCCGCCCGCCCTTGCCCCCCCCCATCTGGCTGAAAGCCACGTCATTACTGGCCTGCAGCGCTTGCATCGACCTTTCCCCGGCTGCCGTTGGCCAGCGCAAGCAATCCGCTCGATTGACCGTATTAACTAGTTAGTACATTTTCCCGGAACGACTTGTCGCCCGTTGCCACAACAACAAGAGATCGCCCCTATGTCCCCCTGCATCCTGGTACTCAACGGCCCCAACCTGAACCTGCTCGGAACCCGCGAACCGGCCACTTATGGCCATGAAACCCTCGCCGACATTTCCCGGCTTTGCGCCGATACCGCCGCCGAACACGGCTTGAAGATCGAGTTTCGCCAGACCAACCATGAGGGCGAACTGCTCGACTGGATTCATGCCGCGCGTGGGCGCTGCGCCGGCATCCTGATCAATCCGGCAGCCTGGACCCATACCTCGGTGGCCATCCGCGATGCCCTGGTAGCCAGCGAACTACCGGTCATCGAGGTGCATCTGTCCAACGTGCACAAGCGCGAACCGTTCCGTCATCACTCCTTCGTCTCGCCGATCGCCGTCGGCGTCATCTGCGGCCTCGGCAGCCAGGGCTATCGCCTTGGCCTGCAGTACTTCGCTCAATCGCTCAAGGGTTAAGACCATGTCCTCCGTTACCAGCGGCATTCTCGCCGGCCTAATCGGCAAAGGCATTCAGGCTTCTCGCACGCCCGCCATGCACGAACGCGAAGGCGATGCGCAGGGGCTGCGCTACCTCTACCGTCTGATCGACCTCGATCAGTTGGGCCTCGACCTCGATGCGCTGCCGAGCCTGCTCGATGCGGCACAGCACATGGGCTTTACCGGTCTCAACATCACCTTCCCGGCCAAGCAGGCGATCATCCCGCTGCTCGACGAGCTGTCGAGCGAGGCGCGCGGCATTGGCGCGGTGAACACCGTGGTACTCAAGGACGGCAAGCGTGTCGGCCACAACACCGACTGCCTGGGCTTCGCCGAGGGTTTGCGTCGCGGCCTGCCCAACGTGGCTCGCCGTCGCGTGGTGCAGATGGGGGCAGGCGGCGCAGGTGCAGCCGTGGCCCATGCCCTGCTCGCCGAAGGCGTCGAACGCCTGTGCATTTTCGAAGTGGAACCCGGCCGCGCCCAGGCCCTGGCGGACAATCTCAACGCTCACTTTGGCGCCGAACGTGCCATCGCCGGTGAAGACCTGGCAGGTGAAGTCGCCGCTGCCGACGGCCTGGTCAACACCACACCGGTGGGCATGGCCAAGCTGCCGGGCACACCGCTGCCGGTGGAGCTGCTGCATGCCGGGTTGTGGGTCGCCGAGATCATCTATTTTCCGCTGGAAACCGAACTGCTGCGCCACGCCCGCACCCTGGGCTGCCGCACCCTGGATGGCGGCACCATGGCGGTGTTCCAGGCGGTCAAGGCGTTCGAACTGTTCAGCGGCCGCCCGGCCGATGCCGAACGCATGCAGGCACACTTCGCCAGTTTCTGAGCGCACTCATGCAAAAAAGGGCCCTGGCAGCGACAACGCCGCCAGGGCCCTTTTCATATCCGCACCGATCTTCAGCCCTGGATATAACGCAGCACCGCCTCGCAGATCATCGCCTTGTGCCGCTGCTTGACCTGCTCGTCGGGCAGATCGATCTGGAAGATCTCGCCAAAGGTGTGGCGGTTGGACACCCGATAAAAACAGAACGAACTGATCAGCAGGTGCACATCGAGCACATCGATACCGGGGCGGAACACGCCCTCTTCCTCGCCGCGGCGCAGGGTCTTACCGAGGGTATCGAGCACCACGTTGCTCATCTGGCGAATGACCGGCGACTGCTTGACGTATTCGCCGTAGTGGATGTTCTCGATGCTGACGATGCGTACGAAGTCGACGTTGCGGTCATGATGATCGAAGGTGAACTCCACCAGCCGACGGATCGCCAGCACCGGTGGCAAGGAGGCCAGATCGAGGCGACTCTCGGTGCCGCGGATATCGCCGTAGAGCTTGACCAGTACCTCGAGATAGAGCTGTTCCTTGCTGCCGAAGTAGTAGTAGATCATCCGCTTCGAGGTCGCGGTGCGCTCGGCGATGGCGTCCACACGGGCGCCGGAAAGGCCCTGCTGAACGAACTCCGTGATGGCGGCCTGGAGAATGCTCTCGCGAGTTTTCTCCGGATTGTTCTTACGTACCTTGCGCACCACCTCGAGAGGTTGAGTGGCCAGGTTGGCAACGGCTTCGGTCATACGGCAATGGTCTTTTTTATAGGTATTGGTGGAGCGGATTATGGCAGGCCGCAGCGGCAACCGGACAGGCTGCCACCTGCACCCACTTATAACCGCGGACGCTTCAAGCCACCGCTGCGCGCCTTGGCCATGGCGGCCAGACGCACCGCGACGTTGGCCGCGCCATAGCCGACATAGCCGCCCTTGCGCTGAATGATTTCGAAGAAGAAGCGCTCCTCGAACGGCTCGGTGTAGACGTGGAACAACTCGCCGCCCTGAGCGTCGCGGTCGTAAAGCACGTTGTAGTAGGCCAACTCGCTCAAGAACTCATCGTCGAAATCGAAGCGCGCGGCCAGATCGTCATAGTAGTTCAGCGGAATTTCCAGTAACGGCACACCCGCTTCCTTGGCCCGCGCCACCTCGGCGAAGATGTCTTCGCAGGAGAAGGCGATGTGGTGCACGCCGGAGCCCTGATAGCTGGACAGGGCATGGGCAATGGCAGTGTTACGGTTCTCCGAGATGTTCAGCGGCAGGCGAATCGAGCTGCAGCGACTGCGAATCGCGCGGCTTTTCACCAGGCCGTAGGGGTCGGGCAGGACCACTTCGTCGTCAGCCTCGAAGTCCAGCAGGCTCTTGTAGAACAGCACCCAGCTGTCCAGCGAATCGGCCGGCAATGCCAGGGCCATGTGGTCGATACGTTGCAGGCTGCCCGTAGCCGTGGCGGCCGGGTTCAGGCTGAAGTCGGTGTCGTAGATGGTCTGGCCTTCACCAGCCTGCTCCACCAGATAAATCAGGCTGCCATCCGGAGCGCGTACGGCAGGCACCTCGCGCTCGTTCGGGCCGACCAGGCCACGATAGGGCTGGCCGCGATAATCGCAGGCACGCTGCAGCGCATCGGCACCATCTTTGACCCGCAATGCCGTGGCGCACAATGAAGGGCCGTGGGATGCGAAGAAGTTGTGCGCGAAAGAGTAAGGCTCGGCGTTGAGCACGATATTGATATCGCCCTGACGCAGCAGGCTGACATCCTTGGAACGGTGCTGACCGGCGTGAGCGAAACCCAGACGCTCCAGCCAACCGGCTAGGCGTGCACCCACCGCCTCATCGACGGCGAACTCAAGGAACTCGATGCCAGCGTAGGGATGGGCCGCCGGCGGAGTGAACAGCACGCCCGGCTCGATCTGATGCCCCTCTTTCTCGAGACGCTTGTGGGTCTTTTCCTCGAGGTAGAGCAATGAGCGCAAGCCATCGGCCGCGTTCTGCCGCGGTGGTGCGGCGCGGAAGCCATCGTTGAAGATCTCCAGCGACAGCGGGCCGCGATAGCCAGTACGCAGGATCGGCGCGAGGAAACCGGCCAGGTCGAACTCGCCCTGCCCCGGGAAGCAGCGAAAATGGCGGCTCCACTCCAACACGTCCATCGCCAGGATCGGCGCGTCAGCCATTTGCACGAAGAAAATCTTGTCCCCGGGAATCTCGGCGATGGCGCTCGGGTCGCCCCTGAGCGACAGGGTATGGAAGCTGTCGAGGATCATCCCGACGGCCGAGTGATCGGCCTGGCGCACCAGGTTCCACACTTGCTGATAGGTGTTTACGTGACGCCCCCAGGCCAGCGCCTCATAGCCGATACGCAGGCCGCGTGCACCGGCGCGCTCACCCAGCAAACGCAGGTCGTCGACAAGGATTTCTTCGTCGCCCAGCGAATCGGCGGCGACGTTACTGCACACCAGCACCAGGTCGGTGCCCAGTTCCTGCATCAGGTCGAACTTGCGCTCGGCGCGGTCGATGTTGCGCTGCAGACGATCACGGCGGCAGCCTTCAAAGTCGCGAAATGGCTGGAACAGGGTAATGGCGATGCCAAGGTCGGCGCAGCGCTTGCGAATCTCGGTAGGGCTGCCGTCGTAATAGAGGAGGTCGTTCTCGAAGATTTCCACACCGTCGAAACCGGCCGCGGCGATGGCTTCGAGTTTCTCTGGCAGGGTACCGCTGAGGGAAACGGTGGCAATTGAACGCTGCATAGACGGCTCCGGGCTAAGGCGGCGCCGTGGCGGGCAAAGTGAGGGAGGCAAGACGCGCTCATGAGCCCTCACTCGGCCGGTTGGTCGGCGCTCATGGATTGTTCGTAGCCTGGATTATTGGCAGAGGCGGGAATATCGGCAATTCAAAATGGACGAACTGGTTAGTTTTCTGTTCGATTATCGAACACCCATGATTTCTGACGCCCTCGCCCATTCTGCCAGGCCGCCGCCAAACCACTGAGGCAGATGATGAAAATACCGACCAGCGCGGTGCTGTCCGGCTGATGCTGGAACACCAACAAACCCAGCAGCCCGGCGAAGATGATCTGCCCATAGCCGAACGGAGCCAGCATCGCCGGCGCCGCGTAACGGAAGGAATGCGTCAGCAGCAAGTGTGCGGCCATGCCACAGCCCCCCAACGCCAGCATCATCAGCCCATGCGTGACGCTGGGTATCTGCCAGAAGAACGGCACCAGCAGGCTCATCACCAAGGTGTTGACCAGCCCGGCGAAGAAGTTGCTGGTGGTGGCGCTGTCCACGGTACTAAGGCGCCGAGTCAGTATCTGATAGAGACTGAAGCACAGTGCAGCGCTCAGCGGTAACAGCACCGCCGGGGTGAACAGATCGCCACCGGGATGGACGATGATCATCACGCCGACAAAGCCAACGATCACCGCTACCCACTGCCCGCGGCTGACCTTCTCGCCCAGCAGCGGCACCGACAGGGCAGTCACCAGCAAGGGGGCGAGGAAGATCACCGACGTTGCTTCAGCCAACGGCATGAACATCAGGCCCGTGGTGAACAGCAGGCTGACGCCAAGCAGGCTGAGTGCCCGCAACACCTGTAAACAGGGACGCTTGGTGCGAAGCACGCGCAAGCCCGACTGTGGCAGGAAGATGCCGGCCATCAACAGTGTATGCACGACGTAGCGTGCCCAGACGATCAGGATGATCGGATAGAAGCCTGACAGGTACTTGGAAATCGCATCGTGACTGGCGAACAGAAAGGTCGCCAGCACCATCAGCGCAATGCCCTTGAGTGGATGATTGACGCCGGATAGCGGTTTGGAGCTCATGGGGTACTCGGGATGCGGCAAGCCGCGCAACCATAGATAGGTAGCTAACTATACAGACCGCCCTATCCTGCCGCCTATGACCCGCGTGACAGTATTCGACCCGCGGGTGACAGGCGGCATCGAGGCGCTACAAGCGCTCCAGCAGCCGCAGGGTCTTGTCCATGGCCATCTGCGCTCGCTCCAGCGCGCTAACGCCCTGTTCGAGCAGTTGCCGTGTAGGTATTTCCAGGCTCAGGGCAATACTCGGCGGCAGCGCACGCAGCAGACCGAGCAAGTCGCTGTCGCCATCACCGGGGAAACGCCGTTCGTTACGCGCCTGGCGCAAGATCTCGTCCATGTCATCCGGACGCGGGCCGTTGACATCACACAGTTGCGCGTAACGCATACGTTCGGCCGGCACCTGCGCCAGGTCCGCCAGGCTCGAACCCGAGCGATCGAAGTGGAAGGCATCGACCAGGATGCAGCCGTTGGGCCGGTTGGCCGCATCGACGATGCGCTTGGCCTGGGTCAGGTCGCGCGCGTTGGTCCAGGGCATGAACTCCAGGTGCGGGAACAAGCCAAATGGCGCGGCCAGGTCACACACGGCTGCGAAATTGTCGGTCAGGCGCGCTTCGTCCGGGTCGTTTCCAGCGATCAATACGTCTGTAGCGCCAAACTCGGCGCCCACGTCGAAGATGGCCTCGAGGTCGCTGACCCGGGTATCGGGCTTCAGACGCAGAATCTCGATATCCGCCACCTTGATCCCGGTATCACGCAGGCACTTGAGCGTCTGCGCGCGTAATCCGGCGTCAGCCATCAATGGAAAGTGGTGCTCCTCGGCCGTGGCCGGCACCAGGCGCAGGCCTACATGGCTGTAGCCAGTGCGCGCGGCGATATCGACCATTTCCGGCGGTGAAACTTCGAGGACAGTGAGGGCAGCCAGGGACAGAATACGTTCGCTCATGATGACTCGCTTATCAGATGATTTCGGGGGTGCTGGTCTGTCCACTCTCCGCCGCCAGGCGGATGGCCTCGACCAGTGCTAGGGTACGACCGGCATCGGCGGCGCTGATCAGCGGCTGAGCCTGGCCTCGGGCAACTGCGATGAAATGCAGCAACTGACGGCGCAAGGCTTCGCCGGCATCGAAACCTTCCTGCACCTGCAACAACGGCTGGTGCCAGCCGGCGCCGTCCTCGGCGTAATGCCAGCGCTTGAGCTGCGGAATGCTCAGGGCACCGCGCGTACCGGCGAGCAGGTAGCAGGGCTGGTCGGCCTGGCGCGGGTAGACAGGGTTCTCGCCGGAATCCAGCTCCCAGCTCCAGGGCGCGGCAACGGCGTCGGAGCCAGTCAGGCTGCCCAGTGCGCCACCTTCGAATTGCAGCAGCACCACCGCGCTGTCCTCGTTGGCGAAGCCGCGCACGCCATTGCTGGTGATGGCTTGCACCTGGCGCACTTCACCGCACAGATGGCGCAGCAGGTCGAGGTCATGAATCAGGTTGGTCAGCAACATGCCGGCCCCGGCTTCGCGGCGCCAGGCAATGTCGTAGTAGCTGTCGGGCTTTTGCACCTGCCACAACGCGGTCACCGTGGTCAGTCGACCGAGACTGCCCTGCTCGATCAGCTCGCGGGCGCGGGCGCGGGCGATCAATGGATTATGTCGACGATGGTGGCCAACCAGTACCGGCACACCTGAACGCTCGCTGGCAGCGACCAACTCACGCACCTCGTCCAGATGCACGCCCACCGGTTTCTCCAGGAGGACCGGTACGCAAGCGGCGATGCAATCGAGCGACGTGCTGACGTGCAGTGCGTTGGGGTTAGCGACGATCACCGCCTCGGGTCGCGCCTGCTCCAGCATCTGCAAGTGATCGGCGAAATACGGCACGCCGCATTCGGCCGCGAAGTCAGCCGCTTGCGGGCCTGGATCGGCGATGGCACAAAGTTGCGCCTCGGTCAGAGCCTGCAGGTGTTGGTAGTGCTGACGGCCCATGACACCGGCGCCGATCAGGGCAATACGCAAAGGGGAAGTCACGCGGCGATCCTCTTGTTGTCGTTCTCACGCAGGCGCACCCCATGCATCAGGCGCAGACCTTTTTAATATTTAGAACTCAGTTCCAAAATTTACGCAAGACGAAAATACAGAGGAGCTTTGCGCGGTACGGAAACGTCGTAGGGTGTGCCGTGCGCACCGAAACCGGCAAAGGAATCGGATTCGACAGGCCGTAGCAGCGGCCTCCGCAGCGAATCACCGTGCTTCGCGGCTGAAGCCGCTCCTACAATGACGTGGGTGCGGGCGTGCCGTTTCTAGCCGATCAGGCGAACAACTCGGAGGCAGGGCTGGCAGCGGACAACTCGTCGGCAGCAGCCAGCAGATCTGCGGCCAGCTCGTGCATGCGCGCAAGCGGCAAACGTGCGCTCGGGCCGGCGATGCTGAGCACACCGATCACCCGACCATCACGCGGGTCACGCACTACTGCAGCCAGCGCTGCGGTGCCGATCGACGAACTTTCCATGACCCAGGCATAACCCTGCTGACGCGCCAGAGCCAGGCGCTGCAGCAACTCCTGTTCGTTGCGTGGCGCATTTGGGCCGACGTCGGCAGGGTCGGCGATACCCTGCCGCGCCACCAACGCCAACGCTTCTGCATCGCTCATGCTGGCAAGCCAGGCGTGCCCGGATGCGGTGTAGAACAGCGGCGCGTCACGCCCCATGTCAGGGTCGTAGCGCAGGCCGGAACGGGCGCCCTGGCTCTTGGCAATCCAGGTTTGGCGCTCGCCCTCTATCACGCCAAGGCGTACCAGCTCGCCGCTGGTTTCGGCCAGGCCATCGAGAATCGGCTGCACCACATCAGCGCCGCTGTTGGTCAGATAGCGAAAGCCCAGCGCCACCAGTTTGGTGGAAAGCCGATAGCGACTGGTGAGCGCATCCTGGCGTACGTAACCCAGGCGAATCAGCTCGGCGAGCATGCGATGCGTGGCGCTCTTGGGAATATCCAGCTCATCGGCCAGAACCTGCATCTGCACGCCACGGGCGTCGCGAGTGAGGCTTTCGAGAAGGCTGAGCGCGCGTTCAATCTGACTGCCGGCCATGAGAGAGTCCTGGAAAATTTGCGCCGATTCTAAGAGACAAGCGCCCGCCGATGCGAGCCAGACGCACGCCTGCCTCTGGATGCAGGGACGCGGACGCGCGATACTGCCGACGCAACGCGTAATGTACTAACTGGTTCGTTCTTGTTCGGTTATCGAACAGAACCCCGTTTAGCGAATTGAAATGGCCAGCCTGGTCGGCTCACTATTCTGACCACGCCTGAAAACGAAGCGATCTTCTGCCTGGTGCATCACGCTTCGAATCTTTCAGCAGCCAATAAATATAAGAAGGTCAATTGTCATGTCACAGCCTATGCACCTGCGTGCCCCGGCCTCCCATGCCACAGCCAGGGCCACTCCTTGCCCGGCCACCAGCTCGTTGCTCGACGACTGGTCCTCCCTATCGACGCTAGCCATGCCCGTCCTCGCCCCTGCCTGTCATGACATGCACAGGAGCTTCCGGCCGCGCCTGATCAGCTCGCTGCTTGCCAGACTGCTACCTGCACGCAAAGCCTGACTCAGCCCCTTACCCTCCCCCATTCTGTCGGAGCGATAGCATGAACAAGACAGACAAGATGCTGGTCGGCGAGCGCACGTTCTGCGCCCTGCTGCTGGTGTTCAGCCTGGTGATCTTCTACCTGGCCTACCAGATTTCCGGCTTCTCCTCGGCCAACTCTCCAGGCGCCTTTCCTATCGGCGTGGCGCTGGTAATGATCCTGTCGGCGGTGAAGATTGCCTTCGAACTGGTTGGCAAGGCACGCCCCGACTGCAGTGGCTGGCTCGATGCCTTCCAGCAGTTCCGTAGCCAGCATTTCCCCAGAGCTGTGCTGATCTTTGGCCTGCTGGCCGTGACGTACCTGGCGGCTATTCAGTGGGTCAGTTTCTACGTCAGTACCTTCCTTTTCCTGGTGCTGTCGATCGTCTACCTGCGCAATGGCCGCGTTCTCAACGCCATCCTGATCGCAGCTGTGTTGCTGGTGCTGATCTATTTGCTGTTCAGCCTGGCCTTCAGCGTTTACCTGCCATAACGAGGCACCCGAGATGAGCGATACCTTTTCCTACCTGCTGATGGCCTGGAGTGATCCGCAGCTGCTGATGCTGACTGCGCTGGGCACCTTTGCCGGCATCTATATCGGCGCCATCCCAGGCCTGTCGGTGACCATGGCAGTGTCCATCCTGGTGTCCTTCACCTTCTCCTGGGACGTCAACGACGCCCTGGCGCTGATCGTCGGCATCTTCATTGGCGGCGTTTACGGTGGCTCGCGCAGCGCCATCCTGCTGAACATCCCCGGCGCGCCCTCCTCAGTGGCCACGGCCTTCGATGGTTACCCACTGGCACAACAGGGCGAAGCCGGACGCGCCATCGGCCTGAGCACCGTAATGTCGGTGGTCGGCGGCATCGTCGGCACCATCATGCTCGCCAGTGCCGCACCGCTGATCGGCGATCTGGCTCTGCGGTTCGCTCCGCGCGACTACTTTCTGGTGGCGACCATCGGCCTGCTGCTGGTAGGCAGCCTATCTGAAGGCTCACTGGCCAAGGGCATCTTCGCTGCAGCACTGGGTGCGATCATCGGTCTGGTAGGCATGGACCCGGTCACCGCCGAAGGGCGCTTCACGCTCGGCCAGGTCGAACTGATGGGCGGCATCCACTACGTGGTGCTGATGATCGGCCTGTTCGGCGTCGCCGAGGCCTTCTATCAATTGCATAACCTGGACAGCCCGGTGATTCGGCAGAAGGTCGACAAGATCCTGCCGTCCTTCGCCATGGTTCTGAAATTCCTGCCGCTGTCGATCCGCACCTCGATCATCGGCGTGGTGGTCGGCGTGTTGCCGGGCGTCGGCGGTGACATCGCTGCACTGATGGCCTACGACCATGCCAAGCGCACCGTGAAAAATCCGTCCAAACCATTCGGCAAGGGAGCCTACGAAGGCCTGGTCGCCCCGGAAACCGCCAACAGCGCAGCGGTCGGTGGCGCCTACGTGCCGATGCTGACTCTGGGCATGCCTGGCGACGCGGTTACGGCGGTGATCATCGGCGCACTGGTCGTGCATGGTCTGAACCCCGGCCCGATGCTCATGGTAGAGAACCCGCACATTTTCTACTTCACCGTCGGCAACCTGCTGCTGGCCAACGTGTTTCTGATGATCTTCGGCCTGATGGGCATCAAGCTGTTCGCCAAGTTCGTCGAAATGCCCAAGGCCGTGCTGATCCCGCTGATCCTGGTGCTCTGCGTGGTCGGGACCTACTCGATCAACAGCAGCATGACCGAGGTGTACTGGATGCTCGGCTTCGGTGTGCTCGGCTACCTGCTGAAGATCTTCGGCTTCCAGATGGGCCCGATCATCCTCGGCGCCATCCTCGGCCCGCTGATGGACACCTCGTATCGCCAGGCGATGTCCTCGGCCGGCGATCACCCGGGGGAGCTACTGCAGGGTCTGGTCACCAGCCCGCTGTCGCTGATCCTGACCAGTGCGGTAGTGCTGATTCTGCTGGGCAACACCCCGCTACTGAAGAAACTCAAGAGCAAGTTCAGCCCCGCCTCCACGCGCGGCTGACACACGAGCACCAACAGGTGTGCCCCGACCTTGACTGGGGCTCACAACAACAAGCGATGGAGAGTCCCGATGTTCAAATCCCTTCTGACCGGCGCCGCCCTCGGCCTCAGCGCCCTGACTATGGCTCTGCCGGCCCATGCCGAATACCCCGAGCGCAGCATCCAGGCGGTCATTCCCTGGGGCGCCGGCGGTGCTACCGACAACGTCATGCGCAGCCTGACGCCCTACGTGGAAAAAGAACTGGGCGGCAAGTTCATCCTCAACAACCGTCCGGGCGGCACCGCCGTGATCGGCAGCACCTTCGTCAAGACCCAGCGTCCTGACGGTTACACCGTCCTGCTCGGCGCAGAGAACCCGCAGCTGTACAAAGTGCTGAAACTGGCCGACTTCGACTACGCCGACTTCTACCCGGTGAGCATCATTGGCCAGAACGTGGTGGTGATCGCCGCCAACGCCGACGCGCCGTTCAACAACATGGCTGAGCTGATGGCTGCCGCCAAGGCCAACCCGGACACCCTGCGCATGGGTTCCACTGGTGCCGGCGGCTTACCGAGCACCGTCAGCGCGATGATCAACGCTGTGGACGAGCTGAAAGTGCGTGAAGTGACCTTCGGCGGCGACGGCCCCGGTATCACCGCACTGATGGGCAATCATATCGACTTCATGCCGCTGAGCCTGGCCGCCGCGCGCGAGCTGGTACGCAGCGGCAAGCTCAAGGCCCTGGCCGTGTTCGCCACCGAGGAAACCCCGGAGCTGCCGGGCGTGGAGCCGATCACCAAGTCGCTGCCGGCCATCGCAGAGTACCTGCCGTGGGGTCCGTTCTGGGGCGCCTTCGTACGCAAGGACACCCCGGATGACGTCAAGCAGAAGCTGGTCGATGCCTACGCCAAGGCCGTGGCCAATCCCGAGTTCCAGGGCTTCCTGAAGAACTTCGGTGCACAGAGCCTGAACCTCAACGGCGCCGAAGCCGAGGAGTTCCTCAAGCGCTGGCAGTCGGTCACCACCTGGTCGATGTACAAGGCCAAGGCCATCGAGATCTCCCCGGACTCGGTCGGCATCGCCAAGCCCTGATTCCCGCCTACGGGTGCCTTCGGCGCCCGCCTTCCTTTCGCCTGCATCGCTGCTCAGCGATGCAGGCGAAATGCCTTCGGCGCCAGCCCGGTGCCTCGTTTGAAAAAGCGCGAAAAATAGCCCGGCTCGGAAAAGCCCAGACTGTCCGAGACCTGGCTTACGGTCATGGTGGTGTACACCAGGCAACGCTTTGCCTCGAGCAGCAGACGCTGATTGATCAGCTGCAGCGCGGACTGTCCGGCCAATCGCCGGCATAACGCATTTAGATGCGCAGTGCTGATGCCCAGGCGCGACGCGTAATGCTCGATGGGCAGATGCTCGCGAAAGTGCGTTTCGAGCAATTGCACGAATGCCTGCACATGCTCACGCCCTCGCCCATCCGCCGGTTCCTGCGCCTCGCTTCGTGCCAGCTGGCGTCGCGCGACAGCAACCAGCAGGACGCTGATCAGCGACTGCAGCATCAGTTCTCGCGCAGGTTGCAGGCGGCCGTACTCCTGACTGATCGACTCGAACAGCGCATCCAGATAACGCCGCTGCTCGTCCACCTCAAAGCACACCGGAGCCTGCAACCACTGCAGACCCAATGGCTGAGCCAGTTGCTCGACCAGCGGCTGCGCCAGGCTCAGTACGTAGCCTTGAACATCGCAGGAAAAGCGAAAACCGTGGACGCACAGCGCCGGCACGACCTGCAACGAAGCGCGGTCTACCTGGCGTACTTGCCCTTCGATTTCCAGCTCCGCTTCACCCGCCTGCACATAGAGCAACTGCAGCAGATCGCCATGGCGATGCGGTTTGATCTCCCAGCCGTGCAGCTGGCTGCGCTCGGGAATCGATTCGCAGTGGATGAGGTCAGGTGTCGGCCATGCAGCCGTCTCACCGTACAGTTTGAATACCGGTACCAGGGAAGCTTTCGAAGCGGTCATGGCGGCGCTTAAATCATCGAAAAGTCCAAGAATATTTTCCGATATTGCCTTCTAACCCAAGGTGCATCCACAAAAAATACAGACCTGAGCCTGTCATCGGCGTAAAGCCGATGACCTACTGGAGAACAATAATGAACACTCAGGTCGCCATCATCGGCGCAGGCCCTTCCGGCCTGCTTCTCGGCCAACTGCTGCACAACGCCGGCATCGACAACATCATTCTCGAACGCCAGAGCCCGGACTATGTACTCGGTCGTATCCGCGCTGGTGTACTCGAGCAGGGCATGGTCGATCTATTGCGCGAAGCCGACGTTGCCGCACGCATGGATCGCGAAGGCCTGCCGCACGACGGCTTCCAGCTGGCCTTCGATGGTCGCTGCGAACGCATCGATCTCAAAGCCCTGACCGGTGGCAAAGGCGTGATGGTCTACGGCCAGACCGAAGTCACCCGCGACCTGATGGAGGCTCGCCAAGCCAGTGGCGCAATCACCCTGTACAACACCAGCGAGGTGCAACTGCACGAACTCAAGGGCGAACGCCCTTATCTGACCTTTGAGCACGAAGGCCGCTCCCAGCGTCTGGAGTGCGATTACATCGCAGGCTGCGACGGCTTCCATGGCGTATCGCGGCAATCAATACCGGCTGGTGTGCTCAAGGAATTCGAGCGGGTGTACCCGTTCGGCTGGCTGGGAATTCTGGCCGACACACCCCCGGTGCATGAAGAACTGATCTACGCCAACCATGAGCGCGGCTTCGCCCTGTGCAGCATGCGATCACCGACACGCACTCGCTATTACGTGCAGGTCGCCGCCGAAGAGAAGGTCGAGGACTGGTCCGACGAGCGCTTCTGGGACGAACTCAAGCGCCGCCTGCCAGACCAGGTTGCCAGTCAGCTGATCACCGGTCCTTCGATCGAGAAGAGCATCGCGCCACTGCGCAGCTTCGTCGTCGAACCAATGCAGTATGGCCGCTTGTTTCTGCTGGGTGATGCCGCGCACATCGTGCCGCCAACCGGTGCCAAGGGGCTCAATCTAGCGGCGAGTGACGTCAGCACCCTCTATCGCATTTTGCTCAAGGTCTACCGAGAAGGCCGCACTGATCTGCTCGAACGCTACTCGGCGATCTGTCTGAGGCGTATCTGGAAAGCCGAGCGTTTCTCCTGGTGGATGACCTCGATGCTGCATCGTTTCCCCGATACCGATGCCTTCAGCCGCCGCATGCAGGAGACCGAGCTGGACTACTTCGTCAGTTCCGAAGCCGGCCGCAGAACCATCGCCGAGAACTACGTCGGCCTGCCCTACGAGCCCATCGAACAGGAGTGATGAGCGATATTCGCCCAAGGCCTTCCAAGCAGGCTTCGGGCACACGCAATTCGTTCGTTTATCGCACACTAAGTCGTTAATCGAATTGAATAGCCCCTCGCTAACTCGCACCATGCGAACAGCGAATCCTAGCGGCAGCAGTATTGCAGCCGAGTTTGGCTGTACCTGAGTCGCCTACTAACAATGAATAAGAAAGGACATTTGCGATGCACAAGCTTTCCAAGGCTTTGCTGACGCTGCTTGCCACCAGCGTCATGACCTGGGCCAACGCCGACGAGGCCGAGGTCACCCTCAAGGTTCACCACTTCCTGCCGGCGCACTCGGTGACCCAGGCCGACTTTCTCAAGCCCTGGGCAGAGAAGATCACCGCCGAATCCAATGGTCGGATCCAGTTTCAGTTCTACCCTTCCATGCAGTTGGGCGGCACCCCGCCGCAACTGATCGACCAGGCGCGTGACGGCGTCGCCGACATCGTCTGGACCCTGCCTGGCTACACCAGCGGCCGCTTCCCGCTGGCATCGGCATTCGAGATGCCGTTCATGAGCCGCTCTTCGGAAGCCAGCAGCCAGGCCATGTGGGATTTCCTCGAAGCCCACGGGCAGAAGGAGTTCGCCGACGTGCATCTGCTCGCGACTCACCTGACCGATGGCGCGCTGCTGCACACAGTGAAGAAACCGGTGCGTAGTCTGGCCGACTTCCGTGGCCTGAAACTGCGCTCGGCCAACCGCATCTCCACCAAGCTGATCTCCATGCTCGGTGCCACCCCGGTGGCCATGCCGGTACCGCAGGTGCCGGAAGCGCTGTCCAAGGGTGTGGTCGACGGCGCCGTGCTGCCCTGGGACGTGGTCCCTGCACTGAAGCTGCAGGAACTGGTCAAGTACCACACCGAAATGGCGCCGGGTCAGCCAGCGTTGATGCACACCGCGCTGGTACTGGCGATGAACCCGGCCAAGTACGCCAGCCTGCCCGATGACCTGCGCAAGATCATCGACGCCAACAGCGGTCGTGAGCTCTCACGCCAGGCCGGCCATATCTGGGATACCAACGTGATCGAGACCGGGCACAAGCTGGCGCAATCGCGTGGCAACGAGATCTATGTACTGCCCACCGAAGAACAGGCCAAGTGGATGGCCATCGGCCGCAAGCTGGACAACGACTGGATCAAGGAAGTCGAGAGCAAGGGCAACGACAACGGTGCTGCGCTGCTGCAAGAAGTGCGCGACCTGATCGAAAGCTACAACGCCAAGCTGCCGCACTGATCGTTAACCCTCGTTGTGTTGGCCGGCACCTGCGGTGCCGGTCTTGCGGAGTTCTCTCATGATCGAAAACCCTGCCTTGCCCGGGCAGCCTCAGCACATGCGCCCGTTCGGTCAGTTGCTCGATGTCCTGGCACGCTGGCTGGCACTGGCTGGTGGCCTGGTGCTGGTCGCCATCACCCTGCTGTCGGCCTACAGCATCATCATGCGCAGCCTGTTCGACGCGCCACTGCTCGGCGATGTCGAGCTGGTGCAGATGGGCTGCGGCATTGCCGTGGTGAGTTTCCTGCCGTTGTGCCAGCTGCGTCGTAGCAACGTCATCGTCGACGCCTTCACCTTGCGCGCCTCGGCCACCACCCGGCGCTATCTCGACACGCTCGGCTGTCTGCTGATGGCCGCCTGTGCAGCGCTGCTGGCCTGGCGCTCGGTAATCGGCACGCTGGACACTTACCGCAACGGTGAAGAGTCGAT
Source organism: Pseudomonas oleovorans subsp. oleovorans (assembly GCF_002197815.1). Classification (GTDB taxonomy): domain Bacteria; phylum Pseudomonadota; class Gammaproteobacteria; order Pseudomonadales; family Pseudomonadaceae; genus Aquipseudomonas; species Aquipseudomonas oleovorans. The sequence goes on from NZ_NIUB01000005.1 coordinate 64,381, forward strand.
CATCATGGGCATTCCGATGTGGTGGTCGATGACGCCGTTCGCGCCGTCTTTCGTCCTGCTGGCCGTCGTTTCCCTGTACACCGCCTGGCTCGACCAGCGTGGTGAGGGAGGCCAGCAATGAGCAGCGTCGTATTGGGCGGACTCTTTCTCGCCTTCCTCCTGGTTCTGCTGGCCATCCGTATTCCGATCGCCATCGCCATGCTGCTGACCGGTATTGGCGGCTACGTCTCGATCAGCGGCTGGGACCCCTTGCTCAACTACCTGAAGACGGTGGCCTACGCCCGCTATACCGTGTACGACCTGTCGGTGATCCCGCTGTTTCTGCTGATGGGGCAGTTCGCCTCGCGTGGTGGTCTGGCTACCGGCCTGTTCCGTGCCGCAGCCTCCATGGTCGGGCACTGGCGCGGTGGCCTGGCGATCTCCGCCATCGGCTCCTGCGCAGCCTTCGGCGCGGTCTGTGGCTCATCGGTGGCGACCGCGGCGACCATGGGTCAGGTGGCCCTGCCGGAGCTGCGTCGCTACAAGTACTCCAACTCGCTGGCAGTGGGTTGCCTGGCAGCCGGCGGCACCCTGGGCATTCTCATCCCGCCCTCGGTGGTGCTGGTGATCTACGCCATCCTCGCCCAGCAGAACATCTCCACGCTGTTCATGGCCGCCTTCGTGCCGGGCATTCTCGCCGTCATCGGCTACATGATCGCCATCGCCATCTATGTGCGCCTGTTCCCGGACTCCGGCCCCGCACAGGAGCGCTCGAGCTGGAAACAGCGACTGCAGGCGCAGCAGGGTGTGTGGCCGGTACTGCTGATTTTCCTGATCGTACTCGGTGGCATCTACGGCGGCTGGTTCACCCCTACCGAGGCAGCAGCCATCGGTACCGTGGGCACCGGTTTCTTCGCATTCACGCTGGGCAAGATGCGCCTGGCCGAACTCAAGGAAGTGCTACTGGGTACCGGCATCACCACCGCGATGATCTTCATGATCCTGCTGGGCGCCGATGTGATGAACGCTTTCCTGGCCATCTCGCAGTTGCCCAACTTCATCGCCGAAGCGATCAGCGGTGCAGGTCTGCCGCCCTTCCTGGTGCTGGCCGGGATACTCATCCTGTACCTGATCCTCGGCTGCGTGATGGACACCATGTCGATGATCCTGCTGACCATCCCGATTTTCTTCCCGGTGATCATGGGGCTGGACTTCTATGGTCTGGACCAGACCGAGAAGGCCATCTGGTTCGGCATCCTGGCCCTGATGGTGGTGGAGATCGGCATGGTTACCCCGCCTCTGGGCATGAACGTGTACGTGATTGCCGGCATGGCGCGTGACATTCCCATGCGTGACGCCTTCAGGGGCATCGTGCCGTTCCTGATTTCAGACATCGTGCGCGTGGTCATCCTCGTGCTCTTCCCATCGATCACCCTGTGCCTCGTGCGCTGGCTGACCTGACAGAGGACCCGTAATGCATTCAGGCGAACCTCGCTGAACCCCGAATAACTGCCACCACTCTCCCCGATGTAGAAGCGTATCCGCCGCTACGGAGGGGAGCTTTCAACCTTGAAAAAGGAAACGATAACAATGAAAACAGCTCTGTACCTCGCTCCAAGTGCAATTGCCGTTGCCATCATGGCCTCCAGCCTCTCGGTCGGAGTCCAGGCCGCCGGCTTTGTCGAAGACGCCAAGGTCACACTCGGCCTGCGTAACTACTACTTCAACCGCAATTACCTGAACGGCACTGATCCGATGATCGGCCCGGCAACTAATCGCGAGCGTCAGGGCCAGGCCGAAGGCTGGACTCAGAGCTTCATTCTCGATGCCCGTTCCGGCTTCACCGAAGGCACCGTCGGTTTCGGCCTGGATGTGCTCGGCCTTTACAGCATCAAGCTGGACGGCAACCGCGGCGCTGCCAACACCCAACTGATGCCTATTCACGACGACGGCCAGGCTGCTGACCAGTTCGGCCGTACCGCCGTGGCGGCGAAAGCCAAGATTTCCAAGACCGAACTGAAGGTCGGTGAGTGGTTCGCCGTACTGCCGATCCTGCGTGCAGACGACGGTCGCTCGCTGCCGCAAACCTTCCAGGGCGCACAGCTGACGTCCAACGAGATCGACGGTCTGACTGTGTACGGTGGCCAGTTCTGGAAGAACAGCCAGCGTCACGATGCCAGCCGCGAAGACATGTCGTTCAACGGCGTAGCAGGCGATGACTTCAACTTCGGTGGTGGTGAGTACCGCTTCAACGGCAACAACACCATGGTTGGCGTCTGGCACGCACGCCTCGAAGACGTCTACAAGCAGAGCTACGTGCAACTGACCCACAGCCAACCGGTCGGCGACTGGGTGCTGGGCGCCAACCTCGGCTATGTCACCGGCAAGGAAGAAGGCGCGGCCAAGGCCGGCAAGCTGGACAACAAGGTCTACCAGGGCGCGTTCACTGCCAAGACCGGCAACAACACCTTCACCCTGGCTTATCAGCGCCTGAGCGGCGATACCAAGTTCATGCGTATCGACGGCGCCAGCGGCGGCACTCTGGTCAACGACGGCTTCACCAACAGCTACGACAACCCGGAAGAACGTTCCTGGCAGATCCGCCACGACTACAACTTCGCCGGACTCGGCATTCCGGGCCTGACCCTGATGAACCGTTACGTCAGCGGTAGCAACATCGACGTCTACACCAATGGCGTGAAAACCCGCGAGAACGCCGAGGAATGGGGCCGTGAATCCGAGCTGGCCTACACCATCCAGGAAGGCAACCTCAAGAATCTGAGCATCCGCTGGCGCAACTCTGACGTACGCCGTGATGGCACTGCTCAGGACATCCACGAGAACCGCCTGATCATCAACTACCCGCTTTCGCTCCTGTAAGCATCACGCGGCATCGCTGCACAAGTGACTCCTAGTGTTACGGCACGTTCAGCCCGTCCTCGTGACGGGCTTTTTTTTAATGTGCACCTGTTCGAGGAAGTACCACCATGCGCTGGATTATCGAACGCAGTGCCGACCTCAAGGTCGGCCACAAACTCCTGCTGGGTTTCTCGCTGGTCATGCTGCTGACCCTGGCAGTGGCTCTGGGTGGCTGGCGCACCGCCAGCGAGATTCTCGGGCATGCCGGGCAATCGCTGCAGGTCGCGGACCTCAAGCAGCAGATCCTGCAACTGCGCCTGCTGGAAAAGGACTACCTGCTGGCGCCGCTGGCTGGCCATGAGGTGGCAATCACCGAGCAGCACGCACGTATCGCCGCAGACCTGACGGACATCGCCAGCGATACCGAGCAGTTCCAACAACTGCAACGAGGCAACGACGCCTACCTGCAGCAATTCACCCAATTGCGTGCTACCCAGTCTCAAGCCGGCACGGCGCAGACCGGGATGGCGATACGCGCCGATGAGGCGCTGATCCAGTTCGAGATGGTCACTCAGGACCAGTTCAACCTGATCCGCGACCAACTGCTCGACGGCGAAACTGGCGCACAGAACAGTCTCGACCAGGCCGAGGCGGCAGCCCGCCTGAGCCATATGCTGTTGCTACTGCGCCTGGCGGAGGGGCAGTTCATCCGCAGTGCTGACAACGCCGATGCCGACCTCTGGCAAGCGCGGTTCGTGACCATGACCGAGGCGGCGCAGCAACTGCGCACGCAACTGGCAGCCCTGCAGCAGGCCTCCCTGGACGAAGCGCTGCGCGCGCTCGACAGCTACCGCGAATCCTTCGAGCACTACCGCCAGAGTCGTGAGGCAGAGCAGCAACGCCGCAGCCAACTGACCGATCTGGCGCAGGGCATGTTGCAGCAAGGCAGCGATCTGCAGCAGCACCAGCAACGCGTCATGCATGAAGGCAATCACACGTCGCTGCAGGCTCTTGCCCTGCTTACCGCCGCCGCCTTGCTGCTGGCGCTGCTCGCCAGCTGGCTGATTCGCCGCCTGATTGTCGGGCCGTTGCAGCATTGCCTGCTGCTGGCGCAACAGGTTGCAGCCGGCGACCTCAGCGGTGTTCGCAGCGCCATTCGGCGTGACGAAGTCGGCCAGCTTCTCGGGGCGCTGCACAACATGCGCGACCACCTGCGCGAACTGATCGAGCAGATAGGCGGCAGCGCCACGCAGATTGCCGCGGCAGCAGAACAGCTGTCGGCCGTCAGCGAACAGACCCGTGCGGGGGTGCGCGAACAGAGTGAAGAGTCCGGCCAGACCGCCAGCGCCATGCAGCAAATGGTCGCCAGCGTGCAGCAGGTGGCGGGTGACGCCGAGCACGCCTCGCAAGCCGCACAACAGGCCGAAGCGCAAACCCGCGACGGTGATCGCCAGGTGCGTCAGGTCGTCGAGCAGATCGAGCGCCTGGCCAACGAAGTGGCGCACACCGGGCAGACCGTCGGCCAGGTGCAAGGTGAGAGCCAACGCATCGGCAGCGTGCTGGATGTGATCAAGTCCATCGCCGAGCAGACCAACCTGCTCGCGCTCAACGCCGCCATCGAAGCGGCGCGCGCCGGTGAACAAGGCCGCGGCTTCGCCGTGGTCGCCGATGAAGTACGCGCCCTGGCGCGCCGCACCCAGGACTCGACTAGCGAGATCGAAGCGCTGATTGCCAGCCTGCAGCATCGCGTGCAACAGGCCGTCGCTCAGACTCAGGCCAGCCAGAGCCTCAGCCAGGATGCAGTGAGCAGCGTCGAGCGGGCCGGCCAGAGTCTCACGCAGATCAATCAGGCCGTTGCGCTGATCGAGCAGATGAACCAGCAGATCGCCAGTGCCGCCGAGCAGCAGAGTGCGGTGGCGATGGAAATCAACCGTAGCCTGGACAACGTGCGCAGCATCGGCGAACAAAGCGCCAACGCGACCGAACAAACTGCACTGTCCAGCGCCGAGCTGGCCAGGCTGGGTGGCGAGTTGCAGCTGCGCATCGGTCGCTTTCGTACCTGAGGGCTGGAGCTGAGCAGCAAGGGTGGACGACGCGCAGCTTGTCCACCATCTCGACCCATGAGCAAGACGCAATTACTGGCCTTTCGCGGATTGCATCCGCGCTACACCGTCAATAATTGACCGCTAACCGCACGACTTCCCGGGTGAATCATCCGACAGTGCTTGGCGCCTCGACAGTCGACACATAAAATCCGGAACCAAGTTCCAATAAATAACAAATGCGGAGATCTGCCATGTCCAATGCCCCACTCGACTGCGACCTGCTGGTGGTCGGCTCCGGCGCGGCCGGGCTGGCCGCTGCGGTCAGCGCCGCGCACCTGGGCAAACGGGTGATCCTGGTGGAGAAGGACGCGGTGCTGGGCGGCGCGACCGCCTGGTCCGGCGGCTGGCTGTGGGCGCCGCGCAACCCGCTGGCCCAGCGCGCCGGCATCGTCGAAGACATCGAGCAGCCGCGTACCTACCTGCGCAACGAGCTGGGCGAGCATTATCGCCCCGAGCTGGTGGACGCCTTTCTGCAGAATTGCCCGGACATGGTGGCCTTCTTCGAGCAGCACACCGCGCTGCAGTTCGTCGATGGCAATGGCATCCCCGACATGCACGGCGACACGCCCGGCGCTGCTACCGGCGGTCATCAGGTGATCGCCGCGCCCTACGATGGCCGCGAGGTGCTCGACCTGTTGCCACGCCTGCGCAAGACCATGCGCGAGACATCCTTCATGGGCATGCCGATCATGGCCGGCGCTGACCTGGCCGCCTTCCTCAACATGACCCGCTCGTCCAAGGCGCTGCTGCACGTGATCCGGCGCTTCACCAGCCACCTCTACCATCTGGCTCGCTATAGCCGGGCCATGCACCTGGTCAATGGCGTGGCGCTGGTCGCCCGCCTGGCCCGCTCGGCGCAGGACCTGGGCGTGCAGATGCTGGAGTCCACGCCCGCGCAGCGCCTAATCATCGAAGACGGCAGCGTATGCGGCGCCGTGGTGCTGCATGCTGGCGAGGAAAAGACTATCCGCGCCAAAGCGGTGGTGCTGGCTGCTGGCGGTTTTCCCAACGATCCGGAGCGGCGCCAGGCGATGTTCCCGCGCGATGCCAGCGGTCACGACAACCTCGCCCTGCCGCCGCTCAGTTGCTCCGGCGACGGTCTGCGCCTGGGCGAATCCGCTGGCGGACGCGTGGCCGACGACCTGCGCTCGCCGGTGGCTTGGGCTCCGGTGTCCAAGGTGCCCTACCCCGACGGCAGCGTCGGCCATTTCCCGCACATCATCGATCGCGGCAAGCCCGGCATCATCGGCGTGCTGCAAAACGGCCAGCGCTTCGTCAACGAGGCCGGTGGTTACTACGATTACGTCGACGCCATGCTCAAGGCCATCCCCGAGGAGCAGGAAGCATGCTCCTGGCTGATCTGCGACCACCGTTTCCAGCGCCGTTATGGCCTGGGCTTCGCGCGCCCGGCACCGCTGCCGCTATCGCCGCATATACGCAATGGCTATCTCAAACGCGGTGACAGCCTCGAAGAACTGGCTATTGCCTGTGGCATCGACCCGCTTGGTCTGGCCACCACCGTCAGCGAATTCAATCGTCATGCGCGTCAAGGCGAAGACCCGCTGTTCGGCCGCGGCAGCACGCCCTTCAATCGTCGCAGCGGCGATGCCCAGCACGACGGCCCCAACCCCTGCGTGGCACCCATCGAGCAGGGGCCGTTCTATGCGGTGAAGGTACAGCCGGGCTGCTTCGGCACCTTCGCCGGTCTACGCACCGATGGGCATGCGCGGGTGCTGGACGCTGGTGGCCAACCGATACCGGGGCTGTATGCGGCAGGCACCGATATGGCCAGCCCCCTGGGCGGACACTACCCCTCGGGCGGCATCAACATTGGGCCGGCGCTGACCTTCGGCTATATCGCCGGACGCCACGCGGCCACGATCTGAGGTTCACCAGCCACGGATAGCAGGCATAAAAAAGCGCCGCCCGGATGCGTGGTCCGGGCAGCGCTCCATTGCTCGCGGGATCAGTCCTGCAGCGATTCCACACCCAGCTCGTCCCAAACGGCTTCGGCCAAGTGAAAGGTGGCGTTGGCCGCTGGAATGCCGCAGTAGATGGCGCTCTGCATGATCACTTCCTTGATCTCCTCGCGGCTCACCCCGTTGTTCTTCGCCGCACGCAGATGCAGCGTCAGCTCGCCCTCGCGGTTCATGCCGATCAGCATGGCGATGGTGATCAGGCTGCGGGTATGGCGCGGCAGACCCGGGCGCGTCCAGATATCGCCCCAGGCGTGACGGGTGATCATCTCCTGGAACTCACTGTTGAACGGCGTGAGCTTCTCCAGGCTGCGGTCGACATGGGCGTCACCGAGTACCGCGCGGCGTACCTGCATGCCGGCTTCGTAGCGTTGTTTCTCGTCCATCGATCAATCCTCGAATTGGATCTGTAGGAGCGAGCTCTGCTCGCGAAGCGCTTGCGTCGCAATGTTCGCGAGCAGAGCTCGCTCCTACAGGTAAAGATGCAGTGTTCAGGCGCGCAGGAAATCCAGTACGCGTTGGCTGAACTCATCACCAGCCTGCACGTTGGACAGGTGCGCGGCATAGAACTCCACCAGTTCAGCGCCAGCGATACGCGCCTGCATGAAACGGCCGTCCTCGGTGGTGGTGACTGGGTCGCCACTGCCGCAGACGATCAGCGTCGGCGCACGGATGGCGCCCAACTGCTCGCGGTAGTCGGCATCGCGCACGGCCGCGCAGTTGGCTGCGTAGCCTTCGGGCGAAGTCTGCGCCAGCATGCCGACGATGGGCTCGACCTTGCCCGGATTGGCCTCGGCGAAATCAGCGGTGAACCAGCGCGCGATCGAGGCATCACGCAACCCGCGCATGGCCTGCTCGCCCTCGGCCAGCACCGTCTCGATGCGCGGGTTCCACACTTCTGGCGTGCCGATCTTGGCGGCGGTGTTGCACAGCACCAGGCGCTCGATGCGCTCGGGCGCGTTGATACCCAGCCACTGGCCGATCAGGCCGCCCATGGACAGCCCGCAGAAATGCGCCTTGGCAATGCCCAGCGCATCGAGCAGGGCCAGCACGTCGCGGCCGTTCTGTTCGATGCTGTATGGGCCTTCGCTCACCAGCGAGGCGCCATGACCACGGGTGTCGTAGCGCAGCACCTGGAAGTGCTGGGTGAAGGCTTCAATCTGCGCGTCCCACATATGCAGGTCGGTGCCCAGCGAGTTGGACAACACCAGCACCGGCGCACCGGCCGGGCCTTCTAGTAGGTAGTTCAAATCGCCATCGGCGAGACGTATGGCAGGCATGGACAACTCCTAAGAGGAAAATTGCGTGTGTTCGGCAACGGCGCGCTCGACCCAGCGGCGGGCCTGGCCCAGGTAATGCGCCGCATCGAGCAGAGAATCCAGCTCGGCAGCAGAGAGTTGTGCGCTGACCTCGGCATTGGCGCCGAGCACGGCGCGCAGATGAACGCCCTCACGCACCGCCTGTTTGCAGCATTGTTCGATCAGGTGATGAGCCGCGTCGCGGCCGATCTTCTGCGCCAGGGCGATGCTCACCGCCTCAGCCAGCACCAGCCCCTGGGTCAGCTCAAGATTGGCGCGCATACGTGCGGTATCCACTTCCAGCCCCGGCACCACCAGCAGCGCCTGCTGCAAGGCACCGGAGACCAGGCAGCACAGCTCCGGCAGGGTGTCCCACTCGGCGTGCCACAGACCGAGGCTGCGCTCATGCTCCTGCGGCATGGCGGCGAACATGGTCGCCACCAGGCCCGGCGCTCGCGTCGCGGCACCGATCAACACCGCTGCGCTGACCGGATTACGTTTGTGCGGCATCGTCGACGAGCCGCCCTTGCCCGGCGCCGACGGCTCGAAGACTTCGCCAGCTTCGGTCTGCATCAGCAGGCTGAGGTCACGCCCCAGCTTGCCCAGACTGCCGGCGATCATCCCCAGCAGGCTGGCAAATTCCACCAGACGATCACGCTGGGTGTGCCAGGGCTGCTCGGGCAGAGTCAGCTCCAACTCCTGCGCCAGCGCACCGCTGACCGCCCAACCGGCCTCCCCCAGCGCCGCCAGGCTGCCAGAGGCGCCGCCGAACTGCAGGCTCAGCAGGCGCGGCTTGAGTTCGCTCAGGCGCTGACGATGGCGGGTAACGGCGCCGAGCACACCGGCCAGCTTCATGCCGAGGGTGACCGGCGTGGCCTGCTGCAGCCATGTGCGCCCTGCCAGCGGAGTGTCGATATGGCGCTCGGCCTGCGCCGCCAGGGCATCGGCCAGCTTCGCCAGATCGCTTTCCAACAGGCCGATGGCTGCGCGCAGTTGCAGCACCAAGCCGCTGTCCATGGCGTCCTGGCTGGTAGCGCCAAGATGCACGTAACGCTCGGCTTCGGGGTCAGTGGCGGCGATGCGCTTGCCCAGTGCCTTGACCAGCGGGATGGCGGAATTACCCGCCGTGGCGATGGCCTGGGCCAGCGCCGGATAGTCGTAGAGTTCGGCCTTGCAGGTCGACTCGATGGGCGCCACGGCCTCTGTGGGGATCAGCCCGACGCGCGCCTCGGCCCGTGCCAGGGCGGCCTCGAAATCGAGCATGCCCTGCACCCGCCCGGCGTCGCAGAAGATCGCGCGCATGGCAGGGGCGGTGAAATAGGCATCGAAAAGTTGGTTGCTCACGCGCGCAACGCTCCTGGGGAAAATGTACGGCTAGTGTGGCATCAACCGGCGGCGCCGCGCACGGAGGTCGTCTGTGGGAGGGGCTTTAGCCGCGACGGATGAAAAGCGTCGCCGCTGAAGCGCCGCCCACAAGGTTCAGAGCGTCACACCCGCTCGATGGCCAACGCCAGGCCCTGGCCGACGCCTACGCACATGGTCGCCAGACCAAGCTTACCGCCGGTCTTCTCCAGGTGGTGCACGGCGGTGAGCACCAGGCGGTTGCCACTCATCCCCAGCGGGTGGCCGAGGGCGATGGCGCCGCCGTTCGGGTTGACCTTGGCGCTGTCGTCCGGCAAACCGAGGTCGCGGGTGACGGCCAGGCCCTGGGCGGCGAAAGCTTCGTTCAGCTCGATCACGTCGAACTGCTCGATGCTCAGGTTCAGCCGCGCCAACAGCTTGCGCACCGCCGGCACCGGGCCGACGCCCATGATGCGTGGCGCCACGCCGCCGCTGGCCATGCCCAGCACCTTGGCGCGCGGTTTGAGGCCGTACTTCTGCACCGCTTCGGCGGACGCCAGGATCATCGCCGAGGCGCCATCGTTAAGGCCTGAGGCGTTGCCGGCGGTGACGGTCTTGCCTTCGCCGTTGACCGGCTTGAGCTTGGCCAGTCCTTCGGCGGTGGTGTCGGCACGCGGGTGCTCGTCACGGTCGACGACGATCTCGCCCGTCTTGGTCTTGATCACCACCGGGACGATTTCCTCGGCGTAGTAACCACTCTCCTGAGCCGCCGCCGCACGCTGCTGGCTGCGCAGGCCGAAGGCATCCTGGTCCGCGCGGCTGACGCCGTAGTCCTCGGCGACGTTGTCACCGGTGACCGGCATCGGGTCGACGCCGTACTGCGCTTTCATCAGCGGGTTGACGAAGCGCCAGCCCAGGGTGGTGTCTTCCAGTTTCTGGCCGCGGCCAAAGGCGCTGTCGGCCTTGCCCATCACGTAAGGCGCGCGAGTCATGGACTCGACGCCAGCCGCGATGGCCAGCTCCATCTCGCCCGAGGCGATGGCGCGGAAGGCAGCACCGACCGCCTCCATGCCCGAGGCGCACAGGCGGTTGAGGGTCACCCCCGGCACCGTTTCCGGCAGGCCGGCGAGCAGCAGCGCCATGCGCGCCACGTTGCGGTTGTCCTCGCCGGACTGGTTGGCGCAGCCCATGAACACTTCATCGACTGCCGACCAGTCGACCTGCGGGTTGCGCTCGATGAGCGCCTTGAGCGGAATCGCCGCCAAGTCGTCGGCGCGCACCGCCGACAGCGCGCCATTGAGGCGACCAATCGGCGTGCGCACGGCGTCGCAGATGAATACGTCGCGGCTCATTCCTCACCCCCGGCCTGGCCATGGGCGGCGGCGGTGCGCGCTTCCAGGGCGCGCAGCGCTTCCAGCTCGGTGTCGTTCGGCGCCTCGGTCACGGCCAGATTGTCGGCGAAGCGGATGGCCCAGCCGGTGTTCTCGATCACCTGCTCGCGGGTCACGCCCGGGTGCAGCGAGGTGACCACGAATTCGTTGCTGCCGGCTTCCGGCTCCATGATGCACAGGTCGGTGATGATGCCGACCGGGCCCTTGCCGGGCAGGCCGAGCTGCTGACGATGATCACCGCCCTCACCGAAACCGACCGAGGTGATAAAGGCCAGCTTGTCGACGAAGGTGCGGTGCGACTGCTTGAGGATGATCAGCACTTCCTTGGCGCTGCCGGCGATCTCCGGCGCGCCGCCGGCGCCGGGCAGGCGCACCTTCGGGTTGTGGTAGTCGCCGATCACCGTGGTGTTGATATTGCCGAACTTGTCGACCTGGGCCGCGCCGAGAAAACCGACGTCGATGCGCCCACCCTGCAGCCAGTAGCGAAAGATCTCGCCGGTGGGCACCACGGTGTCGGCGGTTTCGGCCAGCTCGCCGTCACCGATCGACAGCGGCAGCACGCTGGGCTTGGCGCCGATCGGGCCGGATTCGTAGATCAGCACCACGTCCGGCGAGGAGGTCAGGCGCGCCAGGTTGGCGGCCTTGGACGGCAGGCCGATGCCGACGAAGCAGACCGCGCCGTTCTTCAGGCGGCGGGCGGCCGCCACGGTCATCATTTCATTAGTGCTGTAGTCGCTCATCACTTGGCCTCCGCAATCTTGGCTTGGAACTCGGCGAAATCGGCAGTGCCGCGGATATAGGTATCGATCCAGGCGGTAAAGGTTTCGCGGTCGCGGGCAATCGGGTCCCAGGCCTGGTAGAAGCGGTTGTCGCGCTCGTAGTAGCCGTGGGCGTAGGACGGGTGGGCGCCGCCGGGCACGTGGCAGACGGCGGTCAGCGCCCAGCTCGGCAGCACGCAGGCGTTCATCGGCGCCTTGAGGTCGTCGACGATCTCCTCGACCGTGACGATGCAGCGCTTGGCCGCCAGGGCCGCTTCCTTCTGCACGCCGAGGATGCCCCACAGCAGCACGTTGCCCTTGCGGTCGGCCTTCTGCGCGTGGATCACGGTGACGTCCGGGCGCACCGCCGGGGTGGCGGCCAGCTTCTCGCCGGTGAAGGGGCAATCGATGAACTTGATGTTCGGGTTGACCTTGGGCAGGTCCGAGCCGGCATAGGCGCGCAGCAGGGCGAACGGCAGGCCCGAGGCGCCGGCGACGTAGGAGTTGGCCAGGTCGGCGTGGCTGTGCTCGTCGATCTCCAGGGCGTTCGGCCACTTCTTCTCGACCGCGTCGCGCAGGCGGTGCAGCGAGCCGACGCCGGGGTTGCCGCCCCAGGAGAAGGTCAGCTTGCGCCCGCAGCCGGCGCCGATCAGCAGGTCGTAGACCAGGTCCGGGGTCATGCGTACCAGGTGCAGGTCTTTCTTGCCCTGGCGGATCAGCTCGTGGGAGGCGGCAGTGGGGATCAAATGGGTGAAGCCTTCGAGGGCGACGCAGTCGCCGTCGTTGACGTGGCGCGAAATGGCTTCGCCCAGGGTGATGATGTCGGCCATCGTGTTGTTCTCGCTTGGGTTGCAGGTGCCACCGGGCAGGGTGACGGTGAGTTCAGATTAGGGCGCGCCATGCAGCGGAACAATCCGATAATCGCCTTATGGTGCGATTATCGAACCATTCCTGATCAGGGGTCGTTCTCCAGCTGCGCGCGCATGCCCAGGGCCAGCGCCTGCTGCGCGGCCAGGCGTGCGACGATGCGCTGCACGATGGCCAGCCGTGCGCTGGCGCCCTCGCGCATCTCGGCCATGGCCTGCAGGGCGTCGGCCGATTGCCCGAGGCCGGCGCGGCTGTCCTCCTCGACCCGGCGCAGGCCGCTGCGCGCGCCTTCGGCGGCCTGCTGCAGGCTGCCGACGATCTGGCGGATCTGTTCGCTGGCGGCGTTGGCGCGTTGCGCCAGGTGGCGCACCTCATCGGCCACCACGGCGAAACCGCGGCCCTGCTCGCCGGCGCGCGCCGCCTCGATGGCGGCATTGAGCGCCAGCAGGTTGGTCTGCTTGGCGATGTCCTGGATGCTGCCGACGATGCTGCCGATGCGCTCGGTCTGCTCGCCGAGGTCGTCGAACACCCGGGTCACCGGCGCCATATGCCCGGCCAGGCGCTCGATGGTGGCGGTGGCGGCGCGGATGCTCTCGGCGCTGCCCTGCACCTTGTCGCCGGCGCCGCGCGCCAGTTGATCGGCGTACTGCATGTCGTCGCGGCTGGCGGCGATGGCCTGTTCCAGCTCGGCCAGGCGCGCCAGCAGCGGCGCCAGATCGAGCCGTGGTTCCGGCAGCACGACAGGCAACGGCGGCGGCGCGAGCGCCGGTTCGGGCTCGGCCAACGGCGCCATGCAGGGCTCCGGGCTGGCCGCCGGGGTGGGCCTGCGCCGCCAGGCGGCGCCGAGACCGGCGAGCAGCGCCAGGGCCGCCAGACCTTGGGCCAGCGGTTCGCCGGCCAGCGCCAGGAGCACGGCGGCGCAGCCGGCGGCGAGCAGGGCGAGTAGCGTTGCGATCATAAGGGTTCTCCGGCAGGTGCCAGGCGCCCTGGGCGGGCGCCTGGGGACGGGTTTAGAGGAGGTTCCAGGTGTAGCTGAAAATCAGCCGGTTCTCGTCGATATCGCTGCGGTAGTTGGAGCGCGCGGTGACGTTGCGCACGCGCACGCCGAGGCCCTTGAGCGCGCCGCTCTGCAGGGTGTAGCCGATGTCCAGGTCGCGCTCCCAATCCTTGCCCTCGTAGCGCGCACCGCCGCGGTTGGTGGCCTGGGCGTCGACGTTGTCGCCGCGGATATAGCGCACCCCGGCCACCAACCCGGGCACGCCCATGGCGGCGAAGTCGTAGTCGTAACGCGCCTGCCAGGAGCGCTCGTCGGCCGAGGCGAACTCGAAAGTCGGCACCTCGTTGCCCAGCGGGCTGACGTTGGCAAATACGCGCGGGAAGGCGTCATCGCCGAACATCGCCTGGTAGCCGACATAGAAGGTGTGGCCGCCGTGCTTGGCCGACAGCAGGGCAAACAGCGCTTGGTTGTCGATCTCACCGAGCAACTGCTTGCCGTCGTCGGCCGAGTCGTAGAAACCGAGGTTGGCGCCGAGGGTCCAGGCGCCCAGCGGCTCGCTGTGCTTGAGGCCGAGGAAGCGCTGCTGGTAGATATCCTCCAGCTGCGCGTACCAGGCGCCGAGCGAGGTGCGCCCGGCATTGAAGGCGTAGTCGCCGCCGGCGTAGTTGAAGGCGTCGCTGCTCGCTGCGCGCTGCGGCAGGTGGCCGAGCATGGCCAGCATCTGGTCGTCGCCGGCCTCGTTGCGCAGGCTGGTGGAATTGAGGTGGCCGGCCTGCAGGGTCAGCCCGGCCAGCTCGTTGGAAACCAGGCTCACGCCCTGGTAGCTGGGCGGCAGCAGGCGGATGTCCGAGTAGGTCAGCACCGGCAGGTTGGGCTGCAGCTCGCCGACTTTCAGCTCGGTCTTGGACAGGCGCAGCTTCGCCGCCAGGCCCAGACGGCTGTAGTCGTCGGCGGCCTTGCCGCTCTCGCGGGTCGGCAACAGGCCGGTGTTGACCCGATCCGGGCTGCTGTCGAGCTTGAGGCCGAGCAGGCCGATGGCGTCGACGCCGAAACCCACCGGCCCCGGGGTGTAGCCGGATTTGACGTTGAGGATGAAACCCTGCGCCCACTCCTCGGCCTTGGACTGCCGGTTCGGCCCGACTATGTCGGAAAAGTCGCGGCTGAAGTAGTAGTTGCGCGCCGTGAGCGTGGCGCTGGCGTCGTCGATAAACCCGCCCTCGCCGGCCTGGCTCAGGCTCGGCAGGCAGGCGGCAATGGCGGTGGACAGCAGGCAAAGGCGTGGGCTGTGTTTCATCGGTAGCGTGCTCTTGTTGTTATCGAGGTTGCAGAAACCCGCCCGGCAGCCCAGGGGTTGCCGGTTCGGGGGAATGGATTGGGGGTTATTCCCTGGCCGGCTCGCCGGCGGGACTGGCAATGGCGGCCGGCTTGCGCAGGCGCAGCAGCAGGTGCGCGGCGAGGCCGAACAGCAGGCCCCAGAAGGCCGCCGACAGGCCGAGGAAACTCACCCCGGAGGCCGTCACCAGGAAGGTGAACAGCCCGGCGTCGCGCTCCTTGGGCTCGCTCAGGCTGCGCGCCAGCGCCTCGCTGAACGCGCCGTACAGCGCCAGCCCGGCCAGGGCGGCGATCAGCGCCGCGGGAAAGGCGGCGAACAGCGACACCAGGGTGGCGCCGGCGATGCCCAGCAGCAGGTAGGCCAGGCTGCCGACCACCGCGGCCACATAGCGCCGTTTGGGGTCTTCATGGGCCTCGCGACCGGTACAGAGGCTGGCGGTGACCGCCGCCAGGTTCAGGCCGTGGCAGCCGAACGGCGCCAGCAGCGCGCCGCCGATGGCGCTGGCGCCGATCAGCGGGCTGGCCGGGGTTTGGTAACCGGCGCCACGCAGCACCGCCATGCCCGGCATGAATTGCCCGGTCAGCGCCACCAGCACCAGCGGCAGCGCCAGGTTGAGGGTGGCGGCGAGGCTGAACTCGGGGGCGATCCACTGCGGCGTGGCCAGCTGCAGCACCAGCGCCTCGCTGCGCAGCTGGCCGCCGAGCAGGGTCAGCCCCGCGCCCACGAGCAATACGCCGGCCACCGCATAGCGCGGTGCCATGCGCCGTAGCAGCAGATAGGTGACGAACATGCTGACGATCAGCAGCGGCTGTTCGGGCAGCGCCTTGAACACCTCGATGCCGAAGGCGAACAGGATGCCGGCCTGCAAACCGGCGGCGATGGAGCCGGGCAGTTTGGCGATCAGCCGATCGAAGCTACCGCTGAGGGCGATCAGCAACAGGATCAGGTTGGCCACCAGGTAGGCGCCGATCGCCTGGTTCAGGCCCAGTTCCGGCAGGGCGCCGACCAGCAGCGCGCTGCCGGGGATCGACCAGGCGATCACCACCGGCGTGCGGTAGCGCAGGCTGAGCAGCAGGCCCAGCGCGCCACTGCCGATGGAAATCGCCCAGACCCAGGACGACAGCAGCGCCTGCGACAGGCCGGCGCTTTCCGCGGCATGGAAGATCAGCACCAGCGGCCCGGCGCAGGAGATGGTGGTGGCGAGCAGCCCGGCCACCAGGGCGGGCAGGCTGAAGTCTTTGAGCAGGGCTTTCATGGTCCCTCGCAAGGTCAGGCTGGCGCTTCTTGGGAAACGCTCTTGTTGTTTACGCCCGGGGGCCGTGCCGCACGGCCCTGGGTGCCGCCCTCACCCGCGAGCGGGCGAGGGCTCGGGGGCTCAGACGCCCTGCAGGGCGCGCGGCCGTGCGTTGCGGCGTTCGGCCTTGGCCTGCGGGGCCTTCTGCAGTTGGAAGTCGAACGTCAGCTCGGCGAAGCGCGGGCCCTGGATGCCGCGATCACGAGCGGCGGCTTCGTCCTCGACGAACTGGATATCGCCGACCAGACCCTCGCGGGTGGCGTAGGCAAAGTCGTCCCACAGGTACTGGTCGCCGGCCAGGTTGATCTGGGTGGTCAGGTGGCGATGGCCCGGCGCGGAGATGAAGAAGTGGATATGCGCCGGACGCTGGCCGTGGCGGCCGAGCAGATCGAGGCATTCCTGGGTCGGACCCTGCGGGTCGCAGCCGTAGCCGCTGGGCACGATGCTGCGTGCGCGGTAGCGGCCCTCGGCGTCGGTGACGATGCGCCGGCGCAGGTTGTAGTCGCTCTGGCTCTGGTCGAAGTAGGAGTAGTTGCCCTTGGTGTTGGCGTGCCACAGGTCGACCACGGCACCGGCCACCGGTTTGCCCTGGGTGTCACGCACCACGCCTTCGAGGAACATCACCGTGGCCACGCCGTCTTCGCTGCCGTCGTCCATCCGCACCTGGCCCTCGGCCAGGGGGGCGCCGGCCACATACAGCGGGCCTTCGATGGTGCGCGGGGTGCCGCCGCTGAGGCCGGCCTCGGCGTCCTTGGCGTCCTGCAGCAGGTCGAGGAAGTGTTCCAGGCCCAGGCCCGGCACCAGCAGGCCGAACTCGCTGCGCGCGCCGAGGCGGTTGAGGTAGTCCACCGCCTGCCAGAATTCGTCGTCGGTCACTTGCAGGTCTTCGATGATCTTCGCCGCGTCGCCGACGATGCGCAGCATCAGCTGCTTGAGGCGCGGGCTGCCCTGCTCGTTGTTGAGGCCGCAGGCCTCGCGGAACAGGTTCTGCACGTCTTGGGTGTGGGAGATTTTCACGGTCATGGTGGCGTACCTCGTTGTTGTTCTGGGAAATCAGCGGTCGTCGGCATGGATCGACGAGGGATGCCGGCACAGCGGCGTGACCTCGATGTCCATGTAGGGGAACAGCGGCAGTTGCAGCAGGGTGTCGTGCAGCGCCTCGACGCTGGCCACGTCGAATACGCTGTAGTTGGCGTAGTGCCCGGCGATGCGCCACAGGTGGCGCCAGGTGCCCTCGCGCATCAGGCGCTGGGCCAGTTCCTTCTCCTCGGCCTTGATCTGCGCGGCGCGTGCCGGGTCCATGTCGGCCGGCAGCCTTACGGTCATCTTTACCTGGAACAGCATCAGGATTTCCTCCGTTTCACTTGCGAGCGAAGAACGCCAGGCGCTCTTCGTCCAGGGTCAGGCCGAGGCCGGGGGTACGCGGCACCTGCAGGGCGAAATCGCGGTAGACCGGCGGCTCGCTGACGATTTCCTCGGTCAGCAGCAGCGGGCCGAACAGCTCGGTGCCCCAGGTCAGCTGCTTGAGGGTGACGAAGGCGTGGGCCGAGGCCAGGGTGCCGATGGCGCCTTCGAGCATGGTGCCGCCGTACAGGGCGATACCGGCCGCTTCGGCGATGGCCGCAGTGCGCAGCACGGCGCGCGGGCCGCCGTTCTTGGCGATCTTCAGGGCGAACACGCTGGCGGCGCCGTCGGCGGCCAGGCTGAAGGCGTCCTCGACGCTCTCGATGGATTCGTCGGCCATGATCGGCGCCGGGCTGCGCTGGTTGAGGCGCACCTGGCCGGCGCGGTTGATGCGTGCGATCGGCTGCTCGATCAGGTCGATGCCGTTGTCGCCCAGCACCCGGCAGGCACGGATGGCCTGGGACTCGTCCCAGCCCTGGTTGACGTCGACCCGCACGCTGGCGCAGTCGCCGAGCGCCTGCTTGATGGCGATGACGTGGTTGAGGTCGCGCTGCAGTTCGCCGGCGCCGATCTTCAGCTTGAAGATGCGGTGGCGGCGGATGGCGAGCATCTGCTGCGCCTCGTCGATATCGCGGGCGGTGTCGCCTGAGGCCAAGGTCCAGGCCACCTCCAGGCTGTCGCGCACGCGGCCGCCGAGCAGCTCGCTGACCGCCAGGCCCAGGCGCTTGCCCTGGGCGTCGAGCAGCGCGCTCTCGATGCCCGACTTGGCGAAGGTGTTGCCCTTGGCCAGCTTGTCCAGGCGCTGCATGCAGGCGTTGACGTTGGCCGCGTCCTGACCGCGCAGCGCCGGCGCCAGGTGGCTGTCGATGTTCTGCTTGATGCTCTCCGGGCTCTCGTTGCCGTAGGCCAGGCCACCGATGGTGGTGGCTTCGCCGATGCCTTCGACGCCGTCGCTGCAGCGCAGGCGGATGATCACCAGCGTCTGGTTCTGCATGGTGTGCATGGCCAGCTTGTGCGGGCGGATGGTCGGCAGGTCGACGATGGTCGCCGTCAGGCTTTCGATCAGGACGTGGCTCATTTCACTCTTCCAGTCAGTCGCCCCTCTCCTTGCGGGAGAGGGATCGAGGGTTAAAAGGCTCAGGCCTTGGCCGCCGCCATCGCCGCGGACGCCGCCTGGCGCCGCTGGCCGCTGAGGGTGAACACCGCCATGGCCAGGGCGGCGATGGCGCCGGGCACGGCGAAGGCGATGAAGTTCAGTTGCAGCGGCAGGTTGATCGCCATCAGCGCACCACCGAGCAGCGGCCCGACGATGGCGCCGTTGCGGCCGATGCCCGAGGCCCAGCCGAGACCGGTGGAGCGGATCGACAGGCCGTAGAACTGCGCGGCGCCGGCGTACAGCAGGATCTGCGTGCCGATGGTGGTGGCGCCCGCGATGAAGATCAGGCCGTAGAGCACCGGCGTCGGGCTGTTGAAGCCGAGCAGGCTGATCGAGGCGGCGGCGGCGACGAAGAAGGCCACCATCACCTTGCCCAGGTTGAAACGGTCGCCCAGCCAGCCGCCGAGAATCGCCCCGGCCATACCGCCGAAGTTCAGCGCCAGCAGAAACGACAGGCTCGAACCCAGGCTGTAGCCGGCGTTGGCCATCAGTTTCGGCAGCCAGGAGCTCAGCGCGTAGACCATCAGCAGGCAGCAGAAGAACGCCAGCCACAGGCACAGGGTGCGCAGCGCGCGGCCGTCACGGAACAGCTCGAAGACGCCGACGCCCTGGCCCTTGGCATCGCTCATCAGCAACTGGTCGGCGGCGTCGAGGGCCAGGCCCGGCTCGACCTTGGCCAGCACCGCGCGGGCCTGCTCATGGCGACCCTGGCGCACCAGGAAACCCACCGACTCCGGCAGCTTCCACAGGATCAGCGGCAACAGCAGCAGCGGCACGGCGGCGGCGAAGAACATCGACTCCCAGCCGAAGCGCGGCAGCATGTAGATGCCCACGCCGGCGGCGAGCATGCCGCCCAGCGAGTAACCGCTGAACATCACCGCCACCAGGGTGCTGCGCAGGCGCTTGGGCGCGTACTCGTTCATCAGCGCCACGGCGTTGGGCATCAGCCCGCCACAGCCTAAGCCGGCGATAAAGCGGAAGATGCCGAACTCGGTGGGGTTGCTGGCAAAGCCATTGAGGATGGTCGCCGTGGAGAACAGCACGAAGCAGATGGCGATGCCCTTCTTGCGCCCGATCCGGTCGGCCAGGGTGCCGAAGCCGAGGGCGCCGAACATCATGCCGAACAGCGCGTAGCTGCCCAGGGCGCCGGCTTCCAACGGGGTCAGGCCCCACTCCTGCATGATCGACGGCAGCACCACGCCGAAGATGAACAGGTCGTAGCCGTCGAAGATCAGCAGCAGCGCGCAGAGCGCCATGACCATCCAGTGGAAGCGGGAAAAGCGTGCGTTGTCGATAACGGGGTGAACGTCTATCTGTCGCATGGCATCGGTTCTCGGTTTTGTTTTTGTTGTGAACGGTTCGGTTGGTGTTTGTAGGAGCCCGCTTGCGGGCGATGCTCTTGATGGATCGCCCGCAAGCGGGCTCCTACAGGTGATGCGTCAGCCCAGATCCCCTCCGCCCACCGGCAGGGTCACGCCGGTGATGTAGGAGGCCTCGTCGGAGGCGAGAAAGAGGATCGCGCCGACCTGCTCGTCGATGCTGCCGTAGCGTTTCATCAGGCTGCTCTCGACGGTCTGCGTGACGATCTGCTGGTACCAGGCCTGCTCCTGCTCGCTCGGCTCGGCGGCGTTGCGCGGGATGCGCCGCGGCGGCGCCTCGGTGCCGCCGGGGGCGGTGGCGTTGACGCGGATACCGCGCTCGGCGGTCTCGAACGCCAGGCAGGCGGTCAGTGCGTTGACCCCGCCCTTGGCCGCACCGTAGGGCACACGGTTGACCCCGCGGGTGGCGATGGAGGAGACGTTGACGATGGCGCCGCTGCCCTGCGCCAGCATCTGCGGCAGCGCGGCGTGGCAGCACCACAGCGTGGGGAACAGCGAGCGACGCACCTCGGCCTCGATCTGCGCCGTTTCGTAGTGCTCGAACGGCTTGGCCCAGATGGTGCCGCCGACGTTGTTGATCAGGACGTCGAGGCGGCCGAAGCGCTCGACCGCCGCGCGCATCACGCCCTGGCAGTCGCCGGCCTGCTCCAGGTCGGCAGTCAGGCACAGCACGCCTTCATGCTCGGCCAGCTCGAACACCAGCTCGGAGCGGTCCACCGCCACCACCTGCGCGCCCTCCTCCAGCAGCCGCTCGGCGACGCGGCGGCCGATGCCCTGGGCGGCGCCGGTGACCACGGCGACTTTGTCTTGGAAACGCTTGTTCATCTGTCGACCTCAATCAAATGGTGCGACCGTAGCCCGGATGCAATCCGGGGCTGGTTCGTGGACTTACCCCGGATTTCATCCGGGCTACGACTCTCGATCTGATCGCCAAACTCGTAGGAGCGGCTTTAGCCGCGAAGCTCTTGCACACTGGTTCGCGGCTAAAGCGGTACGCCGCCCGGCCGCTCCTACAAAAGCACCGGGCTGCGTGCCTCAGGCGCTGGCGGCAAACTTCTCGTAGTAGAAATTGGCCGGGGCGATGCCCTGCTCGCGGATGTAGGCGCTGACCGCCTCGACCATCGGCGGCGGGCCGCACAGGTAGATGTCCACCTCGCCGTCGTTGAGGTGCTTGGGTTCGATGTGCTGGGTGACGTAGCCCTTGTGCGGGTAGCTGCTCTCCGGGCTGGCCACGCAGGCGCTGAAGGTGAAGCCGGGGATGCGCGCGGCGAAGGCTTCCAGCTTGTCCAGCTCGACCAGGTCATGGTCGTGGGTCACGCCGTAGATCAGGTGCAGCGGGTGCGCGCAGCCTTCGGCGGCGATCTTCTCCAGCATCGCGGTGAAGGGCGCCAGGCCGGTGCCGCCGGCCAGCAGCAGCAGCGGGCGCTTGATCTCGCGCAGGTAGAAGCTGCCCAGCGGGCCGGCCAGGCTGATGCTGTCGCCGGCCTTGGCCAGGTTGCTCAGGAAGCTGCTCATCAGCCCACCCGGCACGTTGCGGATCAGGAAGCTGACCTCACCGTCCTTCGGCAGACTGCTGAAGGAGTAGGCGCGGCTCTGCTCGCTACCCGGCACCTGCAGGTTGACGTACTGCCCCGGCAGGAAGGCCAGCTGGCTGAGCGCCTCGCCCTTGACCGACAAGGCGATGGTGCTGTCGGAGAGCTTGCGCACCGCGCTGATGGCCGCCTCGAAGCTGGCCTGCTGGGTCTTGCACAGCTGCGACGACGCCGGCACGCGGATCACGCAGTCGCTCTCGGCGCGCATCTGGCAGGTCAGCACATAGCCCTGCTCGGCTTCGGCCTCGCTCAGGGCGTCCTCGATATATTCCTCGCCGAGGTCGTACTGGCCGGCTTCGGCGAAGCACTTGCAGGCGCCGCAGGCACCGTCGCGGCAGTCCAGCGGGATATTGATGCCCTGGCGGTAGGCGGCGTCGGCCACCGTTTCACCCAGGTTG
This sequence comes from Pseudomonas oleovorans subsp. oleovorans, assembly GCF_002197815.1. Lineage (GTDB taxonomy): Bacteria > Pseudomonadota > Gammaproteobacteria > Pseudomonadales > Pseudomonadaceae > Aquipseudomonas > Aquipseudomonas oleovorans. The sequence goes on from NZ_NIUB01000005.1 coordinate 86,508, forward strand.
GCGTCGATAAAGCGGGTGACCCCGTCTTCGAAATTAAGGGCGATCTTGTGGCTCATGGCGCACCTCGCTATGCGGTTGGCGGCGTGCAGAAGCCCGCGACGGGAGCCGAGGGCTCCCGCCGGCAGCGCTGCAGCGGATTCAGATGTGGTAGACGTCGATGATCTGGCGCACGTAATCGTTCTTCAGCACCACCTTCTTGGCCTTGATCAGCGGGTTCTCGCCGCGGGTATCCAAGGTGTAGAAACTGCTGCCGTAGAAGTGATCGACGGTCTTGTAGCGAAAGCTCAGGGTGTGCCAGTTGAAGCGCACCTTGGTCAGGCCCTCGCCCTGCTCGACGATCTCGATGTTGTTGATGTTGTGCGAGGTGCGGGTGTCCGGAATGGTGGCGCTGGAGCGCTCGGTGCGGATGCGGAACACCCGGTCCTCCAGGCCGCTGCGGTTGCCGTACCAGATCAGCGAGATCTCGGTCTGCGGGTTCTCCACCAACTGGTCGGCATCGTCCCAGGCCGGCATCCAGAACTCGGCGTCCGGGGCGTACAGCTCCAGCCACTCATCCCATTGCTTGTCGTCCAGGTAGCGCGCCTCGCGGTAGAGAAAGTCGCGCACGGCGTCATAGGAAAGGCTCATTTACGCACCCTCCACGTGGATCAGTTGGTCCTGTTCTTTCTTCACCGCCTGGATCATCTGCTGCTGCCAGTAGTGGTGCTGCAGCACGAACAGGCCCTCGTCCTCGGTGCGCGCACCGGACAGCAGCGGCTGCAGGTCGATCTCCCGGGCCGAATCGTCGGCGCCGTCGATCCAGTGCTTGGCGCCGCGGGACATGTCGTTCCACTCCATGGCGCGGCCGGCGAAGCCCTGCTGGCAGGCGCGGAACTCCTCCAGGTCATCGGGGGTGGCCATGCCGGAGACGTTGAAGAAGTCCTCGTACTGACGGATGCGCCGGGCACGGGCCTCGGCGCTCTCGCCCTTGGGCGCGATGCAGTAGATGGTCACTTCGGTCTTGTCCACCGACAGCGGGCGGGCGATGCGCAGCTGCGAGCCGAACTGGTCCATCAGGTACAGGTTGGGGTACAGGCAGAGGTTGCGCGAGTGACCGATCATCCAGTCGGCGCGGGCTTCGCCGAACTCGGCGGCGAGGCGCTCGCGGTCGGCGAACAGCGGGCGATCCTCGGGGTTGTCCCAACGGGTCCAGAGCAGCAGGTGGCCGTTCTCGAAGGAGTAGAAACCGCCGCCCTTCTTGCCCCAGCCGCCGGCGCTCATGGCGCGGATGTCGTCGCCGGCCTCTTTCAGCTTGCGCTGCTGCTGGGTGGCGGCGTAGTTCCAGTGCACGGCGGTGACGTGGTAGCCGTCGGCGCCGTTTTCCGCCTGCAGTTTCCAGTTGCCCTCGTAGACATAGGTGCTGGAGCCGCGCAGCACTTCCAGGCCCTCGCTGGACTGGTCGCAGATCATGTCGATGATCTTCTTCGACTCGCCGAGGAAGTCCTCTAGCGGCGCCACGTCCTCGCGCAGGCTGCCGAACAGGAAGCCGCGGTAGGACTCGAAGCGGGCGACCTTCTTCAGGTCGTGCGAGCCGTCGCAGTTGAAGCTGTCCGGGTAGCCGGCTTCCTTGGGGTCCTTGACCTTGAGCAGCTTGCCGCTGTTGTTGAAGGTCCAGCCGTGGAAGGGGCAGGTGTAGCTGGCCTTGTTGCCGCTCTTGAAGCGGCACAGCATGGCGCCGCGATGACTGCAGGCGTTGATGAAGGCGTTGAGCTCACCGTCCTTGTTGCGCGCGATGAAGATCGGCTGGCGCCCCATGTGGGTGGTGTAGTAGTCGTTGACCTTGGGGATCTGGCTCTCGTGAGCCAGGTACAGCCAGTTGCCCTCGAAGATGTGCTGCATCTCCAGGTCGAACAACCGGGGGTCGGTGAACATCTCGCGCTTGCAGCGGAAAATGCCCTTGTCCTTGTCTTCTTCAAGCAGGCTATTGAGGTAGTCGAGTCCCAGGTTCATGGCCATGGCTCCGTTGTTATTGTTTCAACGGTTCCAAGGCTATGCCGCTCGATTGTTCGACAATATCCAGTTAGTGCAGGACCTTTATCCGTTTTCTGCAGAGTGCGACCAAGGTCGTAGAAGCCTCGTCAGCCGTGGCCTCGGCAGAAGTTCGGAAGGTGGAAAACGTAGGGTGGAAAGCCGCGAAGCGTTTTCCACCTGTAGCCAACCGGAAGAGATACGGCGCGTGTTTTATCGGTGGACAAGCTACCCGCTCGTAGGGTGTGCCGTGGGCACCGAAAACACGCGGAGCGATCAGGACTCGCGGCGACGCAGGGTATCGGAGGGCAGCTCGCCGAAGGCGCTCTTGTAGCTCTCGGAGAAACGGCCGAGATGAAGGAAGCCGTAATCCAGCGCCACCTCGGTGATATTGCGCACCTTGGCCGAGGGGTCGCTGAGGCAGGCGTGCACCCGCTCCAGCTTGCGCTGGCGGATGTAGTGCTTGGGCGTGGTGCCCAGGTGCTTGTCGAACAGCCCATAGAGCGAGCGCGGGCTGATATGGGCAAGCTGGGCCAGCTGCTCGAGGCTGATGTCCTGCTTGAGGTTGTCGTCGATGAACTGCACCAGGCGCTCGAACGAGGGGTTGCTCTCGGCCAGCTCCGCGCGGCTGACGTTGTTGCCGAGCAGGCCGAGCAGCTTGCTGGCGATGATCCGCGTGTAGTGCTCCTGCACCGAGGGCAGCGACTGCTCGCTCTCGGCCTCGTCGCAGACCAGGCCGAGCAGGTTGGTGAAGCCTTCGAGCTGCTGCAATTGGTGGCGCGAGGCGAAGCGCACGCCGTCGGCCGGACGCTGCCAGTGGTTGTCGCTGCAGGCGCGCTCGATCAGCTGGGCCGGCAGCTTGACGATGAACTTCTCGCAGTCGTCGGAATAGGTCAGGTCGACCGGATCGTCCGGGTTGATCAGCAGCAGTTCGCCGGGGGTGAAGTAGTGCTCCTGGCTGTGGCCGCGCCACAGGCAGTGACCCTGCAGCAACACCTGCAGATGGTAGATGGTCTCCAGCGCTGGCGAGGTGACGCGCACGCTACCACCGTAGCTGATGCGACACAGGTCGAGGCTGGCGAAACTGCGATGGCTGAGGCTGGCGGCCGGACGGCCACTGCTGGGCAGGCGAATGCAATGCGAGCCGACATGCTGGTTGACGTAGTCGGATACCGCATAGGGGTCGGCATTGGCGAACAGCCGACTCTTCTCGTTCAGCAGGCGACAGTCCATGACTCACGGCGCTCTTATCGTTGTTATTTGATTGGCGAGTACTGACGGGCCACGCAGCCCTCCTCGCTCAAACCATAGATACAGGCAAATGGCCCGCACCTGATCACAAACCGATCAACGGTTGACCGCAGCAGGTTAGCGGTTCGGCGAGCTTAGGCAATCGGACCTTGGACGAATATCGCCGCGGGCGATTACCGCCCGCTTTCGTGAACTGACGCAATAGGCCGGCGACACCGGCAGTCTTCGTAGAAGCCCCGCCCCGAGGCGAAGCCTTGTCGTTCTGCGTTGTCTGCTCGATCGCTTTCGCCGCGGGGCGCGGCTCCTACGAACAAGCGTCGAGGCGGCCGCTCAGGCCGGCCGGAACAACTGGCTACTGAGCTCGCGGCTGGCGCTGAGCATTAGCGGCAGGTAGCGCTTCTCCAGCTCGCTGACCGGCACGCGGCCGGCGTGGGTGCTGACGTTCATCGCCGCCAACACGTGGCCGGCCGAGTCGTACACCGGCACCGCCAGCGAGCGCAGGCCCTGCTCCAGCTCCTGGTCGACGATGCACCAGCCCTGGTGGCGCACGCGCTGCAGGCACTCCCACAGCGCCTCGGGCGTGTGCAGGGTGCGACTGGTCTTGGGCTGCAGCTCGGCGTGGGCCAGGTAGTCCTGCAGTTGGTCGTCGTCCAGCGCGGCGAGCAGGATGCGCCCCATCGATGTGCAGTAGGCCGGCAGGCGGCTGCCGACGCTGAGATCCACCGAGATCAGCCGCTGCGGAATCGCCGAGCGGGCGATGTAGAGCACCTGCTCGCCTTCCAGAGTGGCCAGGTTGCAGGCCTCGTGCAACTGCTCGCTCAAGCGGTCGAGATAGGGCTGGGCGGACACCGCCAGCGGCGTCGACGACAGGTAGGCGTGGCCCAGGGTCAGCACCTTGGGCAGCAGTGAATAGGTGCGCCCGTCGGTGGTGACGTAGCCCAGCTTCATCAGGCTGTAGAGACAGCGGCGCACGGCAGCACGAGGAATCTCGGTGCGGTGGCTGATCTGCGCGATGGTTAGGTGGCGTTTGCGCTCCTGGAACGCGTTGATCACCGCCAGGCCACGGGCCAGGGAGGTCATGAAGTTGGGGTCGCCAGCGAACTCCTCGATGCGCTTGGCCGGCGATACGTAGGGCGGCGGTGCAAGACTGGACAGGGGCGGACGGGTATCGCTCATGGAACCTCCGGGGCGGTCGACGGTGCCAGGCGATTATCGAACTGTCGTGCGGTAATCGCAAATAGTGCCGAACGATGAGCGCCCCTGTGGCAGGCGCTTCAGCCGCGACCGCTGTCGATGATTCTCGCCGCTGAAGCGCCTCCCACAGTTCGTAGCCAGCCTCAGCCCGGCAGCAAGCCTTGCCAACGCAACAGCGCAAGCAGACCGCTGATGCTGAAGAAGGCCAGCACCGTGCACCCCACCAGCGCGGCGGCGCAGCGTTCTTCCAGGCCGAAGCGTTGGCCGAGGATGGGGAACACGCTCAACATCGGTGCGCTGGCGAACAGCACACCGGCGACCATCAGCAGCGGATCGATGCCCGGCACCAGGCTCAGCGCAGCAAACATCAGCAGCGGATGCAGAATCAGTTTGCCGATGGAGGTCTGTGCCAGATCCGCCGCCATACCGCCGGCCTTCATGCCGTTGAGCGTGGCGCCGATGACGAACAGCGCCACCGGTGCCGAGGCCGCGGCCAGCATCTCGATGACCCGTGCCGGCACCACTGGCAGGCGCAGTTCCAGCAGCGACATGCCCAGCCCCAGCACGATGGCGATGATCAACGGATTGCGCAGCAGGCGCAGCGCCGTTTCACGCACCACCGTCCAGCCCTGTCCGTTCTGCCGACCCGCTTCGGCGATGGCCAGTGCCAGCGGAATCATCAGCAGGTTCTCCACCAGCATGCCCAGCGCCATGGCCAGCGCTGCCGTGGGGCCGATCACCATCACCGCGATGGGGTAACCGACGAAACCGCTGTTGGGCACGGCCATGCCCATGGCCAGGATCGCGCTGCTGGAAAGGCCCTGCCCGCGCCAACGCCGCGCCAGCAGTAGACCGATGCCGAACAGGCTCAGCGACGCCATGGCATAGGCGGCCAGGTAGGGGCCGTTGAGCACCTCGCTCAGGCTGCGCTCGGCCAGCGCCTTGAACACCAGCGAAGGCAGCGCGAAGTAGATGACGAAGGTACCCATACCACGCACCTGGTCACGGTTGACCAGCGCGATTCGGGCCGAGAAGAAGCCCAGGCCGATGAGGATGAAGATCGGTGCGGTAATGCTCAGAACCGCTAGCATGCCAGGCTCTCCATGGGCGCCTGGCGCAGCTGCGCCAGGCGACTGCGGGTGCGAGAAAAGTCGCCATGACCGACATCGGCGCACAGCGTCTCGAGGCTGTGCGGCCCCTGCAGCCAAAGCTCGCAGCCGCTGTCGTAGGCGATGTCGACGAAGTTGATCAGGCGCTGCTGCTCGTCCAGCGTACAACGCCCCAGTGCGGGCAACTCGCCGATGGCGATGTGCGCGAAGCGCTGGCATAGCTGCAGGTAATCACTGCTGGCCAGCGGCTGCCGGCACAGTACGGAGAAATCCAGCCAGATCGTTCGCTCGTCCATGCCGCGCAGTGTCAGAGTACGGCGCTGCACAAGCAGCTGCGACGTGACCGGCAGGTACGCCAGGCGCGCCTCCAGCAGCCTGGCCGGACCTTGCAGGTAAAGCCCCCAGTGCTGTGTGCTGCGGGCACGATAGTCGGGGCCGGCATCCATCTGCAGCACCAGGCAGCGGCGCTGCAACAGGTCGGCGAACGGCTTGAAACGGCTGTGATACAGCGGGTTGGGGCACAACTGTGACGGGGCGTAGTTGGAGCTGAACAGGAGGATACAGTCGCGCTCGATCAACGGCTGCAGCAGGCGCCCGAGCAGGATCGCATCACCAATGTCGTGTACGTGAAATTCGTCGAGAAACAGCAGCCGGGCTTCGTTGGCCAGTTCGTCGGCTACGCGCTGCAACGGGTCGGTTTGCCCGGTATGGCGCAGCATGCGTTGCTGCACTTCCTGCAGGAACGCATGAACATGCACGCGGCGCTTGGCCTGACAGGGTGCAGCCTGAAACAGCGCCTCCAGCACCAGGCTCTTGCCACGCCCGACACCGCCCCACAGGTAGGCGCCAGCCGCAGGCCGACGCCGCCAGCCAGACGGCCGCAGGCGTGCCTGCAGCCAATCGGCCAGGCGGCCTAGCATCCGTTGCTGGGCATCGTCCAGATGCAGGCCACGCGCCTCGATGAAGCGCGCGGCCTGCGAGCACAAATCAGAAGTCAAAGAAGACCGTCTCGCCCTCACCCTGAATGCGGATATCGAAGCGATAGGCCGGCTTGCCATCGACTTCGCAGCGCTTGGCGATCAGCGTTTCGCGGCGCTGCGGCTGCTCGATCAGATTGAGCACCGGATCCTTGGCGTTGGCCTCTGCCTCGTCCTCGAAATACAGGCGAGTATTGAGGTGGATGTTGATGCCACGGGCGAACAGCGCGACGTTGACGTGCGGCGCCATCGGCACGCCGGCGGCGTTGTGCACCACGCCCGGTTTGACCGTGTAGGCGAACCATTCGCTGCCAGCATCGAAGGTGGTGGCAGTGCGACCAAAGCCATTGAACGCTTTGGACTGGTCGTAATCCTCGTCGTAGTGGCCCTGGTGGTCGGCCTGCCAGAGTTCGAGGAAGGCGTCGCGCACCAGGTGGCCGTTGCCGTCATAGACGTGGCCAACCAGCACGATGTGCTCGCCGGGCGCGTCGGGCCCCGCCATCTGGTTCCAGATTTCCTGCTCACGGGTCGGGTTGCCGGCAGCGGCCAGGGCCAGGCCGATGTGCACGTAAGGGCCGGCGGTTTGCGAAGGGGTTTCCGGCAACAATTCAACAGGCATGGTCATCCCTCCTTAACGATTCTCGAAATGGGTCTGGCGCTGGCCGCGCAGCACGATGTCGAAGCGGTAGGCCAGGCAATCCATCGGATTGGCCGTGCTCATATCCAGCTTGGCGATCAGCGTCTGCACTGCGTCCGGGTTGGCGATCGCCTTGACGATCGGGCACAGCGGAATCAACGGGTCACCCTCGAAATACAACTGGGTGATCAGGCGCGTGGAGATCGATGGGCCATTGAGCGAAAAGTGGATATGCGCCGGGCGCCAGTCGTTGGGGTTGTTGCGCCACGGATAGGGGCCGGGCTTGATGGTGCGGAAGATGTAGCGGCCTTCGCTGTCAGTCAGCGCGCGGCCGACACCACCGAAGTTGGGATCGAGCGGCGCCAGATAGCGGTCGTTCTTGTGGCGGTAGCGGCCGCCGGCGTTGGCCTGCCACATCTCCACCAGGGTATGCGGGATCGGCTTGCCGTACTGGTCCATGACCCGGCCGGAGACGATGATGCGCTCGCCGATGGGCAGCCCACCGTTGTTGAAGTTGAGCAGCAAATCGTTGTCGTGCTCGGCGAACTTCAGGTGCGAGAAGTCCGGGCCGGTGGTCTCGGAAATCGACTGCGGAATGCTCACCAGCGCCTGGCGCGGTGAACGGGCGATGGAAGTCTTATAATCGGGGGTGAAGGCTTTCGGATGCCAGTTGCGGTCGCGAATGGCAAAGCGGCGGTTGTCCTCGGCAGGCATGGTGCACTCCTGTTATGGCTATTGTGGAGTTTTCCCAGGGCGCAGGTTCCCCAGGGAGTTGGCGCAGTCTCAGCCAAACCTGCCTAGATGAACATTGAAAAGACGCCGTCAAAACATAACCAAATGGTTATGGAAAAGCGCCCTCGCGGTAGGCTTGCGCCACCTCGCGCAGCACATCGCAGAAGCGCTCCCCCACCAGTGACAGACCCAGCGCACTGTTACGGCAGATGCCCACCGAGCCACCAGGCTCACGCACCGGCAGTTGCAACTCGACCAACTCGCCACGCTGTACGTCCAGGCATACAGCGTCCTGCGGCGCCACCCACAGCGCATCGCTGCACAGGACGTAGCGCCGACTCAAGGCCGGCGAGAGGGTTTCCAGACGCTGCCGCGAAGGCGTCAGCCCACACTGCACGAACAGGCTGTCGGCATGCTTGCGGATGGTGGTGCCGGTGGTCGGCAATACCAATGGGTAATCACCCAACCGCCCCAACGCATCCTCTCCGGCAGCCAGCAACGGATGCCTCGGGCGTACCACCAGGGTCATCGACTCACTGTACAGGTGCTCGAACGTCAGGCCCTGGATATCCGGGCTGTCGGTCATGCGCCCGACCACCAGGTCCAGCTCGCCGACGCGCAACTGACCGAGCAGGTAGGTGCCCGGCCCAATGGCAACGCTGACCACCAGCGCCGAGTGACGCTGATGCAGGCGCCGCACCACCTCGGGAATCAGCAGGCTCTCGACGGTAGAGAGCACGCCCACGCGCACCTGCCCAGCCTCGTGCTCGCCTTCGCGCAGGCTATTCACGCCATCCCGCAGCGCCTGCACGCAGGGGCCGGCGTAACGCATGAAGGCCACCCCGGCAGCGGTCAGACTCACCCCGTTCCTGCCCCGCTCGAACAGACTGGCCTCGAGGATTTCCTCCAGCTCCTTGAGCGTCTTGGAAATCGCTGGCTGGCTGACCGCCAGGGCATCGGCCGCCTTGGCGAAACTGCGCTGGCGGGCGATCTCGAGAAAGCACAGCAGGTGACGGAATTTGATACGGGTGTCGATATTCATCGCGGGTACCGAATACAGGTGCTGCGATGATGCCGCAAAGCATAGGCCTGGCACAGACGACAATTGGCAGGTTCGTCACTTTAGTCGCACTTGGCTGACCGAAGGGTCAGCTCTATGCTGCACCTTTTTTGTGCGAGCCTGCCCAATGACTCTGTTCGATCTGCTGCTGTTGGCCCTCGCCGGTTTCGCCGCTGGGGGCATGAATGCCCTGGCTGGCGGCGGCACCTTTTTCTCCTTCCCCGCCCTGCTCGCCGCCGGCCTGCCGCCGGTAACGGCCAACGCCACCAACGCCGTGGCCCTGTGGCCGGCCAGCCTGGCCGGTGCCTGGGCCGCGCGCGCCTCATTGCGGCCGTTGGGCCGCTACCTGCTTCCGCTGCTTCTGGCCGGTCTGGCCGGTGGCCTGCTCGGCGGCCTGTTGCTACTGGCCGGGGGCGACGACGTGTTCCGCGTGCTGATCCCCTGGCTGTTGCTGGCCGCCACCGCACTGTTCGCTGCCAGCCCATGGCTGGGTCGCTGGCTGGCCGAGCGGCGCAAGAACAAGGCATCCGCACATCCGCCGCATACGCCACTGTCGCTGGGCGCGCATATCGGCGTTTCGATCTACGGCGGTTACTTCGGCGCCGGTATGGGCATCCTGCAGCTGGCCGCGTTTTCCATCGAAGGCCACCCGCTGGCCCGCGCCAACGCACTGAAAAACCTGATCTCGGCAGTGATCTACAGCATCGCCACGCTGACCTTCGTGATCGCCGGCCGGGTCAGCTGGTACGAGCTAGCGATCCTGCTCACCGGTGCCACCATCGGCGGTTATGCCGGTGGTGCACTGGGCGAGAAGCTGCCGCCGGCACTGCTGCGCAGCTTCGTCATCCTGGTCGGCAGCACGATGACCCTGTACTACTTCTGGAGCACCTACTTCTCCGCGTAAAAACCAGCCCTGCGAAAAATAGACCGGACAGTGTCCGAGCACGCCTGATGCCACTCAGTCAGGCGTCGACGTATCGAATGTGTAGGAGCGGCGCCCCGCCGCGAATCAAGGCGCCGCGAATTTGAAAAGCTTCGCCCCGAGGCGGGGCTCCTACGAACGATCGCGTTGAATCGACATTCCCCAGGCGCGCGGCTCTGCGCCTCCAAAACCCGCTGATTTGCCCGAGAAGCGCGCCTCTGCTAGTGTCGCGCCCGATTCTACGCTTCCCGAGACCAGCCACCATGGCCCGCAAGAAAGCCGCCCCCGACTTCGAACACTCCCTCGCCGAACTGCAGACGCTGGTCGAGCGCCTGGAGAGCGGCGAGCTGTCGCTGGAAGACTCCCTGACCGCCTTCGAGCAGGGCATCGGCCTGACCCGCGAATGCCAGGCCGCGCTGGCTCAGGCCGAGCAGAAGGTGCAGATACTGCTCGAGCGCGATGGTGAGTTGCAGCCCACCCCCTTCGATACGGACGAGCCCGCATGATTGCGGCGTATCAGAAGCGCTGCCAGAGTCGCGTCGATACCGCTCTGGAACAGCTGTTCCAAGCACCGCGCGCAGAACTCGAGCGCCTCTACCAGGCCATGCGCTACAGCGTGATGAACGGCGGCAAGCGCGTGCGCCCGCTGCTGGTCTATGCCGCTTGCGAGGCTCTCGAAGGTGATCTCGAACGTGCCGATGGCGCTGCCTGTGCGGTGGAGCTGATCCATGCCTACTCGCTGGTGCACGACGATCTGCCGGCGATGGACGACGACGACCTGCGTCGCGGTCAGCCGACCACCCACAAGGCCTTCGACGAAGCCAGTGCCATCCTTGCTGGCGATGGTCTGCAAAGCCTGGCCTTCGAAGTGCTCGCCGACCACCGGCGCAATCCGCAGGATGCCGAGACGCGCCTGCAGATGATCGAGTTGCTGAGCCAGGCTGCAGGCCCGGCCGGCATGGTCGGCGGTCAGGCCATCGACCTTGGCTCGGTCGGCCGGAGGCTCGACCAGCAGGCGCTGGAAGTGATGCACCGGCACAAGACCGGCGCGCTGATCGAAGCCAGCGTGGCGCTCGGCGCCCTGGCCAGTGGCAACATCGACGAGCTCGCGCACAAGGCCCTGTTGCAATACGCCCGCGCCATCGGCCTGGCCTTCCAGGTACAGGACGACATCCTCGACGTGGAGAGCGACACCGCCACCCTGGGCAAGACGCAGGGCAAGGACGAAGCCCACGACAAGCCCACCTACCCCGCCCTGCTTGGCCTCGACGCCGCCAAGGACTACGCACTGGAACTGCGCGACCAGGCCCTGCACGTGCTGTGCCCGTTCGGCAACAGCGCCGAACCGCTGCGCGAGCTGGCGCGCTACATCGTCGAACGACGCAACTAGGCCGCTGTTGTGGGAGCGGCTTCAGCCGCGATAGCCGCCCCACTCCATCATTGTCATCTATGACCGCATGATCGCCGCATAAGGCTTGCTTTACCCCTGCGACCAGCCTCCTAAGATGGCTCCATAACGACATGACGTCCGGAGCCGCCATGCCCTTCCCCGCCCTACCGATCGCCAACCGCGGCGAGATCGCCATCCGTATCGCCCAGGCCTGCGCCGACCTCGGTATTCGCAGCGTGGCGGTATATGCCGAAGATGACGGAACCTGCCTGCACACACGCAAGGCCGACCAGGCCGTTGCGCTGGCTGGACGCGGCCTCAATGCGGCGCCGCGTCCGACCCGGCGCGACGGCAAGAAACGTCCCTTCGTCGACACCTGGTAAGGAATTGGCTATATCCGCGTTAGCTGTTGCCAAGCAGTTCCGGGGAAGGTTCGGAGCCTTGTAGGGAGCGCCGCCCGGCCCACCCTACGGCCCTTTACCCCCCCAACACTTAACTCAGACATAGCCAAGGAATTATCCATGCACATCGACCATCGCCTGCTCGCCGTTAACGGCATCGAACTGAGCCTGTACAGCGCCGGGCTCGAGCACGGCAAGCCGGTGTGGCTGCTGCATGGTTTCCCGGAATGCTGGTACGCCTGGCATCCACAGATCGAGGCTCTGGCCGCCGCTGGCTATCGGGTGTTCGCCCCGGAAATGCGTGGCTACGGCGCCAGCAGCGCGCCGGTCGATCCGGCGGCCTATGACCTGCTCACCCTGTGCGGCGATATCCAGGCGGCGATGGACAAGCTCGGCCAGCGCGAGGTGGCGGTGGTCGGCCACGACTGGGGCGCGCCGGTGGCCTGGTACCTGGCGCTACTGGAGCCGCAGCGGGTCAAGGCGCTCGGCGCGCTGTCGGTGCCCTTCGGCGGCCGGCCGAAACGCCCGGCCATCGAGATGATGCGCGAGGCCTACGCCGGGCGTTTCCACTACATCCTGTATTTCCAGCAACCGGGCGTGGCCGAGGCCGAGCTGGACGAAGACATCGGCCGCAGCCTGCGCCTGCTGCTCGGCGGCCTCGGCGATGCCCTGCTGGCAACGGACAAACCAGCCGATGCGCGACTGTTCGATGGCATGCCGGATGACCTGCCACTGCCGCCCTGGTGCAACGAGGCGATGTTCGCCCACTACCTGCGCACCTTCGAGCGCCACGGCTTTCGCGGCGCGCTGAACTGGTACCGCAACTTCGAGCGCAACTGGCAACGCACCGAGGCCCTGGCCGAGCTTCAGGTGGAGCAGCCAACGCTATTCCTGCTCGGCGAGCATGATCCGGTGGGCCGCTTCGAGGCGCCGACGCTGAAACGCATGGGCGACAAGGTGCCGCACCTGGAACGCCATGACCTGCCCGGCGCCGGCCATTGGCTGCAGGCCGAATGCGGCGAGCGGGTCAACGCCCTGCTGCTGGATTTTCTCGCACGAAACTACCGGTAACGCCGATGTGGTCAGCGGATTGGGCTGTTTTCCTGGCATCAGGTAAACTGCCGCATCTTTTACACCTATAACGATTCGCCTGATGCCGACCACTTTCCACGAGATCCCCCGCGAGCGCCCGTTGACGCCGCTGCTCGACAGCGCCAACACGCCGGACGAACTGCGCCGCCTGGCCGAAGCGGACCTGGAAACCCTCGCTGACGAACTGCGCCAATACCTGCTCTACAGCGTTGGCCAGAGCGGCGGGCACTTCGGTGCCGGCCTCGGCGTGATCGAGCTGACCATCGCCCTGCACTACGTCTTCGACACCCCCGATGACCGCCTGGTGTGGGACGTCGGCCACCAGGCCTACCCGCACAAGATCCTCACCGGTCGTCGCGAGCGCATGGGCAGTCTGCGCCAGAAGGACGGCCTGGCCGCCTTCCCGCGCCGCAGCGAGAGCGAGTACGACACCTTCGGCGTCGGCCACTCCAGCACCAGCATCAGCGCGGCGCTGGGCATGGCCATCGCCGCCCGCCTGAAGGGCGAGAAGCGCAAGAGCGTGGCGGTGATCGGCGACGGCGCACTGACCGCCGGCATGGCCTTCGAGGCGCTGAATCACGCCACCGACGTCGGCGCCAACATGCTGGTGATCCTCAACGACAACGACATGTCGATCTCCAAGAATGTCGGCGGCCTGTCCAACTACCTGGCCAAGATCATCTCCAGCCGCACCTACGCCAGCATGCGCGAGGGCAGCAAGAAGATCCTCTCGCGCCTGCCCGGCGCCTGGGAAATCGCGCGCAAGGTCGAGGAACACGCCAAGGGCATGCTGGTGCCCGGCACCCTGTTCGAGGAGCTGGGCTGGAACTACGTTGGCCCCATCGACGGCCACGACCTGCCGACCCTGCTCGCCACCCTGCGCAATATGCGCGACCTCGACGGCCCGCAGTTCCTGCATGTGGTGACCAAGAAGGGCAAGGGTTTCGCCCCGGCCGAGGCTGACCCCATCGGCTATCACGCCATCACCAAGCTGGAACCGGTGCCCCCGGTAGCCGCTCCGAAGAAGCCAAGCGGCCCGAAATACTCCAACGTATTCGGTCAGTGGCTGTGCGACATGGCCGCCGCTGACAACCGCCTGGTTGGCATCACCCCGGCGATGAAGGAAGGCTCGGATCTGGTGGCGTTCAGCGAGCGCTTCCCCGAGCGCTACTTCGACGTGGCGATTGCCGAGCAGCACGCCGTGACCCTGGCCGCCGGCATGGCCTGCGAAGGTGCCAAGCCGGTGGTGGCGATCTACTCCACCTTCCTCCAGCGCGCCTATGACCAGTTGATCCACGACGTCGCCGTGCAGCACCTCGACGTGCTGTTCGCCATCGACCGCGCCGGCCTGGTCGGCGAAGACGGCCCGACTCACGCAGGCAGCTTCGACCTGTCCTACCTGCGCTGCATCCCCGGCATGCTGGTGATGACGCCGAGCGACGAGAACGAGCTGCGCCGCATGCTCACCACCGGCCACCTGTTCGACGGCCCGGCGGCGGTGCGCTATCCACGCGGCACCGGCCCCAACGCGCCGCTCGATGCTGGCCTGGAGCCGCTGGAAATTGGCAAGGCGGTGGTGCGCCGCCAGGGCAAGGGCGTCGCCCTGCTGGCCTTCGGCGTGCAACTGGCCGAAGCCCTGCGCGTCGGTGAAACCCTGGATGCCACGGTGGTCGACATGCGCTTCGTCAAACCGCTGGACGAAGCCCTGCTGCGCGAACTGGCAGGCAGCCACGAGCTGCTGGTGACCATCGAAGAAAACAGCATCATGGGCGGCGCCGGTAGTGCGGTCAGCGAATTCTTCGTCGCCGAGAACATCCAGCTGCCGATGCTGCACCTGGGCCTGCCCGACTACTACGTCGAGCACGCCAAGCCGAGCCAGATGCTCGCCGAGTGCGGCCTCGACGAGGCCGGCATCGAATCGGCGGTGCGCGAGCGCCTGGCGCGGCTGTAGAACCCTGTGGGAGCGGACTTGTCCGCGAATAAAACGAGCGGAAAAGCTTCGCGGACAAGTCCGCTCCCACGCCCGCCCCGGCCTTGTGCTTTGGCCCCCCGCGCATTATGGTGCGCGGCGTTTTGCTGTACCGAGGTTCGCCCGATTCTGGGCGTTAAACGGGAAGCAGGTGAAAGACCTGCGCTGCCCCCGCAACGGTAAACCGACCGCAATCCCCGCGATTGCACGCTGTCTCGACAGACCACTGGGCAAGCGCCCGGGAAGGTGAGACCAGCGCGAGTCGGCAGCCCGGAGACCGGCCTTGGTGCGTTGTGACAGGTGTTGCGGAGGGCAGCACCGTCAAGCGCTGCCCTGCGTCGCGCTTGCGCCTGCCCTCCTCGAAAGTCTGTCGACCTTTGAGGAAAAATAATTAATGAAACTGTCCCGCCTTGCCCTGGCCATCGCCCTGGCGCCGAGCCTGACCCTGGGCGCCACCGATCAAGCCCGCGAAAGCGCTCTGGAACTGCCACCCCAGGTAATCACCCGCGCCACACCGATCCAGCAGACCACCCCGGCCAGCGTCGCCGTCATCGACCGCCAACAGATCGACGACAGCGCCGCCACCTCGCTGCTCGACCTGCTGCGCAGCCAGGCCGGCGTGCAGATCCGCGACATCATGGGCGACGGCAACCGCGCCGTCATCAGCCTGCGCGGCTTCGGTGACAATGCCATAAACAACATCCTGGTACTGGTCGATGGCCGTCGCCTCAACCAGCCAAACCTGTCCGGCCCGGCACTGAACAGCGTGGCGCTGGCCAATATCGAGCGCATCGAGATCGTCCGTGGCGCCGGCACCGTGCTGTATGGCGACCAGGCGGTCGGCGGCGTCATCAACATCGTCACGCGCACGCCGCAAAGCCGCGAAGCCTACCTGGAAGCCAGCCGTGGCAGTCACGACCTGGAGGCCTATCGCGGGCATATCTTCCAGCCCCTGGGCGCCGGCTTCTCACTCTATGCCAGCGGCGAAACACGCAACCGCGACAACTACCGCGACCACAACCATGCCAACTACAGCAGCGCCTTCACCCGCCTGCGTTACGATCACGACAGCGGCCACGCCCTCTACGAATACCAGAGCATCGACGACGAACTGCTCTACCCCGATGCCCTGAGCCTGGCTCAGCGCCGCGCGGATCGTCGCCAGAGCGTTTCCAGCGCCTGGAACGACAGCAAGACCCAGGTACACCGCCTGGCCCTCGAGCAGCAACTGGGATCGATCTGGACCGCCAACCTCGACTACAGCCACAGCGACCAGGACGGCGTCGGCAGCTTCGGCGTGGGGCGTTACGACCAGGACACCCGCATCGAAAGCGTCAGCCCGCGTCTGACCGGACGCTTCGACACGCCGCTGGGCAGCAGCACCCTGCTGCTGGGCCACGACCGTATCGTCAGCGATTACCAGACCAGTTGGGGCAGCGATGCCGAGCAGACCCTCAAGGACTGGTACGGCCAATACAGCCAGCAACTGGGCAGCGATCTGACCCTGACCCTGGGCTACCGCAGCAGCAAGGTGGAAGATAGCGACCATGCCGCCAACCGCCGGCACGACGACCGCGAAGGCAGCAGCAGTATCGGCCTGAGCTGGCAGGCCAACGAACAGACCCGCCTGTTCCTCAAACGCGAAGATGTCCTGCGCTGGGCCAACGTCGAGGAAAACGGCTTCGTCCTGCCAGACGTGACCTTCCTCAAGCCGCAGACCGGCAGCTCCTGGGAAAGCGGCATCGAATGGCGCGACGCGATCCAGAGCTACCAGGCCACCCTGTACCGCCTGGACCTGAACGACGAACTGATGTACGACTCGGCCATCGCCAATCCCATGCCCTGGGACCCGCTGGCCACCGGCGCCAATATCAACCTGGACAAGACCCGCCGCGACGGCCTGCTGCTGGAAGCACGCCGCCAGTTGAGCGACAGGCTGGCTATCGGCGGCCAGTACAGCTTCACCGATTCCGAATACCGCGCCGGCAGCTTCAGGGGCAACGAAGTGCCCTGGGTGGCCCGCCACACCGCCAGCGCCAACCTCAACTACCTGATACTGCCGGGCCTCACGGGTTATCTCGAAGCGGTCTACACCGGTGCCCGCTACCTCGCCAGCGACGACGCCCAGCAGCTCCCGCGCGAAGGCGGCCACACCCTGTTCAACGCGGCGCTGAGCTACGAGCGGCAAGGCTTCGTCGGCAAGCTGCGGGTCAACAACCTCACCGGCAAACGCTACGACAGCTACGCCACCTACAGCCAGTGGACGCCCGGCAACAAGGGCCTGTACCCCGCCGCCCGCGAGGATGTCCAGCTCAGCATCGGCTATCGCTTCTAAGGCACAACGGCTGACGTTGCTAGTAGGGCGGGTGCAACCCGCCATTGATCGCGCTGGCGGGTTGCACCCGCCCTACCCGATCAAGCACCGCGCAGGAGGCCTATCGCGCAGTCTTCATCAGCTCGCACAACCGCTCGACAGCCCCCAGTATCTGCCGGCTGGGCCGCTCCAGGCCCTTGTCCGGCACTGCCCATACCTGCCCCCGGCGCACCGCATGCAACTGCGGCCAGGCCTGCCAGGCGCTCAGCTCGGCATTGCTGCCACCGAGTATCACGTCCGGGTCACGCGCCAGCACCGCCTCGACGCTGACCTGAGGCGCCGGCTGCGGCAGGTCATCGAACAGGTTGCGTGCGCCACACACCTGCAAGGCGTCACCGATCAGTTGCTCACCACCGATGGTGTAGAGCGGTTGGTGCCAGACTTGGTAGAACACCGTCAGGGGCTGCTCACGCCGATAGCGCTGGCGCAGCGCGTCCAGTTCGGCGCGAAACTCAGCCGCCAGCCGCTCGCTCTGCTCCGTCCGGCCCACTCGCTCGCCAATGCGCACGAAGGCCTCGCCGAGTTGGTCAAGGCGCTGCGGCTCGACGATCAACAGGTCGATACCGAAACGCTGCAACTGCGCTTGTTGCGCCGGCGGCACGCTGCCAGGTGCGATCAGGATCAGATCAGGCGCCAGCTGCAACAGGCGCTCGAATTCCAGCTGACCATAACGACCAACAGTGGGCAGGTGCGCCAGCGCGGCGGGACGCTCATCGCCTTCGAGCACGCCGACCAGCAGGTCAGCAGCATCCAGGTCGAGCATGATTTCGCTGAGCGAAGGCGCCAGGCTGATCACCCGTTCGGCGGCAGCCAACGGCAGCGCCAACAGGCACAGGGCGAGCAGCCACGTACGCATCTCAGCCGAGTTGACGAGGTATGCGGTAGAGGCTGTGCAGAACGATGGAGGACAGCGCCAGCAGCACCAGCGGTATCGCCTCCAGGCCAACCAGCACGGCCAGTGCGGCGATCCAGGCTGGCAGGGCCGCGCCGAGCAAGGCGCGCAAACGCACACGATCCAGCTCCAGCCAGGCGGCTGGTTCGTCGTCGCTGTCGAGGGCCTTATCGGTGGCGATCAGGGCGCGCTTGTAGGCGGAGAACAACGGCAGGCTGACGAACATCGAGGCCAGGCCGGCAATGAACAGCGGCATGCTCAGAACCGTGGCGTTACCTCCGCCGAACAACAGGTTGAACATGAACAGAGGCGCCAGCGCCACAGCCAGCTGACGCCACCAGGCCAGGGCCAGGCGGCGCTTGACCTGAGCACGGGTCACAGACTGCCCTCGGTCTCGCCCTGATGCTGATTGCCCAGCATATGACCGAGCTTGCCGGCCTTGGTGGCGAGGTAGCGCTTGTTGTAGGGGTTGTGCGCAATCTGCAGCGGCACACGGTGATCCACGGCGATGCCCATGTCGCCCAGCGCCTTGACCTTGCGCGGGTTATTGGTCATCAGCTTGAGGCTGTCGATGCCCAGATGCTCGAGCATCGGCAGGCAGATGGCGTAATCACGCTGGTCGGCGCCGAAACCCAGGCGCTCGTTGGCTTCCACGGTATCGGCACCGCCGTCCTGCAGTTCATAGGCGCGAATCTTGTTCAGCAGACCAATACCCCGGCCCTCCTGACGCAGATACAGCAGCACGCCGCGACCTTCGTTGGCGATGGCCTGCAGCGCAGCCTGCAGTTGGGCACCACAGTCGCAACGCAGGCTGAACAGCGCGTCGCCGGTCAGGCATTCGGAGTGCAGACGCCCGAGCACTGGTGCACCGTCGGCGACGTTGCCGAAGGTCAGGGCGACATGTTCCTTGCCGGTAGCCTCATCGAGGAAACCATGCATGGTGAACACGCCAAAGGGGGTGGGCAGTTGGGAGGCGGCGACGAACACGACGGACACCGGATGCTCCTGGCAATGAGTACGAAACAGGGCCGGCATTGTATCAGCAGCCCCCACTGGCGGGTCAGTCAGAATTGCCGATCATCAGTATCGAAACGGTCAATGGCAACCTCAAAGCTTGGATTCGAGCACCAGCATGCCTTGTTCTTCGCGCCAGCCCACCCGCCCCATGAAGCTCATGCCGAGCAATGCTTCGGCGGGCGCGCCACCCTCCAACACCACGGCCTCGACACCAAGCACCTCGATATCGCCGACCTTGACCCGATCCAGGCGGACCCGCCAGCCCCGCGCCGTGCCACTGGCCGTGCTGACCGTGAGCGGTTGCCCACTGACGCGAAAGTCGATGCCTAGGCGGCGCGCCTGGGCTTCGTTGAGAGCAACCGACGTGGCACCAGTATCCACTAGGAATGGCACGCTTTGGCCGTTGACCGAACCGGTGATCCAGTAGTGACCACCTGGCCCCTTGGCGATGCTCAGACGCTTCCTTACCGGCTCGGCGAAACCGGCACTGTATTCACGACTCAGTGGATAGGCGCGCTCGACACCCTCGACACGCAGCACCGCGCCCTGCTTGTCGACGCTGACCACCTCTACCCCACCCGGACCGGTCTGGCCGACCCGCACCAGCTTGCGCTGGCCATCGACATTGACCACTGCGGCACCGGGGAACAGCCCAACCACCTGAACCTGAGAAGCAGCGCAGACAACACTCGACCCCAACAGCGCCAACACGGCGAGACAGTGACGAAACTGCATGTAGGACGGCCTCCCGGCTCAATCGAAGGGATAAGGCTGCTGCCAGCGCGCGAAGATTGGCCGTAACGTCCCGGCCTTGACCAGCAGCGCCATGCGCTGATCGAACAGCTCGGCCAGGGCGCGCCCTCTGACGTTATCGGCAAAACCGATGTAAAGCGGCAACCAGGTCAGCTCGACCAACTGATAGCGGCCGCGTCGCGCAACATTCGCCAGCAGCAGCTCGAGTTCCGAATGGGAGTCGATATGGAAATCGGCATGCCCCTGATCAAGCATGCCAAGAATATCGCTATGCTGCCGAACTTCCCGGTAATGCCGCACATTCGGCAGATAGCGCTGGTATTCGTAACCGCGCTTCCAGGCCAGATGCAGCTCACCGAGCGACTCCAGCGTGGGGGCCGGCTTGCCGCGCAGACCGAGTGCACTGACGCGCTCGCCGTCGTAATGCCAGCGCGGATACAGCACACCTTCATCTATTTCATCGCGGTAGGAACCCACCCAGGCATCGGCACTGCCACGCTGAACCAGACCTACCGCACGGGTGTAAGGCACGCTCTGCACATGCAAGCGCACCCCGACCGGCTCGAACACCTCACGCAGGATACCCCAGGCCATGCCCGGGCCGTCGGCATTGGTGTGCCCTTCCCAGACTTCGCTGGCCACCTGAATCTCGTCCGGCGGCTGCAGTTCGGCATGCGCCGTCAGGATTACGCTCATGCCAGCAGCAATGCCAACAGCCTCGCAGCCATCTTTGCTTGCCTCTCTAAAAGCCCAACAGCGCTGCATAACGATCCCAACCCCACACCAGCCCCTGCATGGCCAACCAGGCGAAGACCCCGGCGATGATGTCATCGAGCATGATGCCAACACCGCCGTGTACGTGGCGATCGATCCAGCGAATCGGCCAGGGCTTGACGATGTCGAACAAACGAAACATGAGAAAGCCTAGCAGCAACCAGACCCAACCCTCGGGCACCAGCCAGAGGGTGATCCACATGCCGACCATTTCGTCCCAGACGATGCCTTCATGGTCGTGCACGCGCAGGTCGTCGGCGACCTTACCGCACAGCCAGAAGCCGAACAGCATGGTGACCCCGAGCAGCAGCCAGTAGCCCCAGTCCGGCAGCATCTGCCACAGCGGCACGAACGGCAGCGCCACCAGCGAGCCCCAGGTACCCGGCGCCTTGGGCAGCGTGCCGGAACCGAAGCCGAAGGCGATGAAGTGCCACGGATTGCGCCACACCGAGGGCGGTACGTATTCGGCGGGAACCTGGTTGGGGTGATCGGTCACACGCACTCCGTCCTGTCAGAAATGTTGATAGCCGCCGCGCGGCGGCTCGATTGGCTGGCCGTTGGCATCCAGCAGTTGCACCCCGGTGCCGTTCAGCACACGGCCGACAACCCTGACGTCAGGCCAGTCACGCTGAATGTCGGCGAACAACGCTGGCGGTAGGGTAAAGGCCAGGCGGTAGTCATCGCCACCACCGAGCGCGCAGACCCGCGCCTGCTCTTCACCGGCAAAGGCGCGCAGCGCTGCAGACAGCGGCACTTGCTCCAGTTCGATCTTAAGGGCGACCTGTGAAGCCTTGGCGATATGCCCGCAGTCGGCCAACAGGCCGTCGGAAATATCCAGCGCGGCCGTGGCGCGACCACGCAGCGCTTGCCCCAAAGCCAATTGCGGTTGCGGCGACCAGTAGCGCGCCAGCAAGGCTTCGCTGATGTCCGCCGCCGCCTCGCGCTGCCCCAGCACCAGCGGCAGCGCGCCCGCGGCGTCACCCAGCGCGCCGCCCACGCAAAGCAGATCGCCCACTTGCGCGCCGCTGCGCAGCAGCGCCTGCCCGCTCGGCACTCGGCCGAACACGGTCAGCGTCAAGCTCAGCGGGCCACGCGTGGTGTCGCCACCGACCAACGCCAGCGAGCAGTTCTCGGCCATCTGTTGCAGGCCACGTGCGAACTCGGCCAGCCAGGTTTCACTGGCGCTCGGCAAGGTAAGCGCGAGAGTAAAAGCGAGCGGCGTAGCGCCCATGGCAGCCAGGTCACTGGCGGAGACGGCCAGCGCACGCTGACCGAGAAGAAAGGCATCGCAGGTGTCGGGAAAGTGCACCCCGGCAACCAGCGTATCGGTGGACACCGCCAACTGCTCACCCGCTGGCAACGCCAGCAGGGCGCAGTCATCGCCGATACCGCGAACCACGCCGTCACCACCCTGAGCGCAACGGGCGGCGGCGAAATAGCGACGGATCAGCTCGAACTCATTCACCGCTTGTTGGCGTTGACTTCGGCCGCACGCAGCTTGGGCGCGAGCTTGTCGAGGATGCCGTTGACGAACTTGTGCCCGTCAGTGGCACCGAACACCTTGGCCAGCTCGATACCTTCGTTGATCACCACCTTGTAGGGCACATCGACGCGGTTCTTCAGCTCGTAGGTGGACAGGCGCAGGATGGCCAGCTCGACCGGATCGATCTCTTCCAGCGGGCGATCGAGCAGCGGCGTGAAGGCCTCGTCCAGCTCGGTCTTCTGTCGCGGCACGCCGTGCAGAATTTCGTGGAAGTAAGCGCCATCGACCTTGCTGAAATCGTTGTCGACACGAAACTGCGCTTCGATCTCGTTCAGCGGCTGCCCGGCAATGTGCCAGGAATACAGCGCCTGCATGGCCAGGGTACGGGCCTCACGGCGTGCGAGAATCTTGCCGCTGGGCCCCTTCTTGGCCGGCTGGCCGTTACCGGAGTTGCTCACTTGGCCTCCAACTGCGCCAGCAGGCTGACCATTTCCAGGGCAGACAGCGCAGCTTCGGCACCCTTGTTACCCGCCTTGGTGCCGGAGCGCTCGATGGCTTGCTCGATGGAGTCGACGGTCAGCACGCCGAACGCGACCGGCACGCCGTATTCCATGGAAACCTGGGCCAGGCCCTTGGTGCACTCGCCTGCCACGTATTCGAAGTGCGGGGTGCCGCCACGAATGACCGCACCGAGGGCGATGATCGCCGCGTATTCGCCACGCTGGGCGACCTTCTGGGTGACCAGCGGAATCTCGAAGGCACCCGGCGCACGGATGATGGTGATGTCGCTTTCCTGCACGCCATGGCGCACCAAGGCGTCGATGGCGCCGCTGACCAGGCTCTCGACGACGAAGCTGTTGAAACGGCCTACCACCAGGGCGTATTTGCCCTGCGGGGCGATGAAGGTACCTTCGATGGTCTTCAGGGTCATGACGGGTCTCACATGGGTTAAAGAGCCGGAGCGCCTTGCGCTCCGAAAATAAAATTCGTTTGTCAGCGTAGCCCGGATGCAATCCGGGGCCAGTGTGCCGATCTTCCCGGATTTCATCCGGGCTACGTGCTTTAGCTCCCCTCTCCCGCTTGCGGGAGAGGGGTCGGGGGAGAGGGCATGCGATATACACCGAAATACCCTCTCCCGCCCTGCGGGCACCCTCGGCTTGAGCATCCTGCGTCGCCCTACCTCCTGCATCCATGCAGTCGTCTCCCAGAGGGAGAGGGTCATCAGCTTTGGCCCTTCGGGCCGCTTTTAATCAGCCGGCAGGTATTCTACAACTTCGAGATCGAAGCCGGATATCGCGTTGAACTTCATCGGCGAGCTCATCAGGCGCATCTTGCGCACGCCAAGATCACGCAGAATCTGC
This sequence comes from Pseudomonas oleovorans subsp. oleovorans, assembly GCF_002197815.1. Taxonomy (GTDB): domain Bacteria; phylum Pseudomonadota; class Gammaproteobacteria; order Pseudomonadales; family Pseudomonadaceae; genus Aquipseudomonas; species Aquipseudomonas oleovorans. The sequence goes on from NZ_NIUB01000005.1 coordinate 109,903, forward strand.
GAGCCCGCACCCACGGTGCTATAGGTCGCCGGGTTGGCCGGCTGCTGACGGCTGATCAGTGCCAGCAACTCCGGCCCGGTCAACGGATTGCCGAGCAGCAGCACCACGCCGCTACCCGCCTTGGCCACTTCGGCCATGGCCGCACGCATGCTCCAGCGGCCCGGCTGGTTGACCAGGAACAGGTCGCGCAGCGGGTCCATGTTGTGCACGCGCACCAGGGTCGGCTCTTCGGCGCAGATGGTGCCCAGGGTCAGCGCCATGTGTGCGGTGTCCTCGACGCCGTCCCGGTAGGTCACCAGATTGAACTGACCCAACTCGGTGTCCAGCGGCTGCTCGCTGATGCGCTCGACAGTACGCTCGTGGATCAGGCGGTAGTGGATCAGGTCGGCGATGGTGCCGATCTTCAGGCCGTGCTCTTCGGCGAACTTCTCCAGCTCCGGGCGACGGGCCATGGTGCCGTCGTCGTTCATGATCTCGCAGATCACCCCGCTCGGTTCGAAACCGCCCATACGCGCCAGGTCGCAGGCCGCTTCGGTGTGGCCGGCACGGGCCAGCACGCCGCCGGGCTGGGCCATCAGCGGGAAGATGTGGCCGGGGCTGACGATATCCTCGGCCACCGCATTGCGCGCCACGGCAGCCTGTACGGTGCGTGCGCGGTCGGCAGCGGAGATGCCGGTGGTCACGCCTTCGGCCGCCTCGATGGAGACGGTGAACTTGGTGCCAAAGCCGGAACCGTTGCGCGGCGCCATCAGCGGCAGCTTGAGCAGCTCGCAGCGCTCGCGGGTCATCGGCATGCAGATCAGGCCACGGGCGAAACGGGCCATGAAGTTGATGTGCTCGGCGGTGACGCATTCGGAGGCGATGATAATGTCGCCTTCGTTCTCGCGATCCTCGTCATCCATAAGGATGACCATCTTGCCGGCGCGGATGTCTTCGATCAGTTCTTCAGCGGTATTGAGCGCCATCGGGGCGTCTCCTCAATTCTTCAGGTAGCCGTGTTCGGCGAGAAAGCTTTCGGTCAGGCCTGAGGCCTTGGGTTCTGCGGCCTTGTCACCGAGCAGCAGGCGCTCAAGGTAACGTGCCAGCAGGTCGACCTCGAGGTTGACCTTACGCCCGGCCTGGTAGTCGACCATGATGGTCTCGGCCAGGGTATGCGGCACGATGGTCAGCTCGAATTCGGCGCCATCGACCGCGTTGACGGTCAGGCTGGTGCCGTCGACGGTGATCGAACCCTTATGCGCGATGTACTTGGCCAGCTCACGCGGCGCGCGCACCTTGAACTGCACGGCGCGGGCGTTATCGGCACGCGAGACGATCTCGCCGACGCCGTCGACGTGACCGCTGACCAGATGGCCGCCGAGGCGACTGGTGGGCGTCAGGGCCTTTTCCAGATTGACGGCGCTGCCGGGTTTGAGGTCGACGAAGGCGGTACGCGCCAGCGTCTCGCGACTGACATCGGCCCAGAAGCCGTCGCCTGGCAGTTCCACGGCGGTCAGGCAGATGCCGTTGACGGCGATACTGTCGCCGAGCTTGACGTCGCCCAGGTCGAGTTTTCCGGTGGCCACGTAAACGCGCACGTCGCCACCTTTCGGCGTCATGGCGCGGATACTGCCGATGGCTTCGATTATGCCGGTGAACATGCGCCCTCCGGTTTCACGTTGAAGGTATTGCTGAACAGCATGGACGAACTCCTGTTTTGGTCAAAAACAGGGCAATGCCGATCGATAGGGATTTCGCGGACACGCACGAGGCGCCCGTGGAGGGAATCCCGCTCTCTCTTTATCCGGACTATACCGTCGGCCCCGGAATCGCACCGAGTCTGCTGGACCTCGCCTGGCAGGTGCCGTGGCGAGCGCTCGCGGGCTAGGTTCTACGAACCATTACCGCCGGTGGGGAATTTCGCCCCGCCCTGAGAACGTTGCGGCCATATGAATGGCCGCGTGGCGTTTTATCACATTTATCGCCGCGACGCATGGCCCGTGCGCTATCTGGCCTTGGGTACCGCGGTGATCTGCCAGTCGTCGCCGACGGCGCGAATATCGAGAATCTGCAACTCCGGCGCTTCGGCCATGCGGTTAAGCGGCAGTTCGAACAGCGGCCGCGCACTGGAGCCGAGCAGCTTGGGCGCGACGAAGATGCGGTACTCATCCACCAAGCCGGAACGGGCGAAAGCGCCGGCCAGACGCGGCCCGGCTTCCACCAGCACTTCGTTGACGCCACGGCCGGCCAGTTCCAGCAGCAACTTGCGCAAGTCGACGTGACCATTGCTGCCCGGTACGGCGAGCAGTTCGTGACCATCGGCCAGATAGCGATCACGGGCGGCGGCCGCCGCACAGGTGGCCACCAGCGCCGGACCGGCCTGGAAGAAGGCTTTGCTCAGCGGCACGCGTAGACGACCATCGACCAACACCCGCAGCGGTGGTCGCGAAGCGGCCATGAAAGTGCCTTCGCCCCCCAATCCCAGCTCGTCGGGACGCACCGTCAGCCGGGCATCGTCCGCCAGCACGGTGTCGGCGCCGCTGAGCACCACGCTGGACTGCGCGCGCAAACGCTGCACCTCGGCGCGAGCGGCCGGACCGGTGATCCACTGGCTCTCGCCGCTGGCCATGGCCGTGCGGCCATCCAGGCTCATCGCCGATTTGACCCGCACGAATGGCAGGCCGCTTTCCATGCGTTTGATGAAACCGGCATTGAGCGCTCGCGCCTCGCTTTCCAGCACGCCACTGGCCACCTCGATACCGGCTTGGGCCAGGCGCAGCAGGCCGCTGCCGGCCACCTGCGGGTTGGGGTCCTGCATCGCTGCAACGACGCGGCTGACACCGGCGGCAACCAGCGCATCGGCGCAGGGCGGCGTGCGCCCATGATGGCTGCAGGGCTCCAGTGTCACGTACGCCGTGGCGCCACGCGCCTTGTCGCCGGCCTGGCGCAGTGCGTGCACCTCGGCGTGCGGCTCACCGGCACGGGCATGCCAGCCTTCGCCGACGATCTCGCCATCACGCACGATGACGCAGCCGACTCGTGGATTGGGATGGGTGGAGTACAGGCCTTTGCGCGCCAGCCGCAGGGCGCGCGCCATGAAGAATTGGTCGCGTTCGCTCATCGGCTTTTCGACGGCTCGCGGGCCAGGCGTTCGATTTCCTCGCGGAATTCGTTGAGGTCCTGGAAGCGGCGGTAGACCGAGGCGAAGCGGATATAGGCCACCTCGTCAAGCTTGCTCAGCTCGGTCATCACCAACTCACCCAGCACCAGCGACTTCACCTCGCGCTCGCCAGTGGCGCGCAGTTGCTGCTTGATACGGGCGATGGCTTCCTCCAGGCGCTCGACGCTCACCGGGCGTTTTTCCAGCGCGCGCTGCATGCCGGCGCGCAGCTTTTCTTCGTCGAAAGGCTGTCGGCTGCCGTCCTGCTTGATCAGGCGCGGCATCACCAGCTCGGCGGTTTCGAAGGTGGTGAAGCGCTCACCGCAGGCCACGCATTCGCGGCGGCGGCGGACCTGGTCGCCCTCGGCGACCAGACGGGAGTCGATGACCTTGGTGTCGTTGGCAGCGCAGAACGGACAATGCATGGTGAGGGCTGACGAATGGCGGCAAAGTCGCCATGGTAGCGCATAGCACGCCGTTGAAAAATCCAAGGCGCCTTGAGAAGGCCTGCCTACAGGCAGCAAGACAAATTAAGCTATGCCCATGCACCGCCGAAAAGTAACCCTGCCATGAACCGATACCTGACCTTGCTGCTACTGGCACTGAGCGCCCTGCTCGCTGCCTGCGCCAACGAACCCGTAGCACCTGCCCCCGGCCCGACGCAGAACGAAGCGCGCCCTGCCCCCATCCAGGGCCCAGCCCTGCGCGGTGAGCTGAGCGGCGTTGCCGCCGGCGCCGATGTCGATCTGGCGCTACTGGGCGTGGATATGCGTGGCCGCCCACGCGCCCTGCTGGGCCAGGTTCATCTGCGTGGCAACGGCGAAGCGCTGCCGTTTCATCTGCCACTGAGCGACCGACAGGCACCGCAGGATCTGCGCCTGGAGCTGCGTGGCCGGGTCAGCCAGTCCGGACGTCTGGTGCAACGCCTGCCGGCACGCACCATCGTCGAGCTGCGCGATCAGGACCTTGGCGCCCTGCAGTTGGTGCCGGCACCATGAGGCCACCCGAGGCGCTGCAGCAGGCACTGAGCGAACTGCTCGGCGATGCCCGTCTGGTGGCCGAAACCTTGCCAGGCACCGATATCGCCCTGTGGCTGATCGATGCCAGCAACATGGAGCGCGCTTTCAACCCCGAGGAGACCAGGCGCATCCTCGAAGAGCCGCCCTACTGGTGCTTCTGCTGGGCCAGCGGCCTGGTGCTGGCACGCTGGCTGGCCGAGCGCCCCGAGTGGGTACGCGGCAAGCGCGTGCTGGATTTCGGCGCTGGCTCCGGCGTAGCGGCCATTGCCGCGGCCAAGGCGGGTGCGGCCGAAGTGGTGGCCTGCGACCTCGACCCACTGGCGCTGGCCGCCAGCCGCGCCAACGCCGCACTCAACGGTGTGACGCTGAACTACTCGGACGATTTCTTCGCCGAAGCGGATCGCTACGACCTGATTCTGGTCGCAGACGTGCTCTACGATCGCGCCAACCTGCCGCTGCTCGACCACTTTCTCAGCCGCGGGCGTCAGGCTCTGGTGGCCGATTCAAGGGTGAAGGATTTCCAGCATCCGCTTTACCAGCGCCTGGCGATGCTGGACGGCTGCACCTGGCCAGACCTGGCCGAGCCCGCCGAATTCCGCGAAGTCAGCCTGTATCACGCCGTGCGCCCCTTGTAACCGCGCGGCAGTGCCCGCATTAATAGACCATTGCCCTGTTTTTCGAGACCGACCATGAGCGACTCCCCCTACATCTTCGACATCTCCGGCGCCGCCAACTTCGAGCAACTGGTGATCGAGAACTCCTTCCACAAACCTGTGCTGGTGGACTTCTGGGCCGAGTGGTGCGCGCCGTGCAAGGCGCTGATGCCAATGCTGGCGAAGATCACCGAGGAATACGCCGGTGAGCTGCTGCTGGCCAAGGTCAACTGCGATATCGAGCAGGACATCGTCATGCGTTTCGGCATTCGCAGCCTGCCCACCGTGGTGCTGTTCAAGAACGGTCAGCCGGTGGACGGCTTCGCCGGCGCCCAGCCGGAAGCGGCGATCCGCGAGATGCTCAAACCTCATGTCGCTGAACCGGCTCCTGCCGCCGCCGACCCGATGGAGGCCGCTCAGGCACTGTTCGCCGAAGGCCGTTTTGCCGACACCGAAGCGCTACTCAAGCAGGTGCTGACGGAAGACAACGAGAACGCGGCCGCGCTGATTCTCTACGCACGCTGCCTGGCCGAACGCGGCGAGCTGGGCGAGGCGGAAACCGTGCTCAACGCGGTCAAGGGTGACGAGCACAAGCAGGCGCTGGCCGGCGCCAAGGCGCAATTGACCTTCCTGCGTCAGGCCGTCGACCTGCCAGACGCCGCCACGCTGAAAAGCCGCCTGGCACAAAATGCCGAGGACGACGAAGCGCTGTATCAACTGGCCGTGCAACAACTGGCGCGCCAGCAGTACGAAGCGGCGCTGGACGGCCTGCTCAAGCTGTTCGTGCGCAATCGCAGCTACGCCGATGGCCTGCCGCATAAGACGTTGCTACAGGTCTTCGATCTGCTTGGCGGCGATCATCCGCTGGTCACCACATACCGCCGCAAGCTGTATCAGGCGATCTACTGATCCCAGCGTTGGATCGCGCTCGCAGTAGGGCGGCCCGGAACGCCGGCCGCTCGTAGCGAAGCGAACAGTCCGCCGGGCCGTGCCAAGTTCTGCACCGCAACTCACGTCCAACACTCCCCTCAACGGCGTACTGCTTCCGAGCGGCCGGCGCCCCGGTACGCCCTACGACCCTCGCCTTGTGGTGCGCACCAGCGATGGCGGCGCTAGCGCCTCGTTGCGCGCTGCATGGCAGCGCGCGACACCCTAACAGCCTGAGCGACTACTCCTGCCAGTGATAGATCGGCGCATCCGCGCCGGTTTCCATGCGGATCTGCTCGCAATGACGCAGACGCACCAGCAAGCGCTTGCCTGCAGCTTCGCCACCAGCCAGCGCAACCAGCTGCGCCATCAGCCGCGGCCCTTCGACCTGCCCCGCCTCACGCACCAGCTGCAATGCGGTCTGCCATAACGCATCACCTGTATCCGCCATGGGAGTCGGTGCCACCACATTGGCAACCGGCGTAACCGCCACGTGCTGCGCCAGTTGCGCCCAGTCCTCGGCATCCAGCTCCAGCGTCAGATCCACCGGCCAGTCGCCAATGCGCCCACGTATTCGCACCATGTTCAGCCTCCAGTCAGGAATTCACATGCTCCCACGGCAGCGCCAGGCTGGCCAGTTCGCTACGAAAGTTGTTATAACGTAACAATCAAATCGCACCTACGCTGGAGATAACCATGCGCCACCTGCTGCTCGCCCTGCCCTTCGCCCTGTTGCCCCTGATCGCTGCCCAGGCTCATGAGCACGGCCATGATCACGACCACGAACATGCCCACGACAGCCTGGGAGCCCACGAGCATGGTGTCTCCAGCCTCAATGCCGCGCTGGACGGCAACCTGCTGGAGCTGCAATTCGAAAGCCCGGCGATGAACCTGGTCGGCTTCGAACATGCAGCCAAAAGCGATGCCGACAAGGCCAAGGTCGCGGCCGCCAAGCGCGAGCTGGAGCGCCCCATCAGCCTGTTCGCCCTGAACAGCGGCGATTGCAAGGCCACCCAGGTCGAACTGGAAAGCCCACTGTTCGGCGACGCTGACCACGATCACGATCACGATCACGATCACGATCATGAAGGCGAGCACAGCGACATCCATGCGCACTATCGCTTCGAATGCGCCAAGGCCAACGAATTGAAACAGTTGGATCTCGCCGAACTGTTCAAACGCTTCCCCGCCACCGAGAAGATTCAGGTACAACTGATCGGCCCGAATGGTCAGCAGGGCGTGGAACTGACGCCGGCACAGCCACGCTTGAGCTTCTGACCTGCCACGTCTCATTGCCGGAGTGAGCGCCCCTCGCTCCGGCAATAAATGCCTTCTCCCGACACGCAGCAGACAATGACCGAACCTCTGATCGAACTCGCCAATCTCGGCTTCGCCTGGCCCGGCCAGGCGCAGCTGCTGGATATCCCCGTCTTCACCCTGGCACGCGGTGAGACCCTGTTTCTCAAAGGCCCCAGTGGCAGCGGCAAAACCACCCTGCTCGGCCTGCTCGGCGGCGTACAACGTGCGCAAAGCGGCCATATCCGCCTGCTCGGCCAGGACCTCGGCCAACTCTCCGCCGGTGCCCGCGACCGTTTTCGCGTCGACCACACTGGCTACATCTTCCAGCAGTTCAACCTGCTGCCATTTCTTTCTGTACGCGAGAACGTCGAGCTGCCCTGCCGCTTCTCGCGCCTGCGTGCCGAACGCGCACGCCAGCGCCACGGCAGCATCGATGCAGCCGCAGCGGCGCTGCTCGATCACCTGGGGCTACGCGCCGAGCTGCTTGGCCGGCGCGCCGATGAACTGTCCATCGGCCAGCAACAGCGGGTCGCCGCCGCGCGCGCGCTGATCGGCCAGCCGGAGCTGGTGATCGCCGACGAACCCACTTCCGCACTGGACTTCGACGCCCGCGAAGCCTTCCTGCAACTATTGTTCGCCGAATGCCGCGCCGCCGGCGCCAGCCTGCTGTTCGTCAGCCACGACCAGAGTCTGGCCCCGCTGTTCGACCGCAGCCTGTCGCTGGGCGAACTCAATCGCGCCGCCAAGTCCGTCGAGGTCTGAGATGCACCTGATCCGCATCGCCCTGGCCAGCCTGGCCAACCGTCGTTTCACCGCCCTGCTCACGGTGTTCGCCATCGCCCTGTCGGTGTGCCTGCTGCTGGCCGTCGAGCGCGTGCGCACCGAGGCACGCGCCAGCTTCGCCAACACCATCAGCGGCACCGACCTGATCGTCGGCGCCCGCTCCGGCAGCGTGAACCTGCTGCTCTACTCGGTGTTCCGCATCGGCAACGCCACCAACAACATCCGCTGGGACAGTTTCGAGCACTTCGCCAACCACCGTCAGGTGAAGTGGGCCATCCCCATTTCCCTCGGTGACTCGCACCGCGGCTATCGAGTCATGGGCACCAGCACCGCCTATTTCGAGCACTACCGCTACGCCCGCAGCCAGGCGCTGAAATTGGCCCAGGGCCGCGAGTTTGCCGACGACCCGTTCGAGGTAGTACTCGGCGCGGAAGTGGCCCAGGCGCTGGGCTACGGCCTCGGCGAGAAAATCGTCCTGGCCCATGGCGTCGCCACCATCAGCCTGGTCAAGCACGACGACAAACCCTTCACCGTGGTCGGCATCCTCGAACGCACCGGCACGCCAGTGGACCGCACGCTGCACATCTCCCTGGCGGGCATAGAGGCGCTGCACATCGACTGGCAAAACGGCATGCCGGCACGCGGCGCGGCGCAGATCAGCGCGGATCAGGTGCGAGAGTGGGCAAGCGCCTGTTCACAAGCGTCGCGAGCGCAGACGGGACAAGGCGAAAGCGGGCGAGGAAGCGCAGTTGAGTCGAGTCTCAATGAGCATTCCGAGCCCGCTTTCAACGCAGCAGCGTCAAGCGCAGTAGCTTGTGGACAGGCGCTGCAGCCCAAGCAGATCACTGCCTTCATGCTCGGTCTCAACAGCAAGATCGCCACCTTCAGCCTGCAACGCGAGATCAACGAGTTTCGTGGCGAGCCGCTGCTGGCGATCCTGCCGGGGGTTGCCCTGCAGGAGCTGTGGAGCCTGATGGGCACGGCCGAGCAGGCGCTGTTCGTGGTCTCGCTGTTCGTCGTGCTGACCGGCCTGATCGGCATGCTCACGGCGATTCTCACCAGCCTCAACGAGCGCCGCCGGGAGATGGCCATCCTGCGCTCGGTAGGCGCCCGTCCCTGGCATATCGCCAGCCTGCTGGTGCTGGAAGCCTTCACCCTGGCACTGGCCGGCGTAGCCTTAGGTGTCGCGCTGCTGTATCTGGGCATCGCCGGCAGCCAGGGCTTCGTCCAGGCCAACTACGGCTTGTACCTGGCACTCAATGCGCCGTCGAGCTACGAGTGGAAACTGCTGGGCAGCATTCTCGCTGCTGCCGTGGCGATGGGCAGTGTGCCGGCCTGGCGGGCCTATCGGCAGTCGTTGGCCGACGGCCTGTCGATCAGGCTCTGAGGCAAAGTTGCAGGCGCCTGTCGTACACTGCGCAGGCGCTCTTACCAAGAGGTTTCTCATGTCCCGCCCCCTGCTCGCCACCCTGCTGCTGACCCTGGCCCTGCCACTGGCTGCCGCTGATGTGCGCGAACTCAACTGGTCCGACCTGATCCCGCCGGATGCACCGCCACAGGTGGTCGACCCAACGCCGATTCACGACCTCTCGCAACTGGCTGACGCGCTGTCAGAAGCCGGCCCGGCCGCCATGCAACAGTCGCCCGCCGCTCCGGTGGTCAAGGCACTCGATGGTCAGCAGGTGAAACTGCCCGGCTATATCGTGCCGCTGGACGTGACCGACGAAGGCCGCGTGGTGGAGTTTCTGCTGGTGCCCTACTTCGGCGCCTGCATTCATGTACCACCGCCGCCGTCGAACCAGATCGTGCATGTCACCAGCGAGCTCGGTGTACTGCTCGATGCGCTGTACCAGCCGTTCTGGGTGGAAGGCCCGCTGAAAACCGAGCACGTCAGCAGCGAGCTGGCCGAAGTCGGCTACCAGATGGCAGCGGACAAGATCTACGCCTACGAATTGCCCGACAGCTGAGCCTGTAGGAGCCCCGCCTCGGGGCGAAGCGGTCGCGGTCATCCAGAAACATCTGCGGTGTTAGCACCATTCGCCGCGAGGCGCGTCTCCTACAAAAAGCCAATACGCTACCGTGCCTAACGACACCTCCAATGAAAAAGCCAGACACTAGGTCTGGCTTTTTACTTGGTGCGCGCGACGCACCGAGAACGACTCAACTGCGACTGGCTACCCTATTTTCTCGCTCGAAGCGCAACTCACTTTCCGCCCACTGCCGCCAGGAGCGCACCTTGGCCCGCTCGGCACCGCCACGTTCGGCGCGCGCCAACGCATCCAGCCCGGCCTGCCAGCGCGACTGCTCCAGCTCCAGCTGAGCGACGTACAGCCAGTGCTTGCCGTTGCCGCTGCGTTCGGCCAGCGGCCGCAGCACGCGCACCGCTGCGGCGCGATCGCGCGCCTGCCACCAGAACAGGCCCAGGCGCTCCTGACGTGCGGCGGTGTTGGCCAGCAGGCCACTGTCGAGCATGCCGGCGAGCAGCTTGGCGCCCTGCCAGGGCTGATCCGCAGCGCCGGCGAGCAGCACCAGGTTGTCCAGCTCCGCTTCGCTGAAACGCAGGCCCTTGCTGTGCGCCGCACGCAGGGTCGCCAACGCCTTGTCGTTGCTGCCGGCCATCTGCTGCAGGGCGGCCAGCTGACGCCAGCCCTTGGCATCGTTCGGCTGGCGCGCCAGCAACTGGCGCTGCCAACGCTCGGCCTGGGCATAACGTTTCAGATCGGCATTGGCCCCCACCAGAAACTGCAGCCAGATATCGGCGGCCTTGGGATTGGCCTGCACGTAACGCTCGGCCAGCGGCAACGCCTTGGCCGGCTGGTTCATGCCCTGATAGGCCTGCACCAGCATCTGCAACACCTCCTCGGAGGCAGTGCCCTGATTCGGCGCCAGCAGCTCGACGACCTTGGCGTAGCGGCGCTCGCCCAGGTTGAGTTTGGCCAGATTGAGGCGCTCGCCAGCCAGCATTTCAGCGTCCAGCTTGCCGCTGCGCACGGCCTTGTCCAACCAGTCGATGGCCTGAGCATTGCTGCCGGCCGACCAGGCTACGTAGGCCTTGCTGCGCCACACCAGCGCCTCTTCGAAACTGCCACTCTTGGCCTGAACCTCATCCAGCGCACGCCGTGCGGCGGCATAGTCACCCTTCTGCTGCGCTGTCTGCGCCGCATTCAGGGCCTTGAACACGGCCGGATCGACGGTCTGTTGGGCCATGCCGGGTACAGACGCGGCACTGAGCATCACGAGCAACAACCAACGGTACATGGTCAGCTCCTTTCCAGGCGGAAGTAGAGGGTTTTCACCGCTTCGCGATCCACCGCCAGGCCGCCTTCGGTACGTGGCGCGAAGCGCCAGCGAGACGCGGCACGGCGCGCTTCGCGCTCGAAGACGTTACGCGGATTGGCCTCCAGTACGCGGATGTTCTCCACGTTACCGGAGCGATTGATGGTGAACGCCAACTTGACGAAGCCTTCGATGCCACGCTGCAGGGCGTAGCGCGGGTATTCCGGACGCACATCGTTGAGCGGCATGACTTCGCTCTCCATGCCGCCCATCTGCCCACCGGACTCGGCGGCCTCGCTCGGTGCGCTCGGTGCTGCCGCACCAGGTGCGAGGCCTGCCAGGCTTGGCACAGACGCAGCATTGACCGCGATACCACTGGCCAGACTGGGCAACTGGATATCCAGTGCAGGCAACTGCGCATTGGGCGTTGCCGACATCGGCGTCGGCGGCGTGGGTGGCTGCGGCGTCTGCGGTTGCGGCGGCTGCGGTGCCTGCTGACGGGTGCGGCTGGCGGTCTCGCTGGCGTTACCGTCCATGCGCACGAAGTTGGCCACGCTGACCGGGTCCTGACTTACCTTGGCGCTCGGCGGCGCGACCATGTAAAGCATCAGGGCGAACAGCCCCAAGGCCATCAGGCAGGCGCCGAGAAAAGACAGCGGCAGGCGCATCAGTTGACTCCGCTACCGGCAGCCAGGGCGACATCCTGCACGCCGGCCAGACGCGCCTGATCCATCACCTGGACGACCAGGCCGGTACGCGCATCCTGATCGGCCTGCACCACCACGGCGCCTTCCGGCTGGTCGACGCGCATGCGCTCGACATGGGCGCGCACGCTGCGAATGTCCACCGGCTGCTTGTCCATCCAGATCTGCCCGTCGGCAGTCACGGCGATAAGGATATTGCCCTTGTCTTGCGGGCTGGCGGTTTCCGCCTGCGGGCGTTGCACCTCGACGCCAGACTCGCGGATAAAGGAGCTGGTGACAATGAAGAAAATCAGCATGATGAAGACCACGTCGAGCATCGGCGTGAGGTCGATACCGGTGTCTTCGTCCTGCTGGTGGTGACGACGCATTCTCATGTTGGGCGATCTCAGTCGTGACGCAGCTGGTCGGCCAGCCGCTCGATGGCCTGGCTGGCTTCGCGCTCGAGGCGCGCCAGGCTGAACAATCCGGGAATGGCCAGGACCATGCCGGCCATGGTCGGCAGGGTCGCCTGCCACACGCCTGCGGCCATGCCGCGTGGGTTACCGGCGCCGTTGAGGGCGAGCACATCGAACACGGCGATCATGCCGAGCACCGTGCCAAGCAGGCCCAGCAGCGGATACAGCGCCACCAGGGTCTTGCCCAGGCGCAGCGGCGCGGCCAATTGCTGACGCGCCTGCGCCAGCCAGGCCAGACGCACGGCGCGCTGCCAGTTGCCGTTGTCATCGGCGAGCACCTGTTGCCAGGCCTCGCGGCGCTCCTGCACCCAGCGCGGGAAAATCCTGCGCATGTACCAGAAGCGCTCGAACACCAAGGTCCAGAACACCACGCAGAGCACCGCCAGCGCCCACATCACCACGCCGCCAGCGCTCATGAAGTCGAGCAGTGCATGAGCACTGTCGACTGCACGCAGCCAGAAGGCGAACAGGTCAGTCACGGCGCGGCGCTCCCGACAGGTGCAGGGCAATCAGACCAGCGCTCTGCTGTTCCAGAACCTGGATCAGGCCCTTGCTGCGGCTGGCCAGCAGGCTGTGCAGGAACAGCAGCGGAATGGCTACCACCAGGCCCAGCACGGTGGTTACCAACGCCTGGGAGATACCGTCGGCCATCAGGCGCGAGTCGCCGCCACCGCTCTGGGTGATGGCCTGGAAGGTCACGATCATGCCGGTCACGGTGCCCAGCAGGCCGAGCAGCGGTGCAACGGCTGCCAGCAGCTTGAGCAGGCCCTGGCCTTTCTCCAGCGGCGGTGTTTCCTGCAGGATCGCTTCGTCGAGCTTCAGCTCCAGCGTCTCCAGGTCGGCCAGTTGTGGCTTGGCACCCAGTACGCCGATCACACGGCCCAGCGGGTTGTCATCACGCGGCACGCTGAGGTTGTGCATCTGCGCCTTGACACCACTGCCGACGCGCATCAGGTAGACCATGCGCCACACAGCGAGAAGCAGGCCGAAAGCACCCAGCACGACGATCACCCAACCGACCAGACCACCCTGTTGCAGACGATCCCACAGAGTCGGCTGCTGCTGCAGCTGCGCCAGCAGGCTGCCACGGCTCGGATCGATGGGCAGCGTGGCGAGCGCATCGGTGCTGCTCAGGTAGTCCTTGACCTGGCCCAGGCCGGACGGCTGACGCGGCGGCGCCACCAGTTGCCCGGCATCGGCGTCGTAACGCAGGAAGGCATCCTCGCCATACACAGCGAAGGCGCCAACACGCAGTACCTGCTGCTCCTGGCGCGAGCCATCGGTATTCACTACCGGCAATTGCAGACGCTCGATACGACCGCTGGCAGCCAGGTCTTCGAGCAGCAGCATCCAGTAGCCGTCGAGGTCTTCGGCGGACGGCAGCGAGCGGCTTTCAGCCAACGCCTTGAGGCGTTTCAGGCGCTCCGGGTACTGAGCGTTGAGCAGGCTGTCCTGCCATTGCCCGGCGACATCACCGGCACTTTGACGCACCACGCCAAACAGCTCACCAAGGTGTCCGACGCGCTGCGCCAGCAATTTTTCCTGCTCGGCCAGCTCGGCTTCCTGGCGGTCGAACTCGGCCTTGAGGCGCTCGCTTTCGGCTTTCTGGGTATTCAGCGCGGAACGTGCGGCAGCCAGCAACTGCGCCTGCTCACTACGCTTGGCGAGAAACGCCTGCTCGCGCTCCTGCATGGCGCTGACTTCGGCAGCGCGCTCGCTACGGATGCGCTGCAGCAGTTGATCGGGGTTGAGGGTTTCGGCCACGGCGGCCAGTGCCGGCAACAGGCTGAGCGCCAATACGGCTACAACACGACGACTCATTGTGCGGCCTCCTCGGCCAGGGTCTTGATCGGCAGAGACAGCACGGCAGGCGCCTGTTGCTGACGGGCGATGGCGATAGCTTGGGTCAGCGGACGACGCGCGCTGCCGTCGAGCACTTCCCAGGCCTTGGTCTGCGGGTTCCACCAGCCACTCTCATGAGCATCGAGGGTCTGGTAATAGAGCATGCTGCGGCCCAGACGCAGGAACTCGACGCTACGCGAGCCGCCATCGGCCTGGGTCAGCTCGCCACGCCAGGCTTCCAGGGTACGACCGTAGTCGCTCTCGATCTGGTAGGCCTCGAGGATGCGGCGGTATTTGTCGGCCAGGCTGACATCGGCGCGCGGCAGCAGATCCTGCAACTGAGCCAGGCGATCCTCGCGTTCTTCAGGCAGGAACGGCAGATCGGCGGCAATGAACTCGCCCAGTACCTCGACCATCTTGACCATCTGCGGACTCACCGCTTCCTGGGTACGTTCGATGCCATCGAGCTGCTTCTGATAACTGGCCAGCTCCTGACGCTGGGCTTCGACCAGGTCACGAAGTTGACTGTTATAACCTTTCAAAGCCTCAGCCTGCTGCAGGGCATTTCGGTACTCATTGAGCATCTCGCGGCTGGCGTCATCCAGCTGTTCGACACGGCCCTGAGAGGCTTTCGCCTCGGCGGCCAGGCGCTGGCTTTCGTCAAGCGCAGCATCCAGCGGCGCGGCAAGCAGCGAGCCGCTGCTGAGCATCAGTGCCACGGCCAGGGAACGGAGGGGGAAGCGATTCATGCGCAGAGGGTCCTCGACAGACAGGCTTGCTTCAAAAAGAGAAACATTATCATCTACAGACGCATTCGAAGCAATGGACAAAACACCGCAGCAGAGCTCGCCGATCTATTGAGCCAGGTCAAAAAGTTGATTGTTGCTTGGCTTAGCATTGATTTCAGCCAAAGACACAACCGACTCGAACTGGAGCTCGCTATGTACAAATCACTGTTCACTGCCTCACTGCTGGCCCTGGCCATCGCCGCCCCTGTCGCACAAGCCCATCAGGCTGGCGATATCCTCATCCGTGCCGGCGCCATCACTGTCAATCCGGAGGCCGACTCGTCCAGCGTCAAGGTCGATCGTGGCGGTCTCGCCGGCACCGACCTGGGCGGCAAGGCAACCCTGAACAGTGATACTCAGCTGGGTCTGAACTTCGCCTACATGCTCACCGACAATCTGGGCATCGAGTTGCTGGCGGCAACGCCGTTCGAACACGATGTGAAGATCAAAGGCACCGTCCTCGATGCAGCCAATGGCAAGCTGGGCTCGCTCAAGCACCTGCCACCGACCCTGAGCCTGGTGTACTACCCGCTGGACGCCAAGTCGGCCTTCCAGCCCTATGTTGGCGCCGGTATCAACTACACCTGGATCTTCGACGAGCACGTCGGCAGCGCTGCCAGCGCCAATGGCTTCAACAACTTCCGCGCCAAGAACTCCTGGGGTCTCGCCTGGCAGGTAGGCGCCGACTACATGCTGACCGACAGCCTGATGATCAACGCACAGGTGCGCTATATCGATATCGACACCACCGCTTACGTCGACAACACTGCGCTTGGCGTACGGGCCAAGGTCGACGTGGACGTCGACCCCCTCATCTACATGGTCGGCCTGGGCTACAAGTTCTGACAGCCCTCGCAGAAATGAAAAAGCCGGCAAATGCCGGCTTTTTCATTTCCCCGATGCGCAGCCCGAGCTACCTTTGGTGCGCACGGTGCACCCTACGGTGCGTGCTCCGGATAGCACGCCGATAGCCCGGCTATGCGTAGGGTGCGCCGCGCGCACCGATGAAGGCGCATTTTTCGCCGCGCACAGCGCATACGGAACGGCCCAGCCACGGGATCTAACCGTCGCGGCGCCTCACGTTTCCGGCAGCTTACAGCCCGAGCAGTTGGCGCAATCCTTCACGCAGCGGCGTCTGCTCTGGCATGCGGTAGTGAGCCTGCAAGCGCGCATTGTCAGCACGCGAATGGCGAATATCTCCAGCGCGTGCCGGTAAGTGCGTCACCGGCGGCAAACCGCCGCAAAGCACGCCGATCTCAGCCAGCAATTGATTGAGGCTTACCGCCTGGCTCCACCCCACATTGAGCGGATCACTCACCACCTGCTCGCTGAGCAAGCCCTGCATCAACAGCACGACCAGATCACCGACATAAAAGAAATCGCGAGTCTGCTCACCATCACCGAAGACGCTGATCGGCAGCCCCTGCTGCGCGCGCTGGGTGAAGATGCTGATCACCCCGGAGTACGGCGATGATGGATCCTGGCGCGGCCCGAAGATATTGAAGAAACGAAACACCGCCGGCTCCAGAGCATGCTGGCGGCGGTAGAAATCCAGGTAGTGCTCGCCGGCCAGCTTGTCGGCCGCATAGGGCGTCAGCGGCGCCTTGGCGGTCGCTTCGTCGATGGCCACGCCCTCGCCGTTGTTGCCATAGATGGCCGCGCTGGAGGCATAGACCACGCGTCGCACGCCATGCTGGCGCATGGCCTCGCAGACATTCAGGGTGCCGATGAAATTGCTCTGGTGCGTGGACACCGGATCATCCACCGAAGCCTGCACCGACGCTACCGCTGCCAGATGCGCCACACCTGCGCAACCAGCGACCGCCTGCGCGACCACCTCGGCATCGGCGACGTCGCCCTCTATGAAGCGCAAACGCGGGTTGTCCAGCGGCAGGTTGCTGCGCTTGCCCATGGACAGATTGTCCAGCACGCGCACTCCGTGCCCAGCGGCCAGCAAGGCGTCGACCAGGTTTGAACCGATAAAGCCCGCACCACCCGTTACGAGAAATTCAGCCATGGCGATAGTAACGATCCAGTAAGCTCGGCAGAGCAGAGCGCCAAGCGCGCGGCTTGATGCCGAAGGTGTGAAGAATCTTCTTGCAGGCCAGCACGGCGTGCTGCGGCTCATCGACTGCATCCGGACGAGCGGCGTGCGCTTGCGGCGCGACATCCTCGACCAGATTGCTGCGATAGTGACGCGCCTCACTCAGTACCGCCTGCCCCAGGCTCAGCGACGTACTCGCTTCATGGCCTCCGTAATGATAGGTGCCCCACAGGGGCGACTCGCAATCGAGCTGCTTGAGCACCGCCAGAATCACCCGCGCGGCATCGTCCACCGGCGTCGGGTTACCGCGCCGGTCATCGGCGAGATAGAGGGCATCGTCGCGCTCGGCGCGCAGCAGAAAGCGCCCCAGTAGTCCCTCACGACTGTCATCGAGCAGCCAGCCAAAGCGCAGCAGCACATGACGCGGACAGATCGCTCGCACGCTCTGCTCCAGACGCCATAACGCCTGGCCACGCAGCCCGAGGGGGATCGGCTCTTCCTTTTCACTGTAAGCAGTAACCCGCGAACCATCGAAGACCCGATAGCTGGACGGCTGTAGTAACACGATGGAATGGTGCTGGCACAGCTCTGCCAGACGCTCCACCGCGCGCTCCTGCGTATGCAGGCGCGACTCGACCACCGACTCGGCCTGGAACCAGTCGAAGTAGTAGGCCAGGTTGATCAGTGCATCCGGGCGGGTCTCGTCGAGCAGTTCGGTCAGACTGGCGGCGTCCCAACCGTCTTCCGGCGGGCGTGGCGCGAGGAAGCCGATGTCTTCCTCGGCGCCAAGACGGATCAGCGCTTGCCCCAGGGCGCTACCGCCGCCCAGCAGCATCAGGCGCATTCGCATGGTGGCTCGGGTGACTCCAGAATTGTTCTGCCAGCCGGTGTGGCGGCGATGATGGCCGATATTCTGCTGGTTTTACCCGGTGTCGTCACCCTGCAATCACGCGCTGCAGTGGATCGGTAGCAAGTTCTCCGGCCTGATCGAAGGCTTGCTGCGCCCGGGCGATCTCGGCGACATTGCGCTCCACCCAGTGGTCGATGGCGCGAATCGGCTCGATGAGCGAATGCCCCAGCGGCGTCAACGAGTACTCCACGCGAGGTGGCACCTCGGCGTAGGCCTGGCGTGCGACTAGACCAAAGCGCTCCAGGCGGCGAATCGTCTGAATCAGCATCTTCTCCGAGATGCCCTCGACACGCCGACGCAACTCGGCGGTGCGCAAGGTGCCGCCATGCGCCAGCGCGTGGATCAGCAGCAGCGACCACTTGTCAGCGATCACTGCGAGCACATGGCGCGCTGGGCAAACGCCACTGAATACATTGCCGAGGCGGACGTCATCGGGCATCGCAGTGACTCCAATACTTACCAGTAGGTGGGTACTTGCTCAAAAGAAAGCAAAGAGTAAGCTCTTTCGCGCCCACCCTCCACCCATGAACACAAGGAATCTCGCATGAAGCTTTACTACAAAGCCGGCGCCTGCTCACTCTCGCCACACATCGCCCTGCGCGAAGCCGGTATCGAATTCGAGATGGAAGCGGTTGACCTTCAAACCAAGCGCACCGAGTCGGGCGCCGATTTCACCCAGATCAACGCCAAGGGTTATATCCCCGCCCTGGTACTGGACAACGGCAAGGTACTGACCGAAGGAGCGGCTATCGCGCAGTACATCGCCGACCTCAAGCCTGAAAGCGGCCTGGCGCCAGCCAATGGCAGCGAAGCGCGCTACCAGTTGCAGAGCTGGCTGAGCTTCATCTCCACAGAACTGCACAAACCGATGGGCAGCCTGTTCAATCCGACCCAGAGCGAAGACTGGAAAGCCGCAGCAAAGACGCTGCTGAGCAAGCGTCTGAACTGGCTCGTGATGGAGATGGGGGAGCGCGAATACCTGCTGGGTGAGCATTTCACCGTAGCCGATGGCTATCTGTTCACCGTACTGGGTTGGGCCGCTCCGGTCGGATTCTCACTCGAGCCGTGGCCAAGCTTGCAGGCTTACCGTGCGCGCATCGCTGCACGCCCGAAAGTGGTCGAGGCGCTCAAGGCAGAAGGCCTGATCTGAGGCCTTAAAGAAAAACCCCGAGGTTAGCCTCGGGGTTTTCGTATCAGCTCGGTATCACGCGTCAGAACGGGATATCGTCATCGAAGCTGTCGTAGTCAGGCGCTGGCTGGGCCTGCTGCGGAGCAGGACGCTCCTGACGCGGGGCCTGTTGCGGCTCGCGCTGCGGAGCCGGACGCGATTGACGCGGAGCGCCGCCTTCATCACCGCTCGGACGACCACCCAGCAGCTGCATGGTGCCCTGCATGTCGACGATGATCTCGGTGGTGTAGCGCTTGATACCGTCCTTTTCCCACTCGCGGGTCTGCAGCTTGCCTTCGATGTACACCTGCGAACCCTTGCGCAGGTACTCGCCGGCGATCTCGGCGACCTTGCCGAACAGGGCGACGCGGTGCCACTCGGTCTTCTCGACCTTCTGCCCGGTCTGCTTGTCGGTCCACTGCTCGCTGGTCGCCAGGCTCAGGTTGGTGACCGCGTTGCCGCTGGGCAGGTAGCGTGTTTCCGGGTCCTGGCCGCAGGTACCGACCAGAATGACTTTGTTAACCCCACGGGCCATAACGTTCTCCTAGACTCGGCACGCCGCCGGTGCCGATATGATCAGGCTTTCCAGCGTCGTGCGATCCACTTGTTGGGTATCGACTTTGATATAGATGGCCGCTTCGTCGACCACCACCACGGCGTCCGCCACTCCCGGCGTTGCCTTGAGGCGTTCGACCAGTCCGACATCGGCCAGTGCCGCGGCATCGAGCGGTAGGCGCAAACTGGTCACGTACGGCGGTTCGCGCATAGTAACAGCAATAGCCAACCAAATTGCACAGAGCACGGCGCAGCCGATGAACACACCGCCCAGGCCTACGTGCTGGTACAGCCAGCCACCGAGAATGCCGCCCAGGGCTGCGCCGAGGAACTGGCTGGTGGAATAGACGCCCATCGCAGTGCCCTTGCCGCCTGCCGGCGCCACCTTGCTGACCAGCGACGGCAGCGAGGCTTCGAGCAGATTGAAGGCGGTGAAGAACACCACGATACCCACTACCAGCGCCCGCAGGCTGCTGCCGAAGAAGGCGAAGTAGAGCTCGCAGGCCAGCAACACGCTGACGGCACCGAGCAGCACGCGCTTCATCTGGCGTTTTTTCTCGCCATAGATGATGAACGGCACCATGCCGAAGAAACCGATCAACAGCGCGGTGAGATACACCCACCAGTGCTCTTCCTTGACCAACCCGCCCTGCTCCACCAGCGCCAGCGGCAAGGCGACGAAACTGGCCATGAGCACCGCATGCAGGGCCAGGATGGCGAAGTCCAGACGCAGCAGGTCGCCATGTTTGAGGGTCGGCCACAGCGCCTGTGCCGCCACGCCGGATTCGCGATGCTGCAGCGGGCCGGCGTCTTTCGGCACGATGCCGGCGACGATCAGGATGCCAAGCAACGCCATCGCCGCCGTCGCCCAGAACAGCCCGGACAGGCCAAACGCACGAGTCAGCAGCGGGCCGACCACCATGGCTACGGCGAACGACAGACCGATGCTCATGCCAATCATGGCCATAGCCTTGGTGCGGTGCTGCTCGCGAGTCAGATCCGACAACAACGCCATCACCGCCGCAGAGATCGCTCCAGCCCCCTGCAGCACACGCCCGACGATCACGCCCCAGATCGAATCGGCATTGGCCGCCAGCACGCTGCCTGCAGCAAAAATCAGCAAGCCAGCGTAGATCACCGGGCGTCGGCCGATACGGTCACTGAGCATGCCGAAGGGTATTTGCAGCACAGCCTGGGTCAAACCATAGGCACCGATGGCCAGGCCGATCAGCGCGGGAGTACTGCCCGCCAGATCCATGCCGTAGGTGGCCAACACCGGCAGCACCATGAACATACCCAGCATACGAAACGCGAACACCATAGCCAGGCCGCCGGCCGCGCGGGTCTCGCTACTACTCATGCGCTCGCTGTGCGGATCGTGCATCGAATGAACCCTGAGGAAATCAGGCGGCGATTCTAGCAGCCGCCGTCGTTTCGGCACAGGCGCACACTTTGCCGCAGGGCAGCAGCAAGCCCTATACTCGACCGTTTTCCGCCCGCCCAGCGAGGCCGTTGTAGGGAGCCTGTAAAAGCGTTAGCGAGGCAGCTAGCGCAAGGCGAAAGTAGGCGAAGAATGCACTGGGCCCGCATGCGGGTTTACGAGCTGTAAATGAGCATTCTGAGCCGGCTTTCAACGCAGCGCTTGCAACGCAGATAGCTTTTTTGAGGTTCCCTAAGTGGACAAGATTCTGATTCGTGGGGCTCGCACCCACAACCTGAAGAACATCGACCTGACCCTGCCGCGTGACAAGCTGATCGTGATCACCGGTCTGTCCGGTTCCGGCAAATCTTCCCTGGCCTTCGACACGCTGTACGCCGAAGGCCAGCGCCGTTACGTCGAGTCGCTGTCGGCTTACGCCCGGCAGTTCCTGTCGATGATGGAAAAGCCCGATGTCGACACCATCGAAGGCTTGTCACCGGCAATTTCCATCGAACAGAAATCCACCTCGCACAACCCGCGCTCGACCGTCGGCACCATCACCGAAATCTACGATTACCTGCGCCTGCTGTATGCCCGCGCCGGTATTCCGCGCTGCCCGGACCATGACGTGCCGCTCGAGGCGCAAACCGTCAGCCAGATGGTCGACCAGGTGCTGGCGCTGCCGGAAGGCCGCAAGCTGATGCTGCTGGCGCCGGTGGTCCGCGAGCGTAAGGGCGAACATCTGTCGGTGTTCGAGGAGCTACGCGCCCAGGGCTTCGTCCGCGCACGGGTCAACGGCAAGCTGCATGAGCTGGACGAGCTGCCCAAGCTGGACAAGCAGAAGAAGCACTCCATCGACGTGGTGGTGGACCGCTTCAAGGTCCGTGAAGACCTGCAGCAACGGCTGGCCGAGTCTTTCGAGACCGCCCTCGGCCTGGCCGACGGCATCGCCCTGATTGCTCCCATGGATGATGAGCCGGGCGAAGAGATCATCTTCTCCGCGCGCTTCGCCTGCCCGCACTGCGGCCACTCGATCAGCGAGCTGGAACCCAAGCTGTTCTCCTTCAACAACCCGGCCGGCGCCTGCCCGACCTGCGATGGCCTGGGCGTTAAGCAGTTCTTCGACGCCAAGCGCCTGGTCAATGGCGAGCTGACCCTGGCCGAAGGCGCCATACGCGGCTGGGACCGGCGCAACGTCTACTACTTCCAGATGCTCGGTTCGCTGGCCGCACACTATGGTTTCAGCCTGGAAGAGCCCTTCGACGACCTGGCCGCCGAACACCAGAAAGTCATTCTGTTCGGCAGCGCTACGCAGAGCGTCGACTTCAAGTACCTCAACGATCGCGGCGACATCGTCAAACGCTCGCATCCCTTCGAGGGCATCATCCCCAACCTCGAGCGCCGCTACCGCGAGACCGAGTCGGCCAGCGTGCGCGAGGAGCTGGCCAAGTTCCTCAGCACCCAGCCCTGCCCCGATTGCCGTGGCACGCGCCTGCGCCGCGAGGCGCGACATGTCTGGGTCGGCGAGAAGACCCTGCCGGCGGTCACCGGCCTGCCGGTCGGTGACGCCTGCGATTACGTCGCCAACCTGCACCTGACCGGACGGCGCGGCGAGATCGCCGAGAAAATTCTCAAGGAAATCCGCGAGCGCCTGCAGTTCCTGGTCAACGTCGGCCTCGATTATCTGACCCTGGATCGCAGCGCCGACACCCTCTCCGGCGGCGAAGCGCAGCGCATCCGCCTGGCCAGCCAGATCGGCGCCGGCCTGGTGGGCGTGATGTACATTCTCGACGAGCCGTCCATCGGCCTGCACCAGCGCGACAACGAGCGCCTGCTCGGCACCCTCAACCACCTGCGCAACCTGGGCAATACGGTGATCGTCGTCGAACACGACGAGGACGCCATCCGCATGGCCGATTACGTGGTCGATATCGGCCCAGGCGCTGGTGTGCATGGCGGCCGCATCGTCGCCGAAGGCACGCCGGACGAGGTGATGAATCACCCCGACTCGCTGACCGGCAAGTACCTGTCCGGCCGCGAGAAGATCCGCTATCCGGCGCAGCGCACGCCGCGCGACAAGAAGAAACTGCTCAAGCTCAAAGGCGCACGCGGCAACAACCTGCGCAATGTCGACCTGGAAATTCCGGTGGGCCTGCTCACCTGCGTCACCGGCGTGTCCGGCTCGGGCAAGTCGACGCTGATCAACAACACCCTGTTCCCGCTGACCGCCACCGCGCTGAACGGTGCCACCACTCTTGAGGCTGCGCCGCACGATTCCTTCGACGGCCTGCAACACCTGGACAAGGTGGTCGACATCGACCAGAGCCCGATTGGCCGGACGCCGCGTTCCAACCCGGCGACCTACACCGGCCTGTTCACACCGATCCGCGAGCTGTTCGCCGGTGTGCCGGAATCGCGCTCGCGCGGTTATGGCCCGGGCCGTTTCAGCTTCAACGTCAAGGGCGGGCGCTGCGAGGCCTGCCAGGGCGACGGCGTGATCAAGGTAGAGATGCACTTCCTGCCGGACATCTACGTGCCCTGCGACGTGTGCAAGGGCAAGCGCTACAACCGCGAAACCCTGGAAGTGAAGTACAAGGGCAAGAGCATCACCGAGGTGCTGGACATGACCATCGAGGAAGCCCGCGCCTTCTTCGACGCCGTGCCGGCCATCGCGCGCAAGCTGCAGACGCTGATGGACGTCGGCCTGTCCTATATCAAGCTGGGGCAGAGCGCGACCACCCTGTCCGGCGGCGAGGCGCAGCGGGTCAAGCTGAGTCGCGAGCTGAGCAAGCGCGACACCGGCAAGACCCTGTACATCCTCGACGAGCCGACCACCGGCCTGCACTTCGCCGACATCCAGCAACTGCTCGACGTGCTGCACCGTCTGCGCGACCACGGCAACACCGTGGTGGTGATCGAGCACAACCTGGACGTGATCAAGACCGCCGACTGGCTGGTCGATCTCGGCCCCGAGGGCGGCTCCAAGGGTGGGATGATCATCGCCACCGGCACACCGGAAGAGGTAGCCGCCAACCCGGCCTCACATACCGGGCACTTCCTCAAGCCGCTGCTGGAACGCGACCGCGCCTGAAACGAAAGAGCCCCGCACATGCGGGTAATGCTGTTCACTTAAGGTTGCACACGTTTGGCTCCCCTCTCCCATTTATGGGAGAGGGGCTGGGGGAGAGGGCAGAAAACACCGCAAAACTGCCAGTTTCCCCCTCTCCCTAACCCTCTCCCCAGAGGGGCGAGGGGACTGATCGAGCTCAACCGTTTCTTAAGTGAACAGCATTACCGCACATGCGGGGCTCTTACTTTGACAAGTCAGCTTACATCTGGCTTTGCAGGTACTTCTCCAGCCCCAGCTTGTCGATTAGCTGCAACTGAATCTCCAGCCAATAGGCGTGGTCTTCCTCGGTATCCTTGAGCTGTGCCAGGAGGATGTCGCGAGTCTGGTAATCCTGATGCTTCTCGCACAGTTCGATACCCTTGCTCAGGGCCGCGCGCACTTCGTACTCCAGCGCCAGATCCAGCTTCAGCGCCTCAGGCACGGTCTGCCCGAAGGAGAAGGCGTTGGGCACCATATCCGGCACACCCTCGAGGAAGATGATGCGCTTGAGCAGCGCGTCGGCGTGCTGGGTTTCCTCTTCCATCTCGTGGTTGATGCGCTCGTAGAGCTTGCTGAAACCCCAGTCCTCATACAGCCGCGAATGGATGAAATACTGGTCACGAGCGGCCAGCTCACCTTTGAGCAGATGCTTGAGATAGTCGACGACTTCGGTATGGCCTTTCATGCCGGGCATTCCTTGTAGCATTCATGAACAAGTGGCAATGCTCCGCCTGACGCGGGGTTCGGTCAAGCAAAAGCACAACGCCTCCGCGAGGGAGGCGTTGCGTTACCGCTCAGTGAAGCGTCAGGCCAGATCGAAACGATCCAGGTTCATCACCTTGGTCCAGGCCGCGACGAAGTCCTTGATGAACTTCTGCTGGCCGCCGTCCTGGGCATACACCTCGGCATAGGCGCGCAGCACCGAGTTGGAACCGAACACCAGGTCGGCACGGCTGGCCGTGTACTTCTTCGCCCCGGTCTTGCGCTCCAGCACATCGAAGCCCTCGCCACTGGGTTTCCACTCCAGGTCCATGCTCAGCACATTGACGAAGAAGTCATTGCTCAGCACGCCCACCTTGTCGGTGAACACACCCCGCAGGCTGCCATCCCAGTTGGCGCCCAGCACACGCAGGCCACCGAGCAGCGCGGTCATCTCCGGCGCGGTCAACGTCAGCTGCTGAGCCTTGTCGATCAGCAGCACCTCGTCGCCGATATCGATACCATCGGCCTTCCAGTTACGGAAGCCATCGGCCGGGCCACGCAGGTATTCAACGCTGTGCACGTCGGTCTGCTCCTGCGAGGCATCGACGCGACCAGCGGCGAACGGCACCTCGATCGACGTACCGGCAGCACTAGCGGCCTGCTCGACGCCGAGATTACCGGCCAGGACGATCAGGTCGGCCAGAGACAGGCGAGTCGAAGCCTGGATGCCCTCGATCTTGGCCAGCGCGGCAACCGCGATCTTGTTCACCGCCCAGCCGCGCTGCGGTTGCAGCGCCAGGCGCGCACCGTTGGCACCGCCGCGCTTGTCGCCACCCCGGAAGGTGGCCGCCGAGGCCCAAGCCAGGGAAACCAGTTCGGATACGCTCAGGCCCAGCGCCGCGATCTTCGCTTTGGCATCGGCAATGTCGGCAGCAGACGGCAGCGGGCCGGCTGGCGGCAGCGGGTCTTGCCAGATCAGGTCTTCCTTCGGCACTTCCGGGCCGAGGTAGCGAGCCTTTGGCCCCATGTCGCGGTGGGTCAGCTTGAACCAGGCGCGGGCGAAGGCTTCGCTGAACGCCTGCGGGTCGTTGAGGAAACGCCGCGAGATTTTCTCGAAGGCCGGATCGAAACGCAGGGTCAGGTCGGTGGTGAGCATGGTCGGCTTGTGCTTGACCGCCGGATCGAAAGGATCAGGGATGATCTCCGGGGCATCCTTGGCCACCCACTGGATCGCGCCGGCCGGCGACCTGACTTGCTCCCATTCGTACTGGAACAGGTTCTCAAAGAAGTAGTTGCTCCACTGGGTCGGCGTTTGCGTCCAGGTGACTTCGATCCCCGAGGTAATGGCGTCCTTACCCTTGCCACTGCCATAGCCGCTGAACCAGCCCAGGCCCTGCTGCTCGATGGGAGCGGCTTCCGGGTCGGGGCCGATCTTGTCGCCCGGCACCGCGCCGTGCGTCTTGCCCAGGGTGTGGCCACCGGCGATCAAGGCGACGATTTCCTCGTCGTCCATCGCCATGTTGCCGAAGGTGGCACGGATGAACGGCGCCGCCGACAGCGGATCACCACTGGCTTCCGGGCCTTCCGGGTTGACGTAGATCAGGCCCATTTCGGTGGCCGCCAGCGGGCTGTCTTTCAGCGCCTCGCTACGACGGTGCTTGAGCCATTCCTTTTCCGTGCCCCAGTTGACGTCGTTATCCGGCTCCCAGGTGTCCGCGCGCCCGGCAGCGAAGCCGAAGGTACGGAAACCCGAAGACTCCAGGGCAACGTTGCCGGCCAGCATGAACAGGTCGGCCCAGCTGATCTTCTGTCCATACTTCTGCTTCACCGGCCACAGCAGGCGACGAGCCTTGTCCAGGTTGGCGTTGTCCGGCCAGGCGCCCAGCGGCGCAAAACGCTGCTGACCACGACCCGCACCACCCCGGCCATCAACCAGACGGTACGTGCCGGCGCCATGCCAGGCCATGCGGATGAATAGACCGACGTAGCTGCCCCAGTCGGCCGGCCACCACTCCTGCGAATCGGTGAGTACCTTGCGGATATCACCCTTGAGGGCGGAATAGTCGATCTTCTTAAATTCTTCGGCGTAGTTGAATGTCTCGCCCAGCGGGTTGGAGCGCTCGGAATGCTGGTTCAGCAGATCCACACGCAACTGATTCGGCCACCAATCCAGATTGGTCGTCCCCTGGCCTGCGACATGATACGGGCATTTACCTGTGTTCGACATGCTTCTCTCCTTCTCCTCATCGTGTCGGTTCCAACGGCTGTGGCCCGACAATGAAAGAAGAATAGTCCTGCACTTACGAAAGAACCAATATATGAAACACAACGACAAGATAGTCATTTTCTTTCGATAGACGCCCGGACGCGTCCAAACCGAGCACCACCGCAACAGGAGAAAAGCCAGGATTTTTCCGCCGCAAAAACAAACGCCCCAACACTGTTGGGGCGTTTGTCGTTGCCTTGGCCTGAACTGGCTGCTTGACGCAGGCCGGCTCGGCGTAGGGAACAGAGACTTACTCGGCAGCTTCTACCGAACCGCCGACCGGACGGTCGACCAGTTCAACATAAGCCATCGGAGCGTTGTCGCCAGCGCGGAAACCGCACTTGAGGATGCGCAGGTAGCCGCCGTTACGGGTGGCGTAGCGCTTGCCCAGATCGTTGAACAGTTTGCCAACGATGGCTTTCGAACGGGTACGGTCGAAGGCCAGACGACGATTGGCAACGCTGTCTTCCTTGGCCAGGGTGATCAGCGGCTCGGCAACGCGACGCAGTTCCTTGGCTTTCGGCAGGGTAGTTTTGATCAGCTCGTGCTCGAACAGCGAAACCGCCATGTTCTGGAACATGGCCTTGCGGTGAGCGCTGGTGCGGCTGAGGTGACGGCCACTTTTACGATGACGCATGGTTCAATTCCTTACCAAACTTGTTCGTTCGGTGATGATGACGATCAGGCAGTGGCCTTATCGTCTTTCTTCAGACTTGCCGGCGGCCAGTTGTCGAGGCGCATACCGAGGGACAGACCGCGAGAAGCCAGAACATCCTTGATTTCGGTCAGGGATTTCTTGCCCAGGTTCGGGGTTTTGAGCAGCTCTACTTCGGTGCGCTGAATCAGGTCACCGATGTAGTAGATGTTCTCTGCCTTGAGGCAGTTGGCCGAACGTACGGTCAGTTCCAGGTCATCGACAGGACGCAGCAGGATCGGATCGATCTCGTCTTCCTGCTCGACCACCACTGGCTCACTGTCACCTTTGAGGTCGACGAACGCGGCCAGCTGCTGCTGCAGGATGGTCGCGGCACGACGGATAGCCTCTTCAGGGTCCAGAGTACCGTTGGTTTCCAGGTCAATAACCAGTTTGTCCAGGTTGGTGCGCTGCTCGACACGGGCGTTTTCCACCACGTAAGCAACCCGACGCACAGGGCTGAACGAAGCATCCAGCTGCAAGCGACCAATGCTGCGGCTTTCATCTTCGTCGCTCTGACGCGCGTCAGCCGGCTCATAGCCGCGACCACGAGCCACTGTGAGCTTCATGTTCAGCGCGCCATTGGAAGCCAGGTTGGCGATTACGTGGTCGCCATTGACGATTTCAACATCGTGATCCAGCTGAATATCGGCAGCGGTAACTACGCCCGGGCCCTTCTTAGCCAGAGTCAGGGTCACTTCGTCACGGCCGTGCAGCTTGATAGCCAGACCTTTCAGGTTGAGCAGGATCTCGATGACATCTTCCTGCACACCTTCGATCGCGGAGTACTCGTGGAGTACCCCGTCGATCTCGGCCTCGACTACTGCACAGCCAGGCATGGAGGACAACAGGATGCGACGCAGCGCGTTGCCCAGGGTATGGCCAAAACCACGCTCGAGAGGCTCGAGAGTGATCTTGGCGCGGGTCGGACTGACCTCCTGCACATCAATGTGACGGGGGGTCAGGAACTCATTTACCGAAATCTGCATGGATGCACCTATTTTCTAGCCCTTACTTGGAGTAGAGCTCGACAATCAGGCTCTCGTTGATGTCAGCGGACAGATCGCTACGAGCCGGTACGTTCTTGAACACACCAGACTTCTTCTCAGCGTCTACTTCTACCCACTCAACACGGCCGCGCTGGGCGCAGAGCTCAAGAGCCTGAGCGATGCGCAGCTGGTTCTTCGATTTCTCGCGAACAGCAACGACGTCGCCAGCTTTAACCTGGTAGGACGGTACGTTTACGGTCTGACCGTTGACGCTGATTGCTTTGTGCGAAACCAGCTGACGGGATTCGGCACGGGTAGCACCAAAGCCCATACGGTAAACCACGTTATCCAGACGGCACTCCAGCAGTTGCAGCAGGTTTTCGCCGGTGGCGCCCTTCTGGCTGGCAGCTTGCTTGTAGTAACCGCTGAACTGACGCTCCAGAACGCCGTAGATACGACGGACTTTTTGCTTTTCACGCAGCTGGGTGCCGTAGTCGGACTGGCGACCGCGACGCTGACCGTGAATACCGGGAGCTGCTTCGATGTTGCACTTAGATTCAAGCGCGCGAACACCACTCTTCAGGAAGAGATCGGTGCCTTCACGGCGAGACAGTTTGCACTTGGGACCAATGTAACGAGCCATTTCTCACTGTCTCCTGATTACACGCGACGCTTCTTCGGCGGACGGCACCCGTTGTGCGGGATTGGCGTCACGTCGGTGATGCTGGCGATTTTGTAGCCGCAGGCGTTCAGAGCACGCACGGCGGATTCGCGACCTGGGCCTGGACCTTTGACGTTGACGTCGAGGTTCTTCAGACCGTATTCCAGTGCAGCCTGACCAGCGCGCTCGGCGGCGATCTGGGCAGCAAACGGAGTGGACTTACGCGAGCCGCGGAAACCCGAACCACCGGAGGTAGCCCAGGACAGGGCGTTACCCTGACGGTCGGTAATGGTCACGATAGTGTTGTTGAAAGACGCGTGGATGTGGGCGATGCCATCAACCACCGTCTTTTTGACTTTTTTACGAGTACGAGCAGCAGGTTTTGCCATGACTAAATTCCTGTCGATTCGCGAATGCGATTACTTGCGGATCGGCTTACGCGGGCCCTTACGGGTGCGAGCGTTGGTCTTGGTACGCTGACCGCGAACCGGCAGACCTTTACGATGACGCAGGCCACGGTAGCAACCCAGATCCATCAAGCGCTTGATCTTCATATTCACTTCACGACGCAGGTCGCCTTCGGTATTCACCTTGGCTACTTCGCCACGCAGCTGTTCGATCTGCTCGTCAGTCAGATCCTTGATTTTCGCAGCCGGATTTACACCGGTAGCGGCACAGATTTTCTGTGCAGTGGTGCGACCAACACCAAAGATGTAGGTCAGCGAGATAACAGTGTGCTTGTTATCCGGAATGTTAACGCCTGCAATACGGGCCATTCAGTGGAACTCCAATTGACAGCTACCTACGCCCCGGAAGCCAAGAAATAGGGCGCGAGATATTAACGCTGTAATAACAAATAATCAACCCGGCAGCGCACTAGCTGCCGGGCTTATCACGCGTGGTTCACACTCAGCCTTGGCGCTGCTTGTGACGCGGCTCTGCGCTGCAGATCACCCGCACGACACCTTCGCGACGGATAATTTTGCAGTTACGGCACAGCTTTTTCACCGATGCACGAACTTTCATTACCAACTCCTCGAACCTTACGGGTGGATCAGCGGAGCATGCCGCTGCCATAGCCCTTCAGGTTGGCTTTCTTCATCAGGGAATCGTACTGGTGAGACACGAGGTGCGATTGCACTTGGGACATGAAGTCCATTACAACCACGACCACGATCAGCAACGAGGTCCCGCCAAGGTAGAACGGAACGTTGGCTGCAACCACCAGGAACTGGGGCAGCAGGCACACGGCCGTCATGTACAGAGCACCGAACATGGTCAAGCGGGTCAGAACGCCATCGATATAGCGTGCAGACTGCTCGCCCGGACGGATGCCCGGAATAAAGGCACCGGACTTCTTCAGGTTTTCCGCTACGTCTTTCGGGTTGAACATCAGCGCTGTGTAGAAGAAGCAGAAGAAAATGATCCCTGCACTAAACAGCAGAATGTTCAACGGCTGACCAGGAGCGATAGCCTGCGAAATGTCCTGCAGCCAGCCCAAACCCTCGGACTGACCAAACCAGGCACCCAGCGAGGCCGGGAACAGCAGAAGGCTGCTGGCGAAGATGGCCGGGATTACGCCCGCCATGTTCACCTTCAACGGCAGGTGGCTGGTCTGCGCAGCGAAGACCTTGCGGCCCTGCTGACGCTTGGCATAGTGCACCGCAATGCGACGCTGACCACGCTCAATGAACACCACGAAACCGATGATCGCTACTGCCAGCAGGCCGATGGCGATCAGAGCGAAGATGTTGATATCGCCCTGACGAGCAGACTCGAAAGACTGCCCGATTGCCGACGGCAGACCGGCCACGATGCCTGCAAAAATCAGCATCGAGATACCGTTGCCGACACCGCGCTCGGTGATCTGCTCGCCTAGCCACATCATGAACATCGCGCCCGCCACGAAAGTGGTGATCGCCACGAAGTGGAAGCCGAAATCGCCCGAGAACGCAACGCCCTGACTAGCCAGACCAACGGACATACCGATGGCCTGAACGAACGCCAGAACGAGAGTGCCGTAGCGGGTGTACTGGCTGATCTTGCGACGGCCAGCTTCACCTTCCTTCTTCAACTGTTCCAGCTGCGGGCTGACAGCGGTCATCAGTTGCATGATGATCGATGCCGAAATGTACGGCATGATCCCCAGTGCAAAGATGCTCATCCGCTCCAGCGCGCCGCCGGAAAACATGTTGAACAAGCTAAGAATGGTCCCCTCA
Organism: Pseudomonas oleovorans subsp. oleovorans; assembly: GCF_002197815.1. GTDB lineage: Bacteria > Pseudomonadota > Gammaproteobacteria > Pseudomonadales > Pseudomonadaceae > Aquipseudomonas > Aquipseudomonas oleovorans. The sequence continues at coordinate 141,525 of NZ_NIUB01000005.1, forward strand.
TTCTGCCGGAACAGATCCGCCAGTCGGTCTGGGTTGATGCCAGGAACCGGGATGTGCGCACCTATCCGGTAGACGATGATCGCCAGGAACAGGAAACGCAGACGAGCCCAGAGTTCGGACAACCCGCCACCTGCCAGCGCTGAGAGAGCACCTTGCTTAGCCATTTAGTCCTCGAACTTACCGCCAGCTGCCTCGATAGCCGCACGCGCACCCTTGGTGGCGGCGATACCTTTCAGGGTGACCGCACGGGTAACCTCACCGGACAGCATGACTTTCACACGCTGTACGTGATGGCCTACCAGATTGGCATCCTTCAGAGCCTGCAGAGTTACAACACCTTCTACCTTGTTCAGCTCGGAGGTACGCACTTCAGCGCGATCCATAGCCTTCAGGGAGACGAAGCCGAACTTCGGCAGACGGCGGTGCAGCGGCTGCTGACCACCCTCAAAGCCCGGAGCGATGGAACCACCGGAGCGGGAGGTTTGACCTTTGTGGCCACGGCCACCAGTCTTACCCAGACCGCTACCGATGCCACGGCCCGGACGGTGCTTCTCGCGACGGGCACCCGGCGCGGAACGCAGATCGTTCAGTTGCATGATTAACCCTCCACCTTCAACAGGTAGTAAGCCTTGTTGATCATGCCGCGGTTTTCCGGAGTATCCAGAACCTCTACGGTGTGACCGATGCGACGCAGGCCCAGGCCCTTGACGCAAGCTTTGTGATTGGCCAGACGGCCATTGGTGCTCTTGATCAGAGTCACTTTGACGGTATTAGCCATGGTTAGAGAATCTCCTCGACGCTCTTGCCACGCTTGGCTGCAACAGAACCCGGAGACTGCATGGTCTTCAGACCCTTGAAAGTGGCGTGAACCACGTTCACCGGGTTGGTCGAGCCGTAGCACTTGGCCAGAACGTTCTGCACACCAGCCACTTCCAGCACGGCACGCATGGCACCGCCGGCGATGATACCGGTACCTTCCGAAGCCGGCTGCATGAACACCTTGGAGGCGCCGTGAGCGGACTTGATCGGGTACTGCAGAGTGGTGCCGTTCAGATCAACTTGGATCATGTTGCGACGCGCAGCTTCCATAGCCTTCTGGATAGCAGCCGGAACTTCGCGGGACTTGCCACGGCCGAAACCGACGCGACCCTTGCCATCACCTACCACGGTCAGCGCGGTGAAAGTGAAGATACGGCCACCCTTTACGGTCTTGGCAACGCGGTTAACCTGAACCAGCTTCTCGATGTAGCCTTCGTCGCGCTTTTGGTCGTTATTTGCCATAACTTAGAACTCCAGCCCGCCTTCACGAGCAGCATCAGCCAGCGCCTTGACGCGGCCGTGGTACTTGAAGCCAGAACGGTCGAATGCCACCTGGGTCACACCAGCGGCTTTCGCACGCTCAGCAACCAGCGCACCAACTTTCTTGGCTGCGTCGACGTTGCCGGTGGCGCCATCACGCAGTGCTTTGTCCAAGGTAGAGGCGCTGGCCAGAACCTTGCTGCCGTCGGCCGAGATGACCTGGGCGTAGATGTGCTGCGAAGAGCGGTACACGCACAGACGCACGGCTTCGAGCTCGTGCATTTTCAGGCGTGCTTTGCGAGCGCGACGCAGACGAGTAACTTTTTTGTCGGTCATTTTTCAGCCCCTTACTTCTTCTTGGCTTCTTTACGACGGACAACTTCATCCGCGTAACGAACGCCTTTGCCCTTGTAGGGCTCAGGACGACGGAAGTCACGGATTTCCGCAGCCACCTGACCCACCAGTTGCTTGTCGATACCCTTGATCAGGATTTCGGTCTGGTTCGGGGTTTCAGCCACGACGCCTTCCGGCAGTTCGTAGTCGATCGGGTGGGAGAAGCCCAGTGCGAGGTTCAGCACCTGGCCTTTGGCTTGAGCTTTGTAGCCCACGCCGACCAGCTGCAGCTTACGCTCGAAGCCTTGGCTGACACCGATGACCATGTTGTTCACCAGAGCACGAGTAGTACCGGCCATAGCGCGGTTCTGCTGGTCGCCATTACGAGCGGCGAAACGCAGTTCGCTACCTTCCTGGATCACTTCCACGGACGAGTGAACGTTCAGTTCCAGAGCGCCCTTGGCACCCTTGACCGAGAGCTGCTGACCGGCGAGTTTGATCTCGACACCGGCAGGCAGCACAACGGGGTTCTTAGCAACGCGAGACATGCTTATCCCCCCCTTAGAACACGGTGCAGAGCACTTCGCCGCCGACACCGGCAGCGCGCGCAGCGCGATCCGTCATCACACCTTTATTGGTGGAGACGATGGAAACACCGAGACCGCCGCGAACCTTCGGCAGGTCATCGACGGATTTGTATTGACGAAGGCCAGGACGGCTCACGCGCTTGACTTCCTCGATGACCGGACGGCCTTCGAAGTACTTCAGCTCGATGGACAGTTGTGGCTTGGCTTCACCATTGACTTCATAACCCGCAATGTAACCTTCGTCTTTCAGAACTTTGGCTACGGCTACCTTCAGAGTGGAAGAAGGCATGCTTACGACGGACTTTTCAGCCATCTGGGCATTACGGATACGAGTTAGCATGTCCGCTAACGGGTCCTGCATACTCATGGGCTAGACGCTCCTGATACAAAAAGAACAGCCCGAGGGCTGTGGGATCATCCAAAAGCTCGGCATGGAAATACCAGGCTCAGGAGAGCCGGACATTCTAGAGACCGATCAAAAATGAATCAAGCCCCAAAAGGGGCTTGTTCAAATAAAGACAAAGCCGGCACTAGGCCGGCTTCGCTTTTTTTACTGCTATTACCAGCTGGCTTTCACCAGGCCCGGTACGTCACCGCGCATGGCGGCTTCGCGCAGCTTGTTACGCGACAGACCGAACTTGCGGTAAACGCCGTGCGGACGGCCGGTGATGCGGCAACGGTTACGCAGGCGCGAGGCGCTGGCGTCACGTGGTTGCTTCTGCAGAGCGACCTGAGCTTCCCAACGCGCTTCCGGACTGGTGTTCGGATTAGCGATGGTGGCTTTCAGCTCGGCACGCTTCTTGGCGTACTTGGCAACCGTTTGCTGACGCTTCAGCTCGCGGTTCTTCATGCTTGTCTTGGCCATTATCCAGACTCCGATCAGTTGCGGAACGGGAAGTTGAAAGCACGCAGCAGAGCGCGGCCTTCATCATCGTTACGGGCAGTGGTAGTCAGGGTGATGTCCAGACCACGCAGCGCATCGATTTTGTCGTAATCGATTTCCGGGAAGATGATCTGCTCTTTCACGCCCATGCTGTAGTTGCCACGACCATCGAAGGACTTGGCATTCAGGCCGCGGAAGTCACGCACGCGCGGCAGGGAGATGGATAGCAGACGATCCAGGAACTCGTACATACGCTCGCGACGCAGAGTGACCTTGACGCCAATCGGCCAACCTTCACGAACCTTGAAACCTGCGATCGACTTGCGGGCATGAGTCACAACGACTTTCTGACCGGTGATCTTCTCGAGGTCGGCAACGGCGTTCTCGATGACTTTCTTGTCACCGATGGCTTCGCCCAGGCCCATGTTCAGGGTGATCTTGGTGATGCGCGGAACTTCCATCACGTTCGCCAGCTTCAGTTCTTCCTTCAGCTTGGGCGCGATTTCCTTCCGGTAAATCTCTTTCAGTCGTGCCATGGTATTTACCTACGGATTCTCAAGCGCCAACCGGCTTCTGGGTGGACTTGAAGACACGAATTTTCTTGCCGTCTTCGACTTTGAAACCAACGCGGTCAGCCTTGTTGGTTTCGCTGTTGAAGATGGCAACGTTGGAAGCGTGCAGTGGCGCTTCTTTCTCGACGATACCGCCTTGAACGCCCGACATCGGGTTCGGCTTGGTATGACGCTTCACCAGGTTGATGCCACCGACGACCAGACGGTCGTCAGCGAGAACCTTGAGCACCTTACCGCGCTTACCTTTGTCTTTGCCGGCGATCACGATGATCTCGTCGTCACGACGAATCTTTTGCATGTCGGATCTCCTTAAAGCACTTCAGGGGCGAGCGAGACGATCTTCATGAACTTCTCGGAACGCAGTTCACGGGTCACTGGCCCGAAGATACGGGTACCGATCGGCTCCTGCTTGTTGTTCAGCAGAACAGCAGCGTTGCCGTCGAAGCGGATGATCGAACCGTCGGCACGACGAACGCCGTGACGGGTACGAACAACCACTGCGGTCATGACCTGACCTTTCTTCACTTTGCCGCGCGGAATTGCTTCCTTGACGGTGACCTTGATGATGTCGCCGATGCCGGCGTAGCGACGATGAGAGCCGCCCAGCACCTTGATGCACATAACGCGACGTGCACCACTGTTGTCAGCCACATCGAGCATGGATTGAGTCTGAATCATAAAATTTCTCCGACCCCTAGCCCTTAGACGTCAACTGCGCGTTCGACGACTTCAACCAGAGCCCAGGACTTGGTCTTGGACTGCGGACGGGTTTCGCAAATGGAAACCTTGTCGCCGATCTTGCACTGGTTGGTTTCGTCGTGAGCGTGCAGTTTGGTCGAACGCTTGACGTATTTACCGTAGATCGGGTGCTTAACGCGGCGCTCGATCAGAACGGTGATGGTCTTGTCCATCTTGTCGCTGACAACACGGCCGGTCAGCGTACGGACTGTTTTTTCGGCTTCAGCCATGATCACTTACCTGCCTGCTGGTTGAGCACAGTTTTCACACGAGCGATGTCGCGCTTAACTTGCGAGAGCAGGTGAGACTGCCCCAACTGGCCAGTTGCTTTCTGCATACGCAGATTGAACTGGTCGCGCAGCAGACCGAGCAGTTGCTCGTTCAGTTGCTGTGCGGTTTTTTCACGAAGTTCGGTCGCTTTCATCACATCACCGTCCGCTTAACAAAGGTGGTGGCGAGCGGCAGCTTTGCAGCAGCCAGGGCAAATGCCTCGCGCGCCAGCTCTTCGGATACGCCTTCGATCTCGTACAGGACCTTGCCTGGCTGGATCTGGGCTACCCAATATTCGACGCCACCCTTACCTTTACCCATCCGCACTTCGAGAGGCTTCTTGGTAACCGGCTTGTCCGGGAATACGCGAATCCAGATCTTGCCGCCACGTTTTACGTGACGAGTCAGAGCACGACGAGCGGACTCGATCTGACGGGCGGTGAGACGACCGCGGGCGACAGACTTCAGCGCGAACTCGCCGAAGCTGACCTTGCTACCGCGCTGAGCCAGACCACGGTTGTGGCCGGTCATCTGCTTGCGGAACTTCGTACGCTTTGGTTGCAACATGATGCGTACTCCTTATTTCTTAGCAGCTTTACGAGGAGCGGGCGCTTGCGGCTTCAGCTCTTCAGTGCGGCCACCAATGACCTCACCCTTGAAGATCCAAACCTTGACGCCGATCACACCGTAAGTGGTGTGCGCTTCGTAGGTGGCGTAATCGATATCGGCACGCAGGGTGTGCAGAGGCACACGACCTTCGCGATACCACTCGGTACGGGCAATTTCAGCGCCGCCAAGACGACCGCTCACCTGGATCTTGATGCCCTTGGCACCAATGCGCATGGCGTTCTGTACAGCGCGCTTCATGGCGCGACGGAACATAACGCGACGCTCCAGCTGCTGAGCTACGCTCTGCGCAACCAGCATACCGTCGAGCTCCGGCTTGCGGATCTCTTCGATGTTGATGTGCACCGGCACACCCATTTGCTTGGTCAGGTCCTGACGCAGCTTCTCAACATCTTCACCTTTCTTGCCGATCACGATGCCGGGACGAGCGGTGTGGATGGTGATGCGTGCGGTTTGAGCCGGACGAGCGATGTCGATACGGCTAACGGACGCGCTTTTTAGTTTGTCTTGCAGGTATGCACGAACCTTCAGGTCGGCGTTCAGGTAGTCGGCATAATTGCGACCATCTGCGTACCAGACCGAAGTGTGATCCTTGACGATTCCCAGGCGGATGCCAACGGGATGTACTTTCTGACCCATCTGATCGACTCCGTTACTTGTCCGCAACCTTGACAGTGATATGGCAAGACCGCTTGACGATGCGATCAGCACGGCCTTTGGCACGCGGCATGATGCGCTTAAGCGAACGCCCTTCGTTGACGAAAACGGTGCTGACCTTCAGGTCATCAACGTCTGCGCCTTCGTTGTGCTCGGCGTTGGCAACGGCCGACTCCAGCACTTTCTTCATGATCTCGGCGGCTTTCTTGCTGCTGAAAGCCAGCAGGTTGAGCGCTTCGCCCACCTTCTTCCCGCGGATCTGGTCGGCGACCAGGCGAGCTTTCTGGGCGGAGATGCGAGCGCCCGACAACTTAGCGGCTACTTCCATTTCCAAACCCCTTAACGCTTGCCTTTCTTGTCGGCAACGTGACCACGATAGGTACGCGTGCCGGCAAATTCGCCCAGTTTGTGGCCGACCATGTCTTCGTTCACGAGGACCGGGACATGTTGACGACCGTTATGCACAGCGATGGTCAGACCGACCATCTGCGGCAGGATCATGGAGCGACGCGACCAGGTCTTAACCGGTTTGCGCTCGCCCTTTTCCACCGCCGCTTCGACCTTCTTCAGTAGGTGAAGATCGATAAAAGGACCTTTTTTCAGAGAACGTGGCACTGTCGTATCCCTCTATTTACTTGCGACGACGGACGATCATGTTGTCGGTGCGCTTGTTAGCACGGGTTTTCGCGCCCTTGGTCGGGAAGCCCCATGGCGACACCGGATGACGACCACCGGAGGTACGACCCTCACCACCACCGTGCGGGTGATCAACCGGGTTCATGGCAACACCACGAACGGTCGGACGAACACCGCGCCAGCGCTTGGCACCGGCCTTACCCAGCGAACGCAGGCTGTGCTCGGAGTTCGAGACTTCGCCCAGGGTCGCACGGCACTCAGCCAGGACTTTGCGCATTTCGCCGGAGCGCAGACGCAGAGTCACATAGGCACCTTCACGAGCGACCAGCTGAGCGGAAGCGCCAGCGGAACGAGCGATCTGAGCACCTTTACCCGGCTTCAGCTCGATACCGTGAACGGTCGAACCTACCGGAATGTTGCGCAGCTGCAGGCTGTTGCCCGGCTTGATCGGAGCCATGATGCCCGCAATCAGCTGGTCGCCAGCAGAAACGTCCTTCGGAGCGATGATGTAGCGACGTTCGCCGTCAGCGTATTTCAGCAGAGCGATGTGAGCAGTACGGTTCGGATCATATTCCACGCGCTCGACGGTGGCAGGGATGCCATCCTTGTCGTTGCGACGGAAGTCGACCAGACGGTAATGCTGTTTATGACCACCACCGATATGACGGGTGGTAATACGGCCATTGTTGTTACGACCACCGGACTTCGACTTTTTCTCGAGCAGCGGAGCGTACGGAGCGCCTTTGTGCAGCTCCTGATTGACCACCTTGACCACAAAACGGCGGCCAGCGGAAGTCGGTTTGCATTTAACGATTGCCATGATGCACCCCTTCCTTACTCAGCACTGCTGGTGAAATCGAGTTCTTGGCCCGGCTGAAGGGAGATAACTGCCTTCTTCCAGTCGTTACGCTTGCCCAGACCGCGAGCGGTGCGCTTGCTCTTACCCAGAACGTTCTGAGTAGTAACGCGCTCAACCTTCACGCCGAACAGGCCTTCGACAGCCTTCTTGATTTCCAGCTTGGTCGCATCGGTAGCGACTTTGAAAACGAACTGACCTTGCTTGTCAGCCAGAACCGTGGCCTTCTCGGAGATGTGCGGGCCAAGCAGCACTTTGAATACGCGTTCCTGGTTCATCCCAGCAGCTCCTCGAATTTCTTCACGGCCGAAACGGTGACCAGCACCTTCTCGTACGCGATCAGGCTGACCGGATCGGAACCCTGAACGTCACGTACATCAACGTGCGGCAGGTTGCGGGCAGCCAGGTACAGGTTCTCATCGACAGCGTCGGATACGATCAGCACGTCGGTCAGGCCCAGGCCATTGAGTTTGGCCAGCAGAGTCTTGGTCTTCGGCGCATCAACGGCGAAGTCTTCGACTACGACCAGACGGTCGGTACGAACCAGCTCAGCAAGGATGGAGCGCAGAGCTGCGCGGTACATCTTCTTGTTCAGCTTTTGATCATGGTTACGGGTGGACGCTGCGAAGGTCACACCACCACCACGCCAAATCGGACCACGAGTGGTACCGGCACGAGCACGACCAGTACCCTTCTGACGCCATGGGCGCTTACCGCCACCGGAAACGTCGGCACGGGACTTCTGGCCTTTGGTACCTTGACGACCGCCAGCCATGTAGGCCACGACTGCTTGGTGAACCAGGGTCTCGTTGAACTCGCCACCGAAGGTCGCGTCGGACACTTCGATCGCCTGAGCGCCATTTACATTCAATTGCATCTCAGATTCTCCCCTTACGCCTTGACAGCCGGACGAACGATAACGTCGCCGCCAGTAGCGCCAGGAACGGCACCCTTGACCAGCAACAGATTACGCTCGACGTCTACGCGCACGACTTCCAGGGACTGCACGGTAACGCGCTCAGCACCCAGGTGACCGGACATCTTCTTGCCCTTGAATACGCGACCCGGGGTCTGGCACTGGCCAATGGAACCCGGAACACGGTGGGACACGGAGTTGCCGTGAGTATTGTCCTGGCCGCGGAAGTTCCAACGCTTGATGGTACCGGCGAAGCCTTTACCTTTGGACTGACCGGTGACATCGACCAGTTGACCAGCTTGGAAAATTTCAGCGTTGATCAGATCGCCAACCTGGTAGTCGCCTTCTTCAAGACGGAACTCCAGAACGGTACGACCTGCCGCGACGTTCGCCTTGGCGAAGTGGCCAGCTTGAGCTGCTGTGACACGCGAAGCACGACGCTCGCCAACAGTGACCTGCACTGCGCGATAGCCATCGGATTCTTCGGTTTTAAACTGGGTGACGCGATTCGGCTCGATCTCAATGACCGTAACCGGAATGGAGACACCTTCTTCGGTGAAAATACGGGTCATACCCGCTTTACGACCGACTACACCAATAGTCATGTTGTAAACCTCATGAGTGTACGGGGCTTTCACCCGCTATGGCCGCCCATTTCAGAGCGTTACACGACTAAAACCGCCAGGTTTTAGCCGAGGCTGATCTGCACTTCCACGCCTGCCGCAAGGTCGAGCTTCATCAGCGCATCAACGGTTTTATCCGTCGGCTGGACGATGTCCAGAACACGCTTATGAGTGCGGATTTCGTACTGATCGCGCGCGTCTTTGTTGACGTGCGGGGAGACCAGAACGGTATACCGCTCCTTACGAGTAGGCAGAGGAATCGGACCACGCACCTGAGCACCAGTACGTTTCGCGGTTTCCACGATTTCCTGGGTAGATTGATCGATCAGGCGATGGTCAAAAGCCTTCAACCGAATACGGATTTGTTGGTTTTGCATTTTGACCTCAGATTCCAAGCTGCTAATCCCCACAGACGGACTACGCCCGTTCAAGGGAGGCGCAATTGTACGGATGCCCCCTGGGGGTGTCAACTTTTAACCAGTTCAAAAAATCACCGGGAGTGATTTTTGACGTCGCCCCGCGACGGCCCGAAGGGTCGCCCGCCAGGGATGGCGGAGACAAAAGAAAAGGGCCCCGAAGGGCCCTTTTCCATACCGCGGATCGTTGATTACTCGACGATCTTGGCAACCACGCCGGCACCAACGGTACGACCGCCTTCGCGAATTGCGAAGCGCAGGCCGTCTTCCATGGCGATCGGCTTGATCAGGGTGACAACCATCTTGATGTTGTCGCCCGGCATTACCATCTCAACGCCTTCCGGCAGTTCGCACGAACCGGTCACGTCAGTGGTACGGAAGTAGAACTGCGGACGGTAGCCCTTGAAGAACGGGGTGTGACGACCACCTTCTTCCTTGGACAGTACGTACACTTCTGCTTCGAACTTGGTGTGCGGCTTGATGGTGCCCGGCTTGGCCAGAACCTGACCACGCTCGACCTCATCACGCTTGGTGCCGCGCAGCAGCACGCCGCAGTTCTCACCAGCACGACCTTCGTCCAGCAACTTGCGGAACATCTCAACGCCGGTGCAGGTGGTTTTGGTGGTCGGACGCAGACCAACGATTTCGATTTCTTCCTGAACCTTGACGATACCGCGCTCAACACGACCGGTCACTACAGTACCGCGGCCGGAGATCGAGAATACGTCTTCGATCGGCATCAGGAACGGCTTGTCGATGGCACGAACCGGCTCCGGAATGTAGGTATCCAGAGTCTCGACCAGCTTCTTGACAGCGGTAGTGCCCAGCTCGTTGGTGTCTTCGCCGTTCAGAGCCATCAGCGCGGAGCCGATGATGATCGGAGTGTCGTCACCCGGGAAATCGTAGGTGCTCAGCAGGTCGCGAACTTCCATCTCGACCAGTTCCAGCAGCTCAGCGTCGTCAACCATGTCAGCCTTGTTCAGGAAGACAACGATGTACGGTACGCCAACCTGACGGGACAGCAGGATGTGCTCACGGGTTTGCGGCATGGGGCCGTCGGCAGCCGAGCAGACCAGGATCGCGCCGTCCATCTGGGCAGCACCGGTGATCATGTTCTTCACGTAGTCGGCGTGGCCCGGGCAGTCAACGTGCGCGTAGTGACGAATGTTGGAGTCGTACTCTACGTGCGCGGTGTTGATGGTGATACCACGAGCTTTTTCTTCCGGAGCGCTGTCGATCTTGTCGAAGTCAACCTTGGCCGAACCGAAAACTTCGGAGCAGACACGGGTCAGAGCAGCGGTCAGAGTGGTTTTACCGTGGTCAACGTGACCGATGGTGCCAACGTTGACGTGCGGTTTGTTACGTTCGAATTTTTCCTTAGCCACGACAGTAAACCTCTTACTTAAAGGGCGGGATTAGCCTTGTTTTTTAACCAGTGCTTCGACGATGTTCGACGGAGCTTCTGCGTACTTGGAGAATTCCATGGAGTAGCTGGCGCGACCCTGGGACATGGAACGAACGTCGGTAGCGTAACCAAACATCTCGCCCAGCGGAACTTCGGCACGGATTACCTTACCGGATACCGAATCTTCCATACCCTGGATCAGACCACGACGACGGTTCAGGTCACCCATCACGTCACCCATGTAGTCCTCAGGAGTTACCACTTCTACTTTCATGATCGGCTCGAGCACCTTACCGCCACCCTTCTGGGCCAGCTGCTTGGTTGCCATGGAGGCAGCGATCTTGAACGCCATCTCGTTGGAGTCGACGTCGTGGTAGGAACCATCAAACACGGTAGCCTTCAGGCCGATCAGCGGATAGCCGGCAACAACGCCGTTCTTCATCTGCTCCTCGATACCCTTCTGGATAGCCGGGATGTATTCCTTCGGAACCACACCACCCACAACTTCGTTGGTAAACACCAGACCTTCGGTGATGTTGCCCTTGTCGTCCACGTCCGGAGCCGAGAAGCGAATCCAGCAGTGACCGAACTGACCGCGACCACCGGACTGACGAACGAACTTGCCTTCGATCTCGACATTGTCCTTGGTGATGGTTTCGCGGTAGGAAACCTGCGGCTTACCGATGTTGGCTTCGACGTTGAATTCACGCTTCATGCGGTCAACGAGGATGTCCAGGTGCAGCTCACCCATACCAGAGATGATGGTCTGACCGGTTTCTTCGTCAGTCTTGACGCGGAACGATGGGTCTTCCTGAGCCAGACGGCCCAGCGCGATACCCATCTTCTCCTGGTCGGCCTTGGTCTTCGGCTCGACAGCAACCGAGATAACCGGCTCCGGGAAGTCCATACGCTCGAGGATGATCTGCTTCTCGATGTCGCACAGGGTGTCACCCGTGGTCACATCCTTCATGCCGATCAGAGCAGCGATGTCGCCTGCGCGCACTTCCTTGATCTCTTCACGCTGGTTGGCGTGCATCTGCACCATACGACCAACGCGCTCCTTCTTACCCTTGACCGAGTTGATCACGGAGTCGCCGGAAGCGAGAACACCGGAATAAACACGGGTAAAGGTCAGAGTACCAACGAAGGGGTCGGTAGCGATCTTGAACGCCAGCGCCGCGAACGGAGCATCGTCAGAAGCCGGACGCTCATCTTTCGGCGCATCGTCGCCCTGCTCCACGTGATCAGGATGGATACCCTGAATCGCCGGGATGTCGGTCGGAGCCGGCAGGAAGTCGATAACAGCATCGAGAACCAGAGGCACGCCCTTGTTCTTGAAGGAAGAACCCAGTACAGCCGGAACGATTTCACAGGCGATGGTGCGCTGACGCAGACCGGCCTTGATCTCTTCCAGGGAGAGGTCGCCCTCTTCCAGGTACTTGTTCATCAGCTCTTCATTGGCCTCAGCCGCAGCTTCAACCAGATTCGAACGATACTCAGCAGCCTGATCTTGCAGCTCAGCAGGAATCTCTTCCTCACGGAAGGTCATACCCTTGTCGTCTTCGTTCCAGTAGATAGCCTTCATGCGCAGCAGGTCAACCTGGCCCACGAAGTTCTCTTCCGCGCCGATTTGCAGCTGCAGCGGAACCGGAGTGTGACCCAGGCGCTTCTTGATCTGCTCGACAACGCGCAGGAAGTTGGCACCCTGACGGTCCATCTTGTTCACGTAGACGATACGCGGAACACCGTACTTGTTGGCTTGACGCCATACGGTTTCGGACTGCGGCTCAACGCCCGAGGTACCGCAGAACACAACGACAGCACCATCGAGCACGCGCAGCGAGCGCTCTACTTCAATGGTGAAGTCAACGTGACCGGGGGTATCGATAACGTTTACACGGTGATTCTTGTACTGCTTCTGCGAACCAGCCCAGAAGGCGGTTACCGCAGCGGAAGTGATGGTAATACCACGCTCCTGCTCCTGAACCATCCAGTCGGTGGTCGAAGCGCCGTCGTGAGTCTCACCCATCTTGTGGTTAACACCGGTATAGAACAGTACGCGCTCGGTGGTAGTGGTTTTACCCGCGTCCACGTGCGCACAGATGCCGATGTTACGGTAGAGATTGATCGGTGTAGTACGAGCCATATAGCCCTCGCGAAGTGAATGTCGCCGAGATTAGAAGCGGTAGTGCGAGAAAGCCTTGTTGGCTTCAGCCATACGGTGAACGTCTTCACGCTTCTTGACCGCAGCACCTTTGCCTTCAGCAGCATCCAGCAGCTCACCAGCCAGACGCAGAGCCATGGACTTCTCGCCACGCTTGCGCGCGTAGTCCACCAGCCAGCGCATGGCCAGAGCATTACGACGGGACGGACGAACTTCGACCGGAACCTGGTAGGTAGCACCGCCTACACGGCGGGACTTGACTTCGACCAGCGGAGCGATGGCGTCGAGAGCTTTCTCGAAGATCTCCAGGGGATCGCTGTTCTTGCGCGCCTTGACAGTGTCCAGAGCACCGTAAACGATGCGCTCGGCCACGGCCTTCTTGCCGCTTTCCATCACGTGGTTCATGAATTTGGCGAGGATCTGGCTTCCGTATTTCGGATCGTCCAGGATCTCACGCTTTGCTGCTACACGACGTCTTGGCATTGATAAGCCCTCAAACGGTCTTCAGGTTAGCCCGGAACTGACGGTAAACACCGCGCCCGACCTTACTCTTATCGACTCAACTAAATAGAAAGGATCAAGCGGCCTTATTTCGGACGCTTGGTACCGTACTTGGAACGACCTTGCTTACGGTCTTTGACGCCGGAGGTATCCAGCGAACCACGCACGGTGTGGTAGCGCACACCCGGAAGGTCTTTTACACGACCGCCACGGATCAGCACGACGCTGTGCTCTTGCAGGTTGTGGCCTTCACCACCGATGTACGAGGAAACCTCGAAACCGTTGGTCAGACGCACGCGGCATACTTTACGCAGTGCCGAGTTAGGTTTTTTCGGCGTAGTGGTGTACACGCGGGTGCACACGCCACGACGCTGCGGGCAGTTCTGCAGCGCAGGCACGTCGGATTTCTCGACGATACGCTTACGCGGCTGACGTACCAGCTGGTTGATAGTTGCCATCTACTAGCTCCACTGTTGTCTTTCGACGCTCACAAATAAAGATGGCAGAGCCAAATGCCCTGCCAAATTTAGGGGTGCATGAGTCTAAAGAGACTCGCACCCCCAGTCAAGGCAAAGCCCCACCAGCGAACTGACGGGGCTTTGACTCAATTTCCGCTGGAGTTCAGCGCTTCGGTTAGTGCGGCTTCCACCTCACTGGCGCTGACACGCACCGGCTTGTCGGCATCACGCTTGCGCTTGCGCTCGCTGTGATAGGCCAGACCGGTACCGGCCGGGATTAGGCGACCCACGACCACGTTCTCTTTCAGACCACGCAGGTAGTCGCGCTTGCCAGTAACCGCTGCCTCGGTGAGGACGCGAGTGGTTTCCTGGAAGGACGCTGCCGAGATGAACGACTCGGTGGACAGCGACGCCTTGGTGATACCCAGCAGTACGCGGGTGTACTTGGCGACGAATTTGTCCTCTTCGGCCAGACGCTCGTTCTCGCCCAGAACCTGGGTGAGCTCCATCTGGTCGCCCTTGATGAAGGAAGAGTCGCCGGACTCGGTGATTTCGACCTTACGCAGCATCTGACGCAGAATGGTCTCGATGTGCTTGTCGTTGATCTTCACGCCCTGCAGACGGTAAACGTCCTGGATCTCGTTGACGATGTACTTGGCCAGCGCGCTCACACCCAGCAGACGCAGGATATCGTGCGGATCGCTCGGACCGTCGGAGATGACTTCGCCGCGGTTCACTTGCTCGCCTTCGAAGACGTTCAGGTGACGCCACTTCGGAATCAGCTCCTCGTACGGATCGCTGCCATCGGTCGGGGTGATGACCAGACGGCGCTTGCCCTTGGTCTCTTTACCGAACGAGATGGTACCGCTGATTTCCGCCAGGATCGAAGCTTCCTTCGGACGACGGGCTTCGAACAGGTCGGCAACGCGCGGCAGACCACCGGTGATGTCGCGAGTCTTCGAGGTCTCTTGCGGGATACGAGCGATAACGTCACCGACCGCGATCTGCGCGCCGTCAGCCACACCGACCAGGGCGTTGGCTGGCAGGAAGTACTGGGCGGGAACGTCGGTACCCGGCAGCAGCAGTTCCTTGCCGTTGGCGTCGACCATCTTGATGGCCGGACGAATGTCCTTGCCAGCAGCCGGACGATCCTTCGGATCGAGAACCTCGATGTTGGTCAGACCGGTGAGTTCGTCGGTCTGGCGCTTGATGGTGATGCCCTCCTCCATGCCGACGAAGGTCACGATACCCTTCATTTCGGTCACGATCGGGTGGGTGTGCGGGTCCCACTTGGCGACGATGGCACCAGCGTCGACCTTGTCGCCTTCCTTCACCGAAATCACGGCACCGTACGGCAGCTTGTAGCGCTCGCGCTCGCGCCCGAACTCGTCGGCCACAGCCAGCTCGCCGGAACGGGAAACCGCCACCAGATTGCCATCCACGCGCTCGACGTACTTCAGGTTGTGCAGACGGATCGCACCACCGTTCTTCACCTGGACGCTGTCGGCAGCCGAGGTACGGCTTGCAGCACCACCGATGTGGAAGGTACGCATGGTCAGCTGGGTCCCCGGCTCACCGATGGACTGGGCAGCGATAACGCCGACCGCCTCACCGATGTTGACCTGGTGACCACGGGCCAGATCGCGACCGTAGCACTTGGCGCAGATGCCGAAGCGGGTTTCGCAGGTGATCGGCGAACGCACGACCACTTCGTCGACGCTGTTCAGCTCGATGAACTCGACCCACTGCTCGTCGATCAGGGTGCCGGCCGGAACGATGACGTCCTCGGTGCCAGGCTTGAACACGTCCTTGGCGATCACTCGACCCAGTACGCGCTCACCCAGCGGCTCGACAACGTCGCCGCCTTCGATGTGCGGCGTCATCAGCAGACCGTGCTCGGTACCGCAATCGATCTCGGTCACCACCAGATCCTGCGCCACGTCGACCAGACGACGAGTCAGGTAACCGGAGTTCGCGGTCTTCAGTGCGGTATCCGCCAGACCTTTACGAGCACCGTGGGTGGAGATGAAGTACTGCAGAACCGACAGACCTTCGCGGAAGTTCGCGGTGATCGGCGTTTCGATGATGGAGCCGTCCGGCTTGGCCATCAGACCACGCATACCGGCCAGCTGACGGATCTGCGCAGCGGAACCACGCGCACCGGAGTCGGCCATCATGTACATGGAGTTGAAGGATTCCTGCTCGACGGTCTTACCTTCGCGATCGACAACCGGCTCTTTCGAGAGGTTGGCCATCATCGCCTTGGAGACTTCATCGTTGGCCTTCGACCACAGGTCAATCACTTTGTTGTACTTCTCGCCCTGGGTCACCAGGCCGGAGGCGTACTGCGATTCGATTTCCTTCACTTCCTCGGTGGCGGCGTCAATGATGCGCGCCTTTTCATCGGGAATGACGAAGTCGTTCACGCCGATCGACACACCGGAGATGGTCGAGTAGGCGAAACCGGTGTACATCAACTGGTCGGCGAAGATCACGGTGTCCTTCAAGCCAACAGTGCGGTAGCACTGGTTGATCAGCTTGGAGATCGCCTTCTTCTTCATCGTCTGGTTGACCACGTCATAGGACAGGCCATCCGGCACGATCTGGAACAGCAGCGCGCGGCCGACAGTGGTGTCGACGATGCGGGTGTTCTTGGTGATCGAACCATCTTTCTCTTTGATGGTTTCGTTGATACGCACTTTCACGCGGGCGTGCAGGGACGCTTCGCCGGCGCGGAACACGCGGTCGACTTCCTGCAGGTCGGCGAATACGCGGCCTTCGCCCTTGGCGTTCACGGCTTCACGGGTCATGTAGTACAGACCCAGTACCACGTCCTGCGACGGCACGATGATTGGCTCGCCGTTGGCCGGCGACAGGATGTTGTTGGTCGACATCATCAGCGCGCGCGCTTCGAGCTGGGCTTCCAGCGTCAGCGGCACGTGCACGGCCATCTGGTCACCGTCGAAGTCGGCGTTGTACGCGGCGCAGACCAGCGGGTGCAGCTGGATCGCTTTACCTTCGATCAGTACCGGCTCGAACGCCTGGATGCCCAGACGGTGCAGGGTCGGCGCACGGTTGAGCAGGACGGGGTGTTCGCGAATAACTTCAGCGAGAACGTCCCACACTTCAGGCAGCTCGCGCTCGACCATCTTCTTCGCAGCCTTGATGGTGGTCGCCAGACCACGGACTTCCAGCTTGCCGAAAATGAACGGTTTGAACAGCTCGAGGGCCATCTTCTTCGGCAGGCCGCACTGGTGCAGGCGCAGGGTCGGACCCACGGTGATCACGGAACGACCGGAGTAGTCCACGCGCTTACCGAGCAGGTTCTGACGGAAGCGACCTTGCTTACCTTTGATCATGTCAGCCAGCGACTTCAGCGGACGCTTGTTCGAGCCAGTGATGGCGCGACCGCGACGGCCGTTGTCGAGCAGGGCGTCAACCGCTTCCTGCAGCATGCGCTTTTCGTTGCGCACGATGATGTCCGGCGCGGACAGGTCGAGCAGGCGCTTGAGACGGTTGTTACGGTTGATCACGCGGCGATACAGATCGTTCAGATCGGACGTGGCGAAGCGGCCACCATCCAGCGGTACCAGCGGACGCAGATCCGGCGGCAGCACCGGCAGAACGGTCAGCACCATCCACTCCGGCAGGTTGCCGGAGTCCTTGAAGGCTTCCATCAGCTTCAGGCGCTTGGACAGCTTCTTGATCTTGGTCTCGGAGTTGGTCTGCGGAATCTCTTCACGCAGGCGGCCGATCTCGTGATCCAGGTCGATGGCGTGCAGCAGCTCGCGCACGGCCTCGGCGCCCATGCGCGCGTCGAAGTCGTCACCGAACTCTTCGAGGGCTTCGAAGTACTGCTCGTCGTTCAGCAGCTGGCCCTTCTCCAGCGTGGTCATGCCCGGATCGATAACGACGTAGCTCTCGAAGTAGAGCACGCGTTCGATATCACGCAGGGTCATGTCCATCAGCAGGCCGATACGGCTCGGCAGGGACTTCAGGAACCAGATGTGGGCAACCGGCGAGGCCAGCTCGATGTGCGCCATGCGCTCACGACGAACCTTGGCCAGGGCGACTTCAACGCCGCACTTCTCGCAGATCACGCCACGGTGCTTGAGGCGCTTGTACTTACCGCACAGGCACTCGTAATCCTTTACCGGGCCAAAGATCTTGGCGCAGAACAGGCCGTCGCGCTCTGGCTTGAAGGTACGGTAGTTGATGGTTTCCGGCTTTTTAACTTCACCGAACGACCACGAACGGATCATCTCAGGCGAGGCCAATCCGATACGGATGGCGTCGAACTCTTCGATCTGACCCTGGTTTTTCAGCAAATTCAGTAGGTCTTTCAAGGCCTTTCCTCCTGGCGGAGCGGGCAGCGGGCTGGGTTAGCCCCGCTGCCGAT
The DNA here is from genome assembly GCF_002197815.1 of Pseudomonas oleovorans subsp. oleovorans. Lineage (GTDB taxonomy): Bacteria > Pseudomonadota > Gammaproteobacteria > Pseudomonadales > Pseudomonadaceae > Aquipseudomonas > Aquipseudomonas oleovorans. Next base: position 159,865 of record NZ_NIUB01000005.1, read on the forward strand.
TCACGTCGTGTTATTCGGTTTCCAGATCGATATCGATGCCGAGCGAACGGATCTCTTTGATCAGTACGTTGAAGGACTCGGGCATGCCCGGCTCCATACGGTGATCGCCATCCACGATGTTCTTGTACATCTTGGTACGGCCGTTCACATCGTCCGACTTCACGGTCAGCATTTCCTGCAGGGTGTAGGCGGCGCCATAGGCTTCCAGTGCCCAGACCTCCATCTCCCCGAAGCGCTGACCACCGAACTGCGCCTTACCACCCAGCGGCTGCTGGGTAACCAGGCTGTAGGAACCAGTGGAACGGGCGTGCATCTTGTCGTCCACCAGGTGGTTCAGTTTAAGCATGTACATGTAGCCGACGGTGGTCGGACGCTCGAACTGGTTACCGGTACGACCGTCGAACAGGCGCATCTGGCCGCTCTCCGGCAGATCGGCCAGCTTCAGCATGGCCTTGATCTCGGTTTCCTTGGCGCCGTCGAACACGGCAGTCGCCATCGGCACACCGCCTTTGAGGTTCTTCGCCAGCTCGAGGATCTCGGTATCGGAGAACTCGTCGAGGTTTTCCTGACGGCCACCGATCTCGTTGTAGATCTCGTTGAGGAACTTGCGCAGTTCGGCGATCTTGCGCTGCTCTTCGAGCATGCGGTTGATCTTCTCACCCAGGCCCTTAGCCGCGAGGCCCAGGTGGGTCTCGAGAATCTGACCGACGTTCATACGCGACGGTACGCCCAGCGGGTTCAGGACGATATCGACCGGAGTACCGTTGGCATCGTGCGGCATGTCTTCGACCGGCATGATCACCGAGACCACACCCTTGTTACCGTGACGACCGGCCATCTTGTCACCCGGCTGGATGCGACGGCGGATAGCCAGGTAGACCTTGACGATCTTCAGTACGCCCGGAGCGAGGTCGTCGCCCTGCTGCAGCTTGCGCTTCTTGTCTTCGAACTTGTCGTCGAGCATCTGACGGCGGTCGGAGATGTAGGCCTGGGCCTTCTCCAATTGCTCGTTCAGGGCGTCGTCAGCCATGCGCAGTTTGAACCACTGGCCACGCTCGAGACCGTCGAGGAACTCATCGGTGATCGCAGTGCCTTTCTTCAGACCAGCGCCGCCTTCGGCGATGGCGCCAACCAACGCCGAACGCAGACGCTCGAAGGTCGCACCCTCGACGATGCGGAACTCTTCGTTCAGGTCCTTGCGGATCTCGTCCAGTTGCTGCTTCTCGATCGCCAGAGCACGGCTGTCACGCTCGACGCCGTCACGGGTGAAGACCTGTACGTCGATAACGGTACCCTTGGTGCCGGTCGGCACGCGCAGAGAGGTGTCCTTAACGTCGGACGCCTTCTCACCGAAGATCGCACGCAGCAGCTTCTCTTCCGGAGTCAGCTGGGTCTCGCCTTTCGGGGTGACCTTACCAACCAGGATGTCGCCCGGGCCGACTTCGGCGCCGACGTAAACGATACCGGCTTCGTCCAGCTTGTTCAGAGCAGCTTCACCCACGTTCGGGATGTCAGAGGAGATTTCCTCTGGGCCGAGCTTGGTGTCACGCGCCACGCAGGTCAGTTCCTGGATGTGGATGGTGGTGAAGCGGTCTTCCTGAACCACGCGCTCGGACAGGCAGATGGAGTCTTCGAAGTTGAAGCCGTTCCACGGCATGAACGCGACACGCATGTTCTGACCCAGCGCCAGTTCACCCATGTCGGTGGACGGGCCGTCGGCCATGATGTCGCCACGCGAAACCTGATCCCCCTTGCTCACCAGCGGACGCTGGTTGATGCAGGTGTTCTGGTTGGAGCGGGTGTACTTGGTCAGGTTGTAGATGTCGACACCAGCTTCGCCGGTTTCGACTTCGTTGTCATTGACGCGAACCACGATACGGCTGGCATCGACCGAGTCGATCACGCCGCCACGACGGGCCACGACGCAGACGCCGGAGTCACGAGCGACGTTGCGCTCCATGCCGGTACCTACCAGCGGCTTGTCGGCGCGCAGGGTCGGTACAGCCTGACGCTGCATGTTCGAACCCATCAGCGCACGGTTAGCGTCGTCGTGCTCGAGGAACGGAATCAACGAGGCAGCGACGGAAACGACCTGCTTCGGCGAGACGTCCATCAGGGTCACGTCTTCCGGTGCCTTGACGGTGAATTCGTTGAGGTGACGCACGGCTACCAGCTCATCGACCAGCTCGCCCTTGTCGTTAAGGGTGGCGGAAGCCTGCGCGATCACGTGATCGGCTTCTTCGATGGCGGACAGGAACACGATCTCGTCGGTGACCTTGCCTTCCTTGACCACGCGGTACGGGCTCTCCAGGAAGCCGTACTGGTTGGTGCGGGCGTAGGCCGCCAGGGAGTTGATCAGACCGATGTTCGGACCTTCCGGCGTTTCGATCGGGCACACGCGCCCATAGTGAGTCGGGTGTACGTCGCGGACCTCGAAGCCTGCGCGCTCACGAGTCAGACCACCTGGGCCGAGTGCGGAAACTCGGCGCTTGTGGGTGATCTCGGACAGCGGGTTGTTCTGATCCATGAACTGCGAGAGCTGGCTGGAACCGAAGAACTCCTTCACCGCCGCCGCAACCGGCTTGGCGTTGATCAGGTCTTGCGGCATCAGGCCTTCGCTTTCGGCCATCGACAGGCGTTCCTTGACCGCACGCTCTACGCGCACCAGGCCAACACGGAACTGATTCTCGGCCATTTCGCCGACGCAACGAACGCGGCGGTTACCGAGGTGGTCGATGTCATCGACGATGCCCTTGCCGTTACGGATGTCGACCAGAGTCTTCAGTACGGCAACGATGTCTTCCTTGCTCAGTACGCCCGAACCTTCGATCTCGGTACGACCGATACGACGGTTGAACTTCATGCGGCCAACGGCGGACAGATCGTAACGCTCGGCGCTGAAGAACAGGTTGTTGAACAGGGTCTCGGCGGCATCCTTGGTTGGCGGCTCGCCAGGACGCATCATGCGGTAGATCTCGACCAGCGCTTCCAGCTGATTGGTGGTGCTGTCGATCTTCAGGGTGTCGGAGATGAACGGACCGCAGTCGATGTCGTTGGTGTACAACGTCTCGAAACGCACAACCTGAGCCTTGGCCATCTTGGCCAGCAGGTCGGCGGTCAGCTCGGTGTTGCATTCGGCGATGATCTCGCCGGTAGCCGGGTGCACGATGGCCTTGGCAGTGGTACGGCCAATGACGTAATCGAGCGGAACTTCCAGCTCCTTGATGCCAGCCTTGTCCAGCTGATTGATGTGACGGGCAGTGATACGACGGCCCTGCTCCACGATCACTTTGCCGCTGGCGTCCTTGATGTCCAGGACCGCGACTTCACCGCGCAGACGCTGCGGAACCAGCTCCAGGCTCAGGCTCTCGCCCTTCACATGGAAGACGTTGGTGTCATAGAAGGCATCCAGCACTTCCTCAGTGCTGTAACCCAGCGCGCGCAGCAGGACAGAAGCCGGCAGTTTGCGGCGACGGTCGATACGCACGAATACCGCGTCCTTCGGATCGAACTCGAAGTCCAGCCAGGAACCGCGGTAAGGAATGATGCGAGCGGAGTACAGCAGCTTGCCCGAGCTGTGGGTCTTGCCACGATCGTGATCGAAGAACACGCCTGGCGAACGGTGCAGCTGGGACACGATGACGCGCTCGGTACCGTTGATGACGAAGGTACCGTTCTCGGTCATGAGCGGAATCTCGCCCATGTACACTTCTTGCTCTTTGATGTCCTTGATCGCTTTGTTCGACGATTCTTTGTCGAAAATGATCAGGCGCACTTTCACACGCAGCGGCACGGCGAAGGTCACGCCACGCAGGACGCACTCCTTGACGTCGAATGCCGGCTCGCCCAGGCGATAGCCGACGTACTCCAGGGCAGCGTTGCCGGAGTAGCTGATGATCGGGAATACCGATTTGAAGGCCGCATGCAGGCCGATGTCGCGGAATTGTTCCTTGCTCACCCCTTGCTGCAGGAATTCGCGATAGGAATCCAGCTGGATGGCCAGGAGGTAAGGCACATCCATGACATCCGGCAACTTGCTAAAGTCCTTGCGGATACGTTTTTTCTCAGTGTATGAGTAAGCCATCAGCGTTCCCCAGCTTGGTCACCTGCTTATTTGGTCAACGCCGGCGGCGGTGACCAGAAAATCGTGCAAACCCTCGGTTTGCAACCGCCTCTCGGGCGGGATTTCCCGGCTCCAGGCCAACTGACGAACAGTCGACCTAGAACGGAAAAAGGCCGGTGGCAAAAGCCACCAGCCATCAGCCTTGTGCGAGTCGCGCGGGCTGTAGACGCAAGGTGCGAGCTTACTTGAGCTCGACCTTGGCGCCAGCTTCTTCCAGCTTCTTCTTGGCGTCTTCAGCAGCTTCTTTGCTCAGACCTTCAGCGATAACCTGAGGAGCGGTGTCGACCTTCTCCTTGGCTTCTTTCAGGCCCAGACCAGTCAGCTCGCGAACGGCCTTGATCACGTTCACTTTCTTGTCGCCAGCTTCGGCCAGAACAACGTTGAACTCGGTCTGCTCTTCAACAGCAGCAGCGGCAGCAGCCGGGCCAGCGGCAACAGCAGCAGCAGCGGTAACGCCGAAGGTTTCTTCCATCGCTTTGATCAGCTCAACGATTTCCATAACGGATTTCTGGCCGATAGCTTCGATGATTTGCTCGTTAGTCAGAGACATGACTATCAATTCCTGTATTGGGGTGACGGCCTACGCGACCATCAAATTAAACGTTTGATTTCGAAAGGGCTCACGCTGCCTTAGGCAGCAGCAGCTTCTTTCTGGTCGCGAATGGCTGCCAGGGTGCGAGCGAGTTTGCTGGTGGCGCCTTGAATAACGCTCATCAGCTGGGCGATGCCCTCGTCGCGGGTCGGCAGACTTGCCAGTACGTCGATCTGGTTTGCTGCGAGGTACTTGCCCTCGAACGCAGCTGCCTTGATCTCGAACTTGTCCTGACCCTTGGCGAACTCTTTGAACAGACGAGCAGCAGCGCCCGGGTGTTCGTTGGAGAAAGCGATCAGGGTCGGGCCTTTGAACACGTCGTTGAGCACGTCGAACTGAGTGCCTTCAACGGCGCGCTTGAGCAGGGTGTTACGCACGACTTTCACGTACACACCAGCTTCGCGGGCCTCTTTACGGAGTCCGGTCATTGCGCCGACGGTCACGCCACGGGCATCAGCCACGACAGCGGACAGACCGGCTTTGGCAGCCTCGTTGACTTCAGCGACGATGGCCTTCTTGTCTTCGAGTTTAATTGCCACGGGTTTACTCCTGGTTTTTACCGTATCGCCAAACCGAAGCTTGGCGGCGTTTTGGTGTCTGATTCGGTAACGAATCGGGAGCACCATCTGCGTAGGCCATCAGGCAAGCCTGACATTTAAAACGCGAGTCACCTACGGTCTTGGATAGCCCCCGCCAGGCAGGGACCCCAATCTTTCATGGCCGGCAGCACGCGGCTAACGGCCCAATCACTTACGCGTCGAGCGAAGCCTGATCAATCATCAGACCCGGACCCATGGTGGTGCTCAGGGTCACACGCTTGACGTAGATGCCTTTCGAGGTCGACGGCTTCAGACGCTTGAGGTCAGACAGCAGGGCTTCCACGTTCTGCTTCAGCGCAGCGGCTTCAAAGCCGACCTTGCCAACGGAGGTGTGGATGATGCCGTTCTTGTCGGTACGGAAACGCACCTGACCAGCCTTGGCGTTCTTCACAGCGGTAGCGACGTCCGGAGTCACGGTGCCGACTTTCGGGTTCGGCATCAGACCGCGCGGGCCCAGAACCTGACCCAACTGGCCAACGACGCGCATGGCGTCAGGGGAAGCGATGACCACGTCGTAGTTCAGATCGCCGGCCTTCATTTCGGCAGCCAGATCGTCCATACCGACTTTGTCGGCACCGGCAGCCAGGGCAGCTTCAGCGCCCGGACCTTGGGTGAACACGGCAACGCGTACGGTTTTGCCAGTGCCGTTCGGCAGAACGGTGGCGCCACGTACGACCTGATCGGATTTACGCGGGTCTACACCCAGGTTCACGGCGACATCGAAAGACTCGGTGAACTTGACGGCAGACAGTTCGGCCAGCAGGCTGGCAGCTTCTTCGAAGGTGTAGGCCTTGCCGGCTTCAACCTTGGCCGCAATGGCCTTTTGGCGCTTGGTCAACTTAGCCATTACACACCCTCCACGTTCAGGCCCATGCTACGAGCGGAGCCGGCGATGGTGCGCACGGCCGCTTCCAGATCAGCGGCAGTCAGATCAGCCTGCTTGGTCTTGGCGATCTCTTCCAGCTGAGCACGGGTAACGGTGCCTACTTTGACGGTGTTCGGACGAGCGGAACCGCTGGTCAGGCCAGCGGCCTTCTTCAGCAGTACAGCAGCCGGGGTGCTCTTGGTTTCAAAGGTAAAGCTGCGGTCACTGTAAACAGTGATGATCACGGGAGTCGGCAGACCCGGCTCGACGCCTTGAGTCTTGGCGTTGAACGCCTTGCAGAATTCCATGATGTTCACGCCGTGCTGCCCCAGAGCGGGGCCGACGGGTGGTGACGGGTTTGCCTGACCGGCTTTAACCTGCAGCTTGATATAAGCCTGAATCTTCTTAGCCATTAGCTACTCCAATTTCGGGTTCGAACGCCTGACGGCTCCCCGAGGTTACTTACGCATTTATCCCAGTGACGACAAAACCCCGCAGCCTACGACTGCGGGGTGAGGGATGCTTATGTCAGTTACGTTTTCTCGACCTGACTGAACTCCAGCTCGACCGGGGTGGAGCGCCCAAAAATGGTCACAGCAACCTGGATGCGGCTCTTTTCGTAATTCACTTCTTCGACCACGCCACCGAAATCGGCGAACGGGCCATCGACAACTCGTACCATCTCGCCCGGCTCGAACAACGTCTTCGGCTTGGGCTTGTCGCCACTGTCGGCGACACGACGCAGAATGGCTTCAGCTTCTTTCTCGGTGATGGGCGCTGGCTTGTCGGCAGTACCCCCGATGAAGCCCATGACGCGCGGCGTATCCTTGATCAAGTGCCAAGTCGCCTCGTTCATTTCCATCTGCACTAGAACGTAGCCGGGGAAGAACTTGCGCTCACTCTTTCGCTTCTGACCATTGCGCATCTCGACCACTTCTTCAGTGGGAACGAGAATCTCGCCGAAATCATCTTCCATACCAGCCAGTTTCACGCGCTCGATGAGCGAGCGCATGACATGCTTCTCGTAACCCGAGTAAGCATGCACGACATACCAACGCTTAGCCACGAGACACCCTTAACCAACAATCAGGGAAATAAGCCAACCGAGCAGGGAGTCAAGCCCCCACAACAGCAGCGCCATCACCAGAACAACGGCAACCACGATCAGAGTGGTCTGAGTGGTTTCCTGGCGGGTCGGCCAGACAACCTTACGAATCTCGACGCGTGCTTCTTTCAGCAACACTGCGAAAGATTGACCACGAGCAGTCTGAAATGCCACGAAAGCGGCAACACCACCCAGCACAACCAGACCCAGAACGCGATACAGAACCGGCTCAGCAGAGAAGTACTGATTACCTACGACACCCACAACAACCAGGGCAGCGACAACCAGCCACTTGACCAGATCAAAGCGAGAGTCTTTGGCTTCAGCCTTAGCATTCATTCGAGAGGATCCTGTGAAAGACACGCCAAATTCGTTAGAAAATGGCAGGTCAGGAGGGAATCGAACCCCCAACCTGCGGTTTTGGAGACCGCCGCTCTGCCAATTGAGCTACTGACCTATAACAAAATCAGGCCGGCCATTATGCCGGCCTGAAAGGGACAGATCAACCGATTATTCGATGATCTTGGCAACCACGCCGGCACCAACGGTACGACCGCCTTCGCGAATTGCGAAGCGCAGGCCGTCTTCCATGGCGATCGGCTTGATCAGGGTGACAACCATCTTGATGTTGTCGCCCGGCATTACCATCTCAACGCCTTCCGGCAGTTCGCACGAACCGGTCACGTCAGTGGTACGGAAGTAGAACTGCGGACGGTAGCCCTTGAAGAACGGGGTGTGACGACCACCTTCTTCCTTGGACAGTACGTACACTTCTGCTTCGAACTTGGTGTGCGGCTTGATGGTGCCCGGCTTGGCCAGAACCTGACCACGCTCGACCTCATCACGCTTGGTGCCGCGCAGCAGCACGCCGCAGTTCTCACCAGCACGACCTTCGTCCAGCAACTTGCGGAACATCTCAACGCCGGTGCAGGTGGTTTTGGTGGTCGGACGCAGACCAACGATTTCGATTTCTTCCTGAACCTTGACGATACCGCGCTCAACACGACCGGTCACTACAGTACCGCGGCCGGAGATCGAGAATACGTCTTCGATCGGCATCAGGAACGGCTTGTCGATGGCACGAACCGGCTCCGGAATGTAGGTATCCAGAGTCTCGACCAGCTTCTTGACAGCGGTAGTGCCCAGCTCGTTGGTGTCTTCGCCGTTCAGAGCCATCAGCGCGGAGCCGATGATGATCGGAGTGTCGTCACCCGGGAAATCGTAGGTGCTCAGCAGGTCGCGAACTTCCATCTCGACCAGTTCCAGCAGCTCAGCGTCGTCAACCATGTCAGCCTTGTTCAGGAAGACAACGATGTACGGTACGCCAACCTGACGGGACAGCAGGATGTGCTCACGGGTTTGCGGCATGGGGCCGTCGGCAGCCGAGCAGACCAGGATCGCGCCGTCCATCTGGGCAGCACCGGTGATCATGTTCTTCACGTAGTCGGCGTGGCCCGGGCAGTCAACGTGCGCGTAGTGACGAATGTTGGAGTCGTACTCTACGTGCGCGGTGTTGATGGTGATACCACGAGCTTTTTCTTCCGGAGCGCTGTCGATCTTGTCGAAGTCAACCTTGGCCGAACCGAAAACTTCGGAGCAGACACGGGTCAGAGCAGCGGTCAGAGTGGTTTTACCGTGGTCAACGTGACCAATGGTGCCAACGTTGACGTGCGGTTTGTTACGTTCGAATTTCTCTTTAGCCATCTTGACCGTCTCCTATCGAAGAATTGAGCAAGCCATGCTGCCATTAAAACAAAGGCAGATACTTTCATATCTGCCTTCATTAGATGGAGCTCATGAGCGGATTTGAACCGCTGACCTCACCCTTACCAAGGGTGTGCTCTACCAGCTGAGCTACATGAGCCAAACTCTGTTGCACCAACCACAAACTGGAGCGGGTAGCGGGAATCGAACCCGCATCATCAGCTTGGAAGGCTGAGGTTCTACCACTGAACTATACCCGCGGAGCTTGCAGCTCACGCTGAATCTGGTGGAGGGGGAAGGATTCGAACCTTCGAAGTCGATGACGTCAGATTTACAGTCTGATCCCTTTGGCCGCTCGGGAACCCCTCCAAAGTGAGGCGGCATTTTCTAGATCTGCCACCCTGCTGTCAAGCTTTTTCTCATTAAAATCTTGAGGTTAGCTACTTTGACAACATCTTCGTCGGGAACCAACTTTGACCACCCTGCGAAGCGGGCGCCATTCTATGCAAACTACTGGAGCAATGCAACGCCTTCACAAGGCATTAATTGATGCTGCAAACCAGCGAAGTCACCCGCGAGCCGACCAAGCAAAAATTCGTCAGCCAAGCGCCGACTTTGCGGGGCTACACGCACCCAGAAACTGCGATGCGCACGCGAGAGCTCGCGAATCTGCGGCTCGTAACCCACATCCCGCAAACGCTGCATGACGCTATTGGCCGAGTCGCGGCGGGGGAATATGCCGAGCGATATGCCATTCGCCAGCTCGCCCTGAGTGATGATGTAGCTATCGATACGGCGGGCCTGCAGTTCGCGCAACTGCCTCAGCGAGGCCTGACGGGAAGCCAGAGGCGGCAGATAAACCCAATACTCGAGCCCCGCTGCCGCATCGACACCGCGCACTTCAGCCTGTATGTCCAAACTCAATAGCCGCTGCTCCACAACCCTGGCCCTCGTCTCTTCTTCGAAACTCCCTAGATAGAGACAAACAGCCGCCTCAGGAGCAGCCGCATCAGCCGGCGTCGACGAATCTGCACGCGAGCGCGGCGCACCCGCCTCACTCAACAAACGGATATCTTTGCGCGCTGCCTGATAAGCACCTGCCGGAGCCACCTCTTTGGCACGCAAGGGGGCCTGCTGCTGATGCCAGACGTAATAGAAGGCGTTAAGCAGCAGGAGCAATAGCAGAATCCAGCGCATACCTCGCCTCAGCTCAAGGGACAGGCGATAGCCAGCCCGACAAATACCAGATCAGGAACAACCTGCGCTCCCGGGACGACATCTCGCACCAAACCCGCATCGCCTCCAGTCAGGAAGACCTCGAAACCCTCAGGAAAACGAGCCTGCGCCTGCAGCAACTGCTCGACAACAAAACCACGCAACATCAATACGCACCCTCGCTCGACAGCCTCCGCAGTGGAGCGCCCAGGCTCCAGCTCATGCAGAGCGGCGAGAGCCACCTGCCGGTCGTAGCGAATACGCCGAGTGTGCGTACTCAACTGATCACGCATGAGCGGCAACCCTGGGCAAATGAAGCCGCCCAGGTGCATACCTGAGGCAGAAACGAAATCAGCGGTCACCGCTGTCCCGAGATCCACCACCAGACAAGCACGCCGCCCTAAATGATAGGCCCCCAGCACAGCCAACCAACGATCCAGACCAAGACGCCGGAAGTCTTCGTAACCGTTATGTACAGCCCCGACCCGACTGGCACATTGAGCACAGACCGCATCCACCCCCAAGGACTCACGCAGACGTGCAACCAACAGCTCGGTCTCGGCGTCGCTACGCACACTGACCAAGCGACAGCGACTTACCCGCAACTCAGGCGCAGCAGCCAACGACTCGAAGAGAGCGGCATCGGAGTCGACAACGCCAGCAAGCAGGCGCTGCGCTCCATCCACGGAAATCACCCGCCACTTGATAAAGCTATTACCGCAGTCGAGCTCAAGAATCATGTTGCAACCTCAGGCTCAACTCGCCCCCACTGAAGGAGCGATCGACGCCATCCACGCTCAGCCTAATAGCGCCTCGCTCATCAACCCCAAGCACGATACCCAGAGTCGCATTGTTTCCTGCCGTTAACGCCACAGATCGGCCGCGCCACGCATGCAACGCTTCCCACTCCTCGCGCAAACCGGCAAACCCGTCCTGCCAATGAATGGAAAGGCAATCTCGCAGCTGCAACAACAACTTGGCGGCTAACTCATTGCGGTCAAGCACGCGCCCAAGGCACTGGCGCACCGAGGTCCAGGGCTGGTCGATAACAGCAGGCACATCGGACGCCATATTGACGTTGATACCGACACCAACCACAACGTGACAGACATCTGCCGGATCCCCGGCCAGCTCCAGGAGAATTCCGGATATCTTGCGGCCCTCGACCAGTACATCATTCGGCCATTTGAGTCGCGCACCGTCGATGCCAATGGATTGCAGCGCCTTAGCGACAGCAAGGCCTACAGTCAGACTCAAGGCCTCCACCTGACTCATTCCACCATCTACACGCAGAACGACGCTGCAATAAAGGTTCTCGGCAAAAGGACTGACCCAGACCCGTCCCCGCCGACCGCGCCCAGCGGTCTGACGCTCAGCAAGCAGAACGAAAGGCGCACGCACTCCAGCATCGAGGCGACGAAAGATCTCGGCGTTCGTAGAGTCCACGCTGGACTCTACCGTGATCGGCCAAGCCAAGCCCTCAGCGCCATGAGATATCTCTCCAGCATCGAGCAAGGTCATGGGCGAAGACAGCCGATAGCCCCGACCAGGAACCTTGAACACCTCGATCCCCAGCTCGGCCTCCAGGCCTTGCAGTTGCTTCCAGATGGCACTGCGACTTATCCCGAGCTTCGCCCCTAGGGCTTCACCGGAATGGAATCGACCATCCTGTAGAAGTTTCAACAATTCCAGCATGCGAGGCCCCGCCACGAACAAGGCTGGCATGATAACGATGAGGCTTCAGCTTGCATAGAAAACGGCAAACCGAAGAAAGCCGTGCAGGAGGAAAGATAACTACCCTTGCTCAAGATTCAGCCGAAAGAGCCGCCAATAAAAGCCAACAGCAACATAACAAGACCTTTCTATTGATGCCTATAAAGCTTAAATCTGAGGCGAGTGCTGATGACCTGTAGGAGCGAGCTCTGCTCGCGAAGCGTCAGCGGATCAACCGTAGGGTGCGCCATGCGCACCTTTGTAACCGCGTCCTTGTCGGTGCGCGCAGCGCACCCTACACGCAGCTCTATTTGCGCGCCCCAAAGAAGAAACCCCAGACCGCTTGCGCGATCTGGGGTTTCGTATAGGAGCTTGACGATGACCTACTCTCACATGGTGAAGCACCACACTACCATCGGCGATGCGTCGTTTCACTACTGAGTTCGGGATGGGATCAGGTGGTTCCAACGCTCTATGGTCGTCAA
>NZ_NIUB01000006.1 GCF_002197815.1 Pseudomonas oleovorans subsp. oleovorans
CGGCGATTTTCAGCAGGATGTGCGAACGCTCCTGCACGCTGGTGCGGCCCCAGGCGTCGGCAGCGGCGTGAGCAGCATCGAGAGCCTTGTCGATGTCGGCGGCGTTGGAGCGGGGGAATTCGCCGATTACCGAGCCATCGACCGGGCTGGTATTGCTGAAGTACTGACCGCTGAGCGGGGCGACGAACTCACCGCCGATGTAGTTGCCATAGCGCGGCTTGAGGGTGACGAGGGCGCCGCTGGTTCCAGGCTTGGCATAAATCATGAGCGTTCTCCGAAACGATGTTGTTGTAGTTGTACGTAGCAGGTGAGCTGACGTTCAGCCTGGGTCGATCATGAGCCGATTTCATGGGCGCAACTTGACTGCACAGGGGGCTTGCTGTCGTGCAAAGTCAACTTTGCAGGCGCCGACGCTGCCTGTGTCGTAATGGGTCAAGTCGTCCGCTGCGTTTTGGTGCGGATGTTTCAAAATGACTCACTCGCCCGGCAGGGCGGGGCACGGAGGTGGCGTTTGAACCGTGGTTTTGCGGTGCGACAGTGCAGGCGTATTTCTTGCTTGCCGAAACGCATTGTTACCAAGGAGGCCCCGATGAGTGCCTTTTTCTCCCAGGCGGGTGGTTCGTTCGGCGCTTCGCTGTTGTCCGGTGCGCCGGCTAATGCGGGTGTGCTGGCGGCTGCTGCGAGTGGCCTGTGCGGCTTCATCGAAAAGCAGGGCGGTGACCCGGATCGTATCCTCGGGGTCTCCGGCATCGACCCCGAGTGCCTGCGCCATCCGACCCTGAGCCTGGCGCTGCCCAATTACTGCCAGGTGCTGGAAGAAGCCGCGCATCAGTCTGGCTGCGATAACTTCGGTCTGTACTACGGCCAGCAGTTCAAGCCGCAGGCGCTTGGCCTGCTTGGTTATATCGGGCTGTGTTCGGCGACCCTGGAACAGGCGCTGATCAACTTCGCCCGTGCCTTCCCGCTACATCAGCGCAACAGCCTGATCCGCCTGGTCGATGAGGGCGAGTGCTACCGCTTCGACTATCAGGTACGCCATGGCGCCATTCTCAGCCGCCGCCAGGATGCCGAGTTGACCCTGGGCATGGCCCTCAACCTGGTGCGTCATGTGCTTGGCCCGCAGTGGGCGCCGCGCGCGGTGCACTTTGAACACCCACGGCCGGAGCATTGGCACGAGCACTGTAAGGTGTTCGATGCGCCGGTGTATTTCGAGCAGCCGTGCAATTCCCTGCTGATTCCCAAGCGCGGCCTCGACCGCGCCATGCCGGACAGTGATCCGGTACTGCTGATGGTCATGCAGGACTCGCTGAACCAGATCAGCGCCCTGTGCGGGCGTGGTGAGCGGGATATGGTCAACGATGTGCGCGAGCAGATTCGCCAGCGTCTGCTGTACGGCGAGCCGGCGCTGGAAGATGTCGCGGAAATGCTCGGCATGGCCAGTTGGTCGCTGCAGCGGCGTCTGCGTGAGCAGGGGCTGAGCTTCTCACAACTGGTGGACAACGTGCGTCGCGAACTGGCCAGCCGTTACCTGCGTCAGCCGCAGCTACCCATTTCGCACCTGGCGCCGTTGCTCGGTTATTCGGAAACCAGCGCCTTCTCGCGCGCCTTCCGCCGCTGGTTCGGCGTCAGCCCACGGCAGTGGCGGCGTGAGGATAGTTCGCTGAGTTGAGGTCAGTAGGCGGCGCGGATGGCGCGCACGTCGTAGCCGTGAATCACTTGGCCGCGCAGGTCGATCACCGGCACGCCCCGGCCACCCAGCGCCTGGTACTGGGCGCGGCCAGCCGCATCGTTCTCGATATCCACTTCGCGATAGACAATGCCATCCTCGGCGAATAACTCGCGGGTCTTGGCGCAGTAACCGCACCACTGCGTCGCGTAGAGCACGATCTCGCCGCTGGCATTGCCGGCCTGTGGCGGGTTTAGCCAGCGGTCGATCTTGTCCCAGTTCTGCCACAGAGCCAGCGCGGCGAGCAGCAGCACAATCGTCTTCATGGTTGCGCGTCCTTGTGCGATAGCGCGGTCAGGTTTGTAGGGTGGGCTTCAGCCCACCAACAACGATCTCAGCTTCCTAAGGTAGCTCGGGTGCTGACTTGGACTGCTTTGGTGGGCTAACAGGCTGTTGAAAAACTATCTGCGTTGCCACTGCTGCGTTAAAAACAGGCTCGTGCGCGAGTCCGATCAAAATGCTCATTTACAGCTCGTAAACTCCGCTTTTTCGCCTGTTTTTGCCTTGCATTGGCTGCCTCGCCTACGTTTTTCAACGGCCTGCTAAAGCGGATCGCCGCCCGGCCCGCCCTACGAATGCATCAATCCTGCCGCCGCTTGAGCTGATCCTTCAACTGGGTCGGCAACTGACGAATGATCAACATGTCGCGGCCCTCGTCGTATTCGATCTTCGAGCCCAGCAGGTGCGCCTCGAAGCTGATCGACAGCCCTTCGGCCCGCCCGGTAAAACGCTGGAACTGGCTCAAGGTGCGTTTGTCCGCCGGAAATTCCGGCGCCATGCCGTAGTCCTTGTTGCGGATGTGCTCGTAGAAGGCCTTGGGACGCTCCTCGTCGATCAGCCCGGAGAGTTCTTCCAGGGTAATCGGTTCACCCAGTTTGGCCTGGCCGCTGGCGTAGCCGACCAGGGTCTTGGTCTTCTCGCGGGCCTGTTCTTCGGGCAGGTCTTCGCTTTCCACGAAGTCGCTGAAGGCCTTGAGCAGGGTGCGGGTTTCGCCGGGGCCGTCGACGCCTTCCTGGCAACCGATGAAGTCACGGAAGTAGTCCGAGACCTTCTTGCCGTTCTTGCCCTTGATGAAGGAGATGTACTGCTTGGACTGCTTGTTGTTCTGCCACTCGCTGATGTTGATGCGCGCGGCCAGGTGCAACTGGCCCAGATCCAGATGTTTGGCCGGCGTCACGTCCAGCGCGTCGGTCACCGCCACGCCTTCGCTGTGGTGCAGCAGGGCGATAGCCAGGTAGTCGGTCATGCCTTGCTGGTAGTGGGCGAAGAGCACGTGACCGCCAGTGGAGAGGTTGGATTCTTCCATCAGCTTCTGCAGGTGCTCGACGGCCTGGCGGCTGAAGGCGGTGAAGTCCTGCTCGCCATCGAGATAGGCCTTGAGCCAGCCGCTGAACGGGTAGGCGCCGGATTCCTCGTGGAACAGCCCCCAGGCTTTGCCCTGCTTGGCGTTGTAGCTCTCGTTGAGGTCGGCCAGCAGGTTCTCTATGGCTTGCGACGTGGCCAGCTCACTGTCGCGGGCGTGCAGCACGGCAGGGCTGCCGTCGGGCTTCTTGTCGATCAGGTGGACGATGCAGTGACGGATCGGCATGGCGGTCTCGTGGGCAAATGAAACAAGAGGCGAAGTTTACCCGAAGCGGGTCATGGATTCTGGTGCGCATGCATCGGTGAACGCTATGCAGCTGCTCGCGGCTAAAGCCCACAGAAGTCGTCGCGGGCTCAGTCCAAGTGATGGACAAACTTCACGTTGTCCACGAACTGTAGGAGCCCCGCCCCGGGGCGAATGGTGGGTTCAGCTCATGATCGAGGTTGCCTGAACCATTCGCCGCGAGGCGCGGCTCCTACCCGTCAGAACTGGCTACTCCACCCTTACGCAGAGTGGATGACGCTGCCCACCATTGCGTCAGTCCAAGTGATGGACAAACTTCGCGTTGTCCACTAACTGTAGGAGCCCCGCCCCGGGGCGAATGGTGGGTTCAGCTCATGATCGAGGTTGCCTGAACCATTCGCCGCGAGGCGCGGCTCCTACTCGTCAGAAACGGCTACTTCACTTTTACTTTTACTCAGGGTGGAGACGCTTTTTCCATCCGCTGCGCATCGGTGGACATGAAAAAACGATGTCCACCCTACGGCTGCCGCCGCCGCTGCAACTCGCGCAAGCGCTCGATCACATAGCGCACATGCATGTGCAGCTCGTACAGCTCATTGGAATACGACAGCGGCACTTCCACCGCGGCGAGTTCGTCTTCCAGTTTCTCCAGGCGCTCGATTTCGCTGCCGAGCGCGTCCGGCAGGGAGCCAGCGTGCAGTTTGCGGTCGATCTCGCGCAGGTACTTGTACCAGCGGTAGATGCGCGCGCGGATACGCCACTGGTAGATCGGCCCGACGGCCTTGAACAGCGGGATCATCACCACGATCAGCGGGATCAGCAGGATGATGTAGCGGTCGGCCAGCGAGGCGATGCGAAACGGCAGGTAGCGCTGCAAAATCGGCAGCCCCTTGGCGTAGTAATGCCCGGCATCCTTGTGCAGCTCGAAGGTGCGCGGCTCTGCGCTGGGGAAGGTGCCGGCGGCGTCGAGCAGGGTGCCGCTGCGCATCACTTCACGGCTGGCTTCGAGAAACAGCGGTACCAGGCCAGGGTTGAAGTCGTCGTTGACCACCAGGGTAGCGACTGGAGAGAGGGTGACGATGTCGCGATCCGGCGCATTGCTGGCCAGGTCGAGCAGACCTTCACCGACCTTCACCTGATTGAAGAACGGCAGTCGCGCCTCGTAAGCGGCGGCGCGCCGAAAGTGTGCCAGGGCGATGTCCGGGTTGGCCGCCAGTTGCTGAACCAGTGCGTTCTCTGCCGGACCGACGAAGAACGCTGCATCCAGTTCGCCGGCCATCAGCGCCCGAGCGGCTTTGCCACCGCCGAGGCTCTGCCAGGTGTCGGGATATTGTTCTGGCTCGATGGCATTGGCGCTGAGAATGGCATCACTGGCGGCGCGGGTGCCGCTGCCTTCGCCGCCCAGGCCGAGGCGCAGCGGCAGCAGGTCGGCAATGCGATCCAACTCAACGTCACGGCGATAGAACAGCCACAGCGGCTCCTGATAGATCGCCCCCAGGCTCTGCAACTGACGTTGTTCGTCAGGCGCCAACTGGCGCTCCAGGCCGCTCTGCACCAGGGCGATCTGCACCTCGGGCGCTTCGGCGAGCAGGCGTTGCAGGTTGTCACGCGAGCCAGAGGTGGGCACCAGGGTAAGCTCGAAACCTTCCTTGGCCAGTTCTTCCTTCAGTCGCTCGGCAAAGTGCTGATAGGCGCCGCCTTGCGTGCCGGTGGCCATGCTGGCACTCATCGGTGGTGGCGGCGCGACGAACTGGAACAGCGCCCAGACCAGCGCGGCCATCACCGGCACGATCCACAGGTTGGCCAGGATCATGATTTTCAGGTCATTGAGTATGCGGCGCATGAGGCTTCCTTTCGGCAAATTCAGCCTAAGGATAGAACCCATGTTCCCCACGGTCATCCGTGGTGAGGATGACGCTCTTTCATCCGCCACCAGGCGTGCGCGGAGGATCGCTACGCCAACGCCTTGTGCCGGGCGCGCAGATGATCGAGCAGCAGCAGGGCGACGAGCAGCGCCACGGCATACAACGCATCGCTGCCGAGCATCACCAGCACCGCCGCACAGAGCAGCGTGCTGAGCCCGGCCAGCAAACGCCAGATGCCTCGCAACAGCACCCAGCCCGCTGCCATGCTGAACAGGTAGATCAGCACGAAGTTGCCATTGGCATAGCGAATCAGGTCATCCACCGACAGCTTCAGCGTGGCCGACAGTACGGCGCACAGCGCGCAACTGATCACCACCAGCAACAAGGCCTTGCCCGGCACGCCCTGGCGGTTGCGCACGGCCAGGCTGGCAGGCAGGCGACCTTCTTCGGCCAGGCTCCAGATCAGCCGGGCGAACCCCTGGATGTATACGTTCATCGAAGCGAAGCAGGCCAGGTAGCCCAGCACCGCCACCAGCGCGCGCGCCTGCTCGCCGAGCAACTGCTCGAACAGGCGCGGTAGCGCGGTGGTATCGCTGTGCACGTCACCGTAGGTGGCAAAACTCAGCACCGCCACCGAACAGGCCCAGTACACCAGGCCAGCCAGCAGCACACCGAGCAGCAGCGCCAGGGGGAAGTCGCGCTCGGGGCGTTTGAACTCCTCGCCCAGGTGAGTGAAGGCCTCGATGCCGACGAAGCACCAGAACATCACCCCCAGCGCTGTCGGCAGCAAATGCCATTGGCCGTCCATGGCTGGCAGCAGCGGTTGGCTGGTGCGCGGCAGATCACCCATCCACCAGATCAGCGCAACGCTGGCAACGATGGCCACGGCGATCAGCCCCTGCAGCAGGCCCGAAGCTTTTGGCGGGCGCTGGCCAAGCAGCAGAATGGCAGCCAGCGTGACCAATTCGATGGCCAGCAGGCCGACGCGGTCGAGGTCGAGCAGCGCCAGCCAGAAGCCGCTGGCGATATGCAGCGCAGCCGGCAGTCCGACCGGCAGTACGGCGAGAAACAGCAGCGCACTGACGCCTTCCATGCGCAGGCCGAAGGCGCGGCCGATCAGGTGCGGCGCGCCGCCGGCATGTGGGAAGCGCTTGCCCAATTGAGCGAAGGTGAAGGCCACCGGCAGCACCAGAGCAATGAGGATCATCCAGGCCCATAGCGACGCCGCGCCTGCGGCCGTGGCGGCCAGCGCTGGCACCACGAAGATGCCTGTGCCGAGCAGCGAGGTGCTGAGCAGGGCGACACCCTGCAGCAGGCCCAACTCCTTGTTCAATCGACTCATGGGGTATGCTCACGCCTTTATTGGAGCCGCCATGGTAGAGCGCCGCCCGCTTGCAGGCTGTCGCCTTTTGCCGACGAAATGGCGGTTTCCTCCGTCAACCTGATTGCCACCCCGAGAAGCCCGTGGACAAGTTCGATCGCCAGATCCTCGCCCTGCTGCGCAGCGACGCGCGCACCTCCGTCAGCCACATCGCCCGTGAGGTCAACCTGTCACGTTCGGCGGTCAGCGAGCGCATTCGCCATCTGGAAAAGAGCGGGGTGATTCGCGGCTATCACGCGCAGGTCGCGGTGCCGGGCGAGGGCGGGGTCAAGGCCTTTCTCGAGCTCTTCTACCAGAACGGTCGCTGCCAGGATTATGTCGAGCGCATGCGCGAATACCCGGAAATCCGCCATTGCAGTGGCATCAGCGGCGAGACCGACATGCTGGTACTGGTCGAGGCGCCGAGCATGGCGCGCCTGAGCGAAGTGCGCGCGGCCATCGAAACCTTCCCGCACATGCAGCGGGTCAAGACTCATGTCGTCGTACAGGACTGGCCGCTATGAGCTTGCGCATCCTGCACACCTCCGACTGGCACATGGGCCAGCATTTCATGGGCAAGACCCGCCAGGCCGAACACCAGGCTTTTTGCGCCTGGCTGCTGGAGCAGGTGCACGCGCATCAGGTGGACGTGCTGCTGATCGCCGGCGATGTGTTCGACACCGGTGCGCCGCCCAGCTATGCCCGCGAGCAGTACTACCGGCTGGTAGTGGAGTTGCGCGACGTCGGCTGCGCCCTGGTGGTGCTCGGCGGCAACCACGACTCGCCAGCAATGCTCGGTGAAAGTCGCAGCCTGCTGGGGCAACTGGGCACCCAGGTGGTGCCGAGCGTAGGCGTCGACCTGGCTGAACAGGTACTGGTACTCAATGATCGTACTGGCCAGCCGGGCGCCATCCTCTGCGCCATTCCCTTTATCCGCCCGCGTGACGTCATGGCCAGCCAGGCGGGGCAGAGCGCGCAGGACAAGCAGCAGTCGCTGCAGCAAGCCATCGCTGAGCATTACCGGGCACTGTACGAACTGGCGGTTATCAAGCGTAACGAGCTGGGCCTGACGCTACCGATCATTGCCACCGGTCACCTCACCACAGTTGGCGCCAGCGCCAGCGAATCGGTGCGCGAGATCTACGTCGGCAGCCTGGAAGCCTTCCCCACCAGCGCCTTCCCGCCGGCGGACTACATCGCCCTTGGCCATATCCACCGCCCGCAAAAGGTCGGCGGCCTGGAGCACATTCGCTACAGCGGCTCGCCGATTGCCCTGTCCTTCGACGAGGCGCGCCAGCAGAAGGAAGTGCTGCTGCTGCAGTTCGGCGAGGCTGCGCTGCACTCGATCATAGCGCTGCCCGTGCCGGTATTTCAGCCAATGGCCAGCCTGCGCGGCTCGCTGAAGGAACTGGCCGATGCCATCGCCGAAACCGCCAAGCAGGGCATGCCCGAACGGCCCGTATGGCTGGAAGTGCAAGTGAGCACCGACGACTACCTGAGCGACCTACAAAGCCGCATCAACGCCCTGTGCGAAGGGCATCCCGTGGAGGTGCTGCGTATCCGTCGTGAACGCGGCAATGCGGCAGCCAGCTTGGCCTGTGAAGCGCGAGAGACGCTGGACGAGTTGAGCGTGGAAGATGTTTTCGCTCGCCGCCTTCAGCAAGAGACGCTGGACGAAGAGGATGCCCTGCGCCTGCAGGGTTTGTATCGGCAGGTGCTGGAGGCGCTGCCCAAGGCCTAGCGGCACAGACCTCGTAGCCCGAATGCAATTCGAATGGCGGTCGTGACAACCCAGCCAAGTGCTTGCCGCGCTCACCCCAGCGGGCTGACTACACCGGCAAAGCCCTGTCCCAGCACATGCGTATAGATCTGCGTCGTACGTATATCCGCATGCCCCAGTAGCGTCTGCACAGTGCGAATATCACTCCTTCGACGCAGTAACTCGGTGGCGAAACTGTGGCGAAAGGTATGGCAACTGGCAGGCTTGTGCAGATTGGATTGCCGCACGGCATGTCTGACAGCTTTCTGAATGGCACTGACATGAAGGTGATGACGAACGATCTGCCCGTCCTCATCCGTGCAAAGTCCGGTCGACGGGAACAGCCACTGCCACTCGAATGAACATCCCGCCTTGGGGTATTTGCGACGTAGCGCAAATGGCAGGCTGACGGGAGCGTGATAAAAACTGTCCCGCTGCTTCCAGGCGCGAAACATACGCTCTCTGCGCTCCAGCAGCTGTGTGATCAAGGGCGCCGGCAGAAGTGTCGTTCGGTCTTTGGCGCCTTTGCCGTCATGAATGGTGATGATCTGCTTATCGAAATCCACATCCTTGATACGCAAACGTGCAGCTTCCACCACTCGCAAGCCGGCGCCATACATCAGCGAAGCCAGTAGCTGATGCGGTTGGCCGAGCCTGGCAATGAGCGCCGTGGCTTCCTCATGCGTAAGTACGCAAGGAATACGCGCTGAGCGTTTTGCGCGCACCACCTCACCCACTTGCCCGAGTGGTTGTTGCAAGACCTTGTCGTATAGGAAAACCAGCGAATTGAGTGCCAGATTCTGGGTGGCGGCAGCCACCTGACGCTCAACTGCCAGCCAAGTGAGAAAAGCATTGACCTCGGTAGCACCAAGCTCCAGTGGATGGCGCAGCTTATGGAAACGGATGAAATAGCGAATCCAGTACCAGTAGGATTTTTCGGTGCGGATGCTGTAATGATGCAAGCGCATCACCGCCCTGAACTTCTCCTGCAGGCGAGGTTTGCTGGAGGTTTCCATGGTCGACTCCTTAGCTGTGTTTTTGTACAGTAGTAATGGTAGAGCAAAAATGAGGAAGTCAAGCGAATACATCCAGGCATCAGGGGCTGGCTGGTAATGCCATGATTTGAAAAGAGTTTTTCCAGGGCGGCGATGGCGATAGTGCGGAGTTAGATGGAAGGCTCTACTATCGGATTAGTACCGCCTTCCATCTAATCACTGTTAGGAGGCAACATGGCTCGTGCCTTGGACTGGGAGACCGCTAATCGCAATGATCGTGCTCGCAAAGAAGATATTGAGCCTGTAACTCCGCCACGCAAAGGGTCAAACATCGATCTTGCGAAACGGTTAGAAACAGCAATTAAACTAATCGAGTCAGAGCAGTGGGCCACAAAAAAGCCAGGATTCAAATCCCAATACCTAGTACAAATAGCCAGCGCTTACGAAAAGATCATTGCTTCTAAACCAAGCTTCAAGTCAAGCGTATTAGGGAAAAAGGTATCAACAATACTGCGTGAGCACTCCTAACAATGCGCTCAACTATCGCTCACTTCGTTCGCTGGACGTCCAAAAGCTGCGCTTTTGGCCGCCAGTTAGCTTAATCGTTAGGCACTGCAACAAAATCGCAAAGGGCGTACTCTTAAGCCAAAAGAGATATTACATTGAAAAAAATATTAATATTAATAGCCATTTTTACCTCGCATCCGCTCATTACACATGCTGAAAATTACAGACTAGATGGGCTTTATGAAATATCTATACCCAAAGATTGGCGTATTGTATCTAGTTCTCATGCGACCGAGCTAATGAACCAAGCGAGCACAATTGCCAATAAAGCAAAAGTAGAACACTATGTCGATCTAAAAGATATCGCCACACCTTTCATGATCTACAAAGAAAATGGCAATGAAGTATTCCTAACAAGAATCCTGATCGGACCTCCAGAGTTAACAAAAGAAGAATTTGATAGCCTGACAGTTTCAGATATAAACACGCTAGGAAATGAGCTATCCAAAAGACAAAGTGAAATCATGAAAGTCTCTGGAATCAAGCTAGTTTCATCGCAGTCCGGCACCGGGACATTTAAAGGCACTCCTGCAGTTCGGACTGAAAGTTTATCTTACAACTCCATGGGATTTAAAGTTTCGCGTGCACAGTACATTGTGTATCGAGCATCCGCAACACTGATAATTAGCCTTGAGCACACCGTATTTAGCGGCGAGCCAAACTACAAACTAATCGAAAACCAAATATCCAGCTTCAATGTCCTAGCGCAGCGATGAAATCAAAAATATCTTACAAGCAACTCCTGGCAACGAGCTCAACCTGCTCGTTTCACGGGCTTGAGCCTAGCTGAATCCGACACTGCAAAAAAACGCCAGACAAAAACTAATCGAGAGAACTCATGAAATCAGCAATAGTTGCAATGTTAAAATTTAACGGAATTATACTTTTTATATTTTTAGCCATTGTACTATACGTAGAGCAATCTGGAATCCGGCCGCCTAGCATAAAACTTACTGGGCTGGCAGTACTCTTGCTAGCAGCATGCGTTATCGGAAACATAAAAATAGTCATAGGAAAGAGAAACGAAATAATAACTTCAATTAAAAATGGCGCAATAGAGGCTGCTGCCGCAACTATTGAGTTTAAAGAAACTGCAAATTTACGCGCACAAGAAAGAATCAAAGAAAAAAATAATAAGGATTAATAAAAATCAGCATCGCACCACGCCTAACAAACGGTTCAAATCGCTCGCTCTGCTCGCTGGGACGGGCTAAAGCCCGCCCCTTAACCAAACGTTAGGCATTAAAAACATGAAATCGCAGCATAGAGACTGGTATGGAATGTTTGCCTTAGCTATATGCGTTCTCGTTTGGGCGCAAATTGCTAGATCATTTTTCATACACACCTATAACGAGAGCATGATGTACAAAGTATTCTTTAATGCTTTCTCGTATGCTCCAATATCTTATGCCGCTAGTATTTTCGCAGCAGTTAAAAAGCGTTTAAACGGCAAGAATAAATTTGGCACTGCAGAAATTGCTCTACTCGGCTCTTTATTGCCAACGGGAATATTTTTATCGCAAGACATTCCGCAGCGAATATACGACAGCCGTGATCTTGCAATAACTTTTGCTTTGATTTTACTTATTCTTCCAACAATTATTTCTATTGTTTCCTGTTGGCTTGCCAAACGGCGTTATAATTCTATCTATTCGTCAAAAGCCTAACAAATGGTTCAAGCCGTTCGCTTCGCTCACTCGGGACCGGCTAAAGCCCAATGTCATCAACTTTGGAAATTATCCATAAATATCATATAATTAGCGCTCAAATCAGTGCATGGGAGAAGCCCTTTTGACTACCTATACCGCATCGCTTGACACCGCCAGCTAAGCCCTGGTTTGAAAATTGTACAAAAAATAACCAGTCCGCTCGATTGTCCCGCCTTCATCGCCGCCCACCGCCAGAATCCTCAAGACTTTACCCGCCGACGCCAGCTCACCTTCAAGAACCTCGTCCTGTTCCTCTACATACCTAGGCCCAGAAATGCACATCCTTATCCCGAGGGTCGCTTCGCGTCACATACCCGAGGCAGAAGCCGTATGCGGTAGTTCCGCACGTACGGATCTGTGCGGGGGGCGGCAGGTAACTGCCGTCCCTACCGCGACCATGCCAGTTTATGTACTGTTGATTGATTCGTTTGGTGTTCCGGCGCCATTAAGGCGCGCCGCGAAAGTACTGATGCTCTGCTCGCCGGGGAGTGTTAAGGTCTGAGTTTGCTCGCGCGAACCTGCAAAATCGTTCTTCCAGAGGAGTCAGATTCATGTCGTATAAAGCCATCTATCTCAAGCCGGGCGGCGGCTATGACAATGTCGTTATCGGCAGTTGCGAAGCGGCGGCGCCAAAGGTTGGTGAAATTACAGTAAGGCTGCGTGCCAGTTCCCTTAATTACCATGACTTTGCCGTCGTAAGCGGCCTGTGGGGACCGAGCGTGCAGCGGATTCCCATGGCAGATGGTGCTGGAGAGGTGGTTGCCTTAGGTGAGGGTGTCACCGAGTTCGCCGTAGGCGATCAGGTCGTGAGTACGTTCTTTCCTGACTGGCTTGATGGCGAGCCGCAGCAGGAGGGTTTTGGAACGGTACCGGGCGATGGTGTCGATGGTTATGCTCGGGAAGCCGTTACGGCGCGAGCCACGTCTTTTACCAAGGCGCCCCAGGGCTGGACTCATGCTGAGGCTGCAACGCTTACCACGGCCGGCCTGACCGCCTGGCGCGTGTTGATGGCCGACGATTCGTTGAAGCCTGGGGACAGCGTTCTTATACAGGGCACCGGCGGTGTTTCGATCTTCGCGCTTCAGTTCGCCAAAATGGCCGGCGCGACGGTCATTGCCACCTCTTCCAGCGACGGGAAGCTGGAGCGGTTGAAGGCCATGGGGGCCGACCACCTGATCAACTATCGCCGTACGCCCAACTGGGGCGAGAAAGTGCGTGAGTTAACCAATGATCGGGGCGTTGACCACGTCATCGAAGTAGGCGGGCCCGCGACCCTGGAGCAGTCGATGATTGCGGCACGTATTGGTGGGCATATTTCTGTGATTGGTATCCTTACCGGCGTTGCCGGGGAGCTGAGCATCGTTACTGCGCTGACACGGCAGTTGCGACTGCAGGGTGTGCTGGTTGGAAACCGTACCCAGCAGCAGGAGATGATCAGGGCTATCGATGCCAATGGCATGCGTCCGGTTATCGATAGCCATTTTCCGCTGGACGAAATTGTTGAGGCGTTCCGCTATCAGGAAAGTAATCGTCACTTCGGTAAGATCTGCCTCGATATCTAAGCAGGATTGCTTCCTGATCGCTAGGGTCTGTTGCCGTTTCGACGCGGCCGTGCGCGAAACGGCAACAGACCCTAGGTAACCCAGGTCCTGAACTGTATGCTTCTGGGCATCCCGTCTTGCGCAACTAAACCAGTCGCCACCTATGCGGCAGCAGCTCCGCAATCTCACTTGCCCGCTGCGTCGGCAGGCGCGTGAGGACGTCCTTCAAATAGGCGTACGGGTCATGCCCGTTGAGTCGAGCTGACTGGATCAAACTCATGATCGCCGCTGCCCGTTTACCGCTGCGCAGTGAACCTGCAAAGAGCCAGTTCTTGCGCCCCAACGCCCATGGCCGGATCTGGTTCTCTGCCCAATTATTGTCAATGGGTACGGCGCCGTCATCGAGATAGCGCGACAGCGCCGTCCAGCGTTTGAGGCTGTAATCCAATGCTTTGCTGATGGCCGAGCCATCGTGCACAAGTAGGCGCTGGGTGATCATCCAGGCATGCAAAACGTCCATCACCGGCACGGCTTTTTCTTGTCGTATTCGGCGGCGTAAATCCGGTTTTAGGTCGCGGACTTCATGCTCGATTTCGTACAGCAGCTGGATGTACCTCAAGGCCTGCTCGGCAAGCTGGCTTTTATTGGTGGCGTGTAGCTCGAAGAATTTGCGCCGGGCATGGGCCATGCAGCCGATCTCGGTGACACCGAGTTCAAAGCTGGCCTTGTAGCCACCAAAATCATCGCAGACCAGCTTGCCCTTCCAATCTTGCAGAAAGTTGCGGACGTGTTCTCCGGCTCGGCTGGGGCTGAAGTCGTAAACGACCGCTGCCACGTCCGAGAACTGGCTGGTGGCGTAGGCCCAGACATAGGCGCGATGGGTCTTCTTCTCGCCGGGCGCGAGCATCGAAACCGGGGTTTCGTCGGCATGGATCACGTGCTGGGCAAGCACCGCGTCGCGCAGGGCATCGACCAGCGGCTGCAACTGCACACCACAGTTGCCGACCCATTGGGCCAAGGTCGAGCGGGCGATGACCAAACCGGCTCGACCGAAAATCGATTCCTGGCGGTAGAGCGGTAAATGATCCGCGAACTTGGCGATCATGACATGGGCCAGCAGCCCTGAGGTTGGGATGCCCTTGTCGATGACCTGAGCCGGAACCGGTGCCTGGATCAGGGTTTCGCACTGATCGCAGACCCATTTGCCACGGATGTGCCGCTCAACGGTGAACACGCCCGGTGTGTAGTCGAGTTTCTCGCTGACATCCTCACCGATACGCTTGAGCGCGCAACCGCACTGGCAGTGGCTGTTATCGGGTTCATGGTGGATCAGAGTGCGTGGAAACTGTGGCGGCAAGGCGGTGCGTTTAGGTTTTTGCCGAACCTCAGTCGAAGCGCGAGCAGGTTTCAGCGCTTCAAGTTCTGCTTCGATGGCCGCAATGTCGGTGTCGATCAGGTCATCAAGCAGACTGACTTGATCCGGGCTCAATTGCTCGCTGCGCTTGGCAAACTTGAAGCGCTTGAGCTGCGCAATCTCGTGGGTCAGCTTTTCGATAAGCGTTTGGTCGCGGTGGATCTTCTTGCCCATTGTCTCGACTTTCTGATCGAGACTCTCGACACGTTGCATCAACTGCGCCGCCAGAGCGCGCAGTTGTTCAGGGGGCAGTTGGTCTAGATTGGGCAGCGAAGTCATGCCGCCGATTTTGCCCGAGCAGGCTAAACCCGACGAGAGGCTCATCGGACAATTGCACGGTCAGGCAGGCCATGGCAGGCATCACAGAATAGAAATTGCGCTATCCGGCCAAGTCGTTGCCAGGGTAAACCCAGCACCAGGGCGTGTAGTTGTTCGGCACCCAATTCCATCTGAGAGCCGTGTCGAGAACCGGGCCAGAAGAACTTGCCTTGGTGCAGGCGGCGCGCCGCCAGCCAGATACCCAACCCGTCGTGCACCAGCACTTTCATCCGATTGCCGCGGCGATTGGCAAACAGATAAGCACAGTGCGGCTGCGCCGCACCGAACACCGCCACCACCCGCGCCATTGCGGTGTCGGTGCCAGCACGCATGTCCATAGGCTCGGTGGCGAGCCAGATGGAGTCGATGCGGATCATCGCAGCAGATCTCGCAGAAAGGTCGCGCAGGCAGCGGCGCTTTCGGTCGGCCAGTTCACTTTGATGGTACCGCGCGGGTGTGGGATTTCCAGGCAGATAGTCGATGACGCGGAATCCGACTTTGTCCCGATAGCCTGCAAGGACAGAGGAATGAAAGCAGGTTGCAGCGCCATGGCTTTCTGCGTGTGCACTCGGATCCATTTATGGACGAGGTTTGCGTTGAGGCTGTGGCTCAGCGCAACGCTGGCAATCGAGGCCCCGGGCTGGGCGCACTCTTGAATGATCTGGGCCTTGAAGGATTTGGAGTAGGAACGGCGTTGTGGCTGCATGAAAGACCCGCTTAAAAGGCTAGAAATGGTGTCCACTTAAATCAGGTGGACACCATCGCCTTTGGCGTCGGGGCCAGGAAGGTGTGTTGGCCGGACGGATACGGCTTGTCGTGGCGGGAATACGAGGAAGGTCTTCTCCAGCGGGTAACCGATTTGCACGCAAAGCTCCACAGCGGAGCTTATCGGGCAACGCCATCACGACGGGTCTACATTCCCAAAACCGATGGCAGGCAACGTCCGCTTTGGTCGTTTTGCTGCGAGAAATCGTAGGAAGCGAGGCTTGGGTAAACCGGAAACGTTTGACTTTCTGGGCTTCACACATTGTTGCAGCACCAACAGAAGCGGTGGTTTTCAAGTGCTGCGACTGACGGTCAAGAAGCGAATGTGTGCAACGCTACTGGCCATTCGGGATGAGCTGAAACGTCGACGTCATGAACCCATCCGGGTTCAAGGGCAATGGCTCACTCGGGTGGTGAGTGGTTACCTCAATTACCACGCGGTGCCGGGAAACCTGATACGTCTTGGTGGTTTTCGTTCGGCGGTCTGCCGCCTCTGGCGGCAAGCTCTCAAGCGGCGCAGCCAGCGTAACCGGCTCCAGTGGTCACGCTTTGGTCGTCTCGCAGACATCTACATACCGAAGCCCAGAACTGCACATCCCTATCCGGAGGAACGCTTCGCGTCACGAACCTGAGGCAGGAGCCGTATGCGGTAGTTCCGCACGTACGGATCTGTGCGGGGGGCGGCAGGTAACTGCCGTCCCTACCGCGACCACAAAAACGCCGGGCATTGCCCGGCGTTGTGCGTTCAGCTCAGGGCTCAGGCCGCTTGCGACTCGGCCTGGCTCAGGGCGCGGTTCAGCGCGCTGAATAGGGCGCGGAAGCTCGCGGTGGTCAGGTTCTCGTCGATGCCGATGCCGTGCAGGGCACGACCGCCGTTGACGCGTAGCTCGATGTAGGCCGCTGCCTTGGCATTGGTGCCGGCACCGATGGCGTGCTCGCTGTAGTCCATCACCTCGACGGCAACCGGCAGGGCTGCCGCCAGGGCTTCCAACGGGCCTTTGCCGATGCCGTGCCAGTGGTGTTTTTCAGCACCTTCGATGACCTCGATATCCACCGCGCTGGTGCCGTTTTCTTCCTGCAGACGATGGCCTTTCAGGGTGTAGGGGCTGCGCGCTTGCAGGTATTCGGTTTCGAGCAACTGATAGATCTGCGCAGCAGTCATTTCCAGGCCGAGGCGATCGGTTTCACGCTGTACCACCTGGCTGAACTCGATCTGCATGCGCCGCGGCAGGCTGATGCCGTATTCCTGTTCGAGCAGGAAGGTGATGCCGCCCTTGCCGGACTGGCTGTTGACGCGAATCACCGCCTCGTAGTCGCGGCCAATGTCGGCCGGGTCGATCGGCAGGTACGGCACTTCCCACAGCGCATCGTCCTTCTGCTGGGCGAAGCCCTTGCGGATGGCGTCCTGGTGCGAGCCGGAGAAGGCGGTGTGTACCAGGTCGCCGACGTACGGGTGGCGCGGGTGTACCGGAATCTGGTTGCAGTCCTCGACCACCTTGCGCACGGCGTCGATGTCGGAGAAGT
Source organism: Pseudomonas oleovorans subsp. oleovorans (assembly GCF_002197815.1). GTDB lineage: Bacteria > Pseudomonadota > Gammaproteobacteria > Pseudomonadales > Pseudomonadaceae > Aquipseudomonas > Aquipseudomonas oleovorans. Next base: position 17,150 of record NZ_NIUB01000006.1, read on the forward strand.
CCAGCTCCGGGTCAACGCCTTGGGTGTAGAGGTTCAGCGCCAAGGTCACCAGGCAGACGTTGCCAGTGCGCTCGCCGTTGCCGAACAGGCAGCCTTCGACGCGATCGGCACCAGCCATGACGGCCAGCTCGGAAGCGGCGACGCCGGTGCCACGGTCGTTATGGGTGTGCACGCTGATCAGCACGCTGTCGCGGCGGTCGACGTGGCGGCCGAACCACTCGATCTGGTCGGCGTAGTTATTCGGCGTGGCGCACTCGATGGTGGCCGGCAGGTTGAGGATCAGCTTGTTCGCCGGGGTCGGCTGGAACACGTCGATCACTGCGTTGCACACCTCGACGGCGAAGTCGATCTCGGTACTGCTGAACACTTCCGGCGAGTACTCGAAGCCCCACTGGGTCTCGGGCGCGGCATCGGCCAGGCGCTTGATGGTGGTGCCGGCGGCCACGGCGATGGCTTTGACACCGGCCTTGTCCTGGTTAAAGACGATCTTGCGGAAGCTCGGTGCGCAGGCATTGTAGTAGTGGACGATGGCCTTCTTGGCACCTTTGAGCGACTCGAAGGTGCGCTCGATAAGGTCGTCACGGGCCTGGGTCAGCACCTGGATGGTCACGTCGTCGGGGATGTGGCCGCCTTCGATCAGCTCGCGGACGAAGTCGAAGTCGGTCTGCGAGGCGGACGGGAAGCCCACTTCGATTTCCTTCAGGCCCACGGCCACCAGGCACTTGAAGAAGCGCATCTTCTTCTCGGCATCCATCGGCTCGATCAGCGATTGGTTGCCGTCGCGCAGGTCGGTGGACAGCCAGATCGGCGCCTTGTCGATGATCTTGTCCGGCCAGGTGCGGTCCGGAATCTGGATCTGGGTGAACGGACGGTATTTCTTCGACGGGTCTTTGAGCATGGTCATGAGAGGATCCTGCGAAATGGGAGTCGAACACGAGGCCGGGCGGCCATGTAAAACGGATTTTCAGGCGGGGCTTCGCAGTCGCGGGCTGACCAGTCGCAGGCATGCGAGCTGGCGGACGAGAAAGATGTTTTTCATGTGGGCACCCTATCCATAGCAGGTGGATATGGCAATGCTTGCTTAAAAAACGCCGATTTATTGCTGGATAGCTTTTGTTGGCGGATTTTATTGCTTTGAAAGTGATGTTTTCGGCGAATCGTGTTTCCAGGGGGCGTGCACAGGCTCGCCTCCGTCCCTCGATGATCCGTCTTCAGTCGGCGTAGTCGTAGGCGCCGCCTTTTTCCAGGGCACGGCGATAGGCTGGCCTGGCATGGATGCGTTGCAGGAAATCGCTCAGGCGCGGGTGGTTGTTGAGTACGCCACGGGCGGCAGCTGCTTCAAGCGGGAAGCTGAGCTGAATATCGGCAGCGCTGAAGGCATCACCGGCAAACCAGTCGCGCTCGCTCAGTTGGCTCTCCAGGTAGTCGAAATGCAGCTTCAGCTGCGGCGAGATGAACGCCTGACTGACCTTGTTCGCGATGCCTCTGGCGATGGGTTTGATGAAGAACGGCATTGGCGCGCTACGCAACTTGTCGAACACCAGCTTGAGCAACAGTGGTGGCATCGCCGAACCTTCGGCGTAATGCAGCCAGTAGCGGCAGCGCAGGCGCTCCGGGCTGTCGGCGGCCGGTAGCAGCCAGTCGCCGTAGCGTTCGGCCAGGTATTCGATGATGGCGCCGGATTCGGCCAGGGTCAGCTCGCCGTCGGTGATCAGCGGCGACTTGCCCAGAGGATGCACTTGGCGCAACTCGGCAGGGGCGAGCATGGTCTGCGGGTCGCGCAGGTAGCGCTTGATCTGGTAGTCAATACCTATCTCTTCGAGCATCCAGAGAATGCGTTGCGAGCGCGAGTTGTTCAGGTGATGCAGGGTAATCATGGCAAGCTCCGACCGATTTTGGGGCAAAGGCTCTGTAACACGTCGTTCAGGGACGCACCACTAGCGTTTCATTGAGCCGCCCCGCGCTGTTCGACGATTGCTGGCCGCAGTTCGCGCATGTCTGCACCGCTCGGATGCTGGAACACGCGCAGGCCGAACTCGGGGAGGATGGCCAGCAGGTGGTCGAAGATGTCCGACTGGATACCTTCGTAGGCATTCCAGGCGATGGTATTGGTGAAGCAGTAGATTTCCAGCGGCAGGCCGTCGGCAGTCGGGCTGAGCTGACGCACCAGCAGAGTCATGTTCTGGTGGATGTTCGGATTGTGCCGCAAGTAGTGCTCGACGTAGGCACGGAAGCTGCCGATGTTGGTGATGCGGCGGGTGTTCACCGCTTCCTTACCGTGCTCGGCCAGCTTGGCGTTCCACTCCCGCAGTTCCTGGTTCTTGCGATCTAGGTACTCATCCAGAAGCATGAAGCGGCGCAGCCGTGCGATCTCCTCGTCGCTGAGGAAATGTACGCTGGTCTGATCCAGAAACAGCGCACGTTTGATCCTACGCCCACCCGACTCCTGCATGCCGCGCCAGTTCTTGAACGGGTCGTTGATGAAGCGCTTGGTCGGGATGGTGGTAATGGTCTTGTCCCAGTTCTGCACCTTGACCGTGTGCAGGGCGATGTCGATCACGTCGCCGTCAGCGTTGAGCTGAGGCATCTCGATCCAGTCGCCGACACGGATGATGTCGCTGGAGGAGATCTGCACGCTGGCCACCAGCGACAGCAGGGTGTCCTGGAAGATCAGCATCAGCACGGCGGCCATGGCGCCGAGGCCGGAGAGCAGGATCAGCGGCGAGCGGTCGATCAGCGCCGCCACCATGAGGATCGCGGCAATGGCGAAGATGGCGATCTTGATCACCTGCAGGTAGCCCTTGATCGGCTTCAGGTGCGCATTGGGCCGGCGCTGATAGAGCGTGTTGAGAATGTCCAGCAGGGCGCCGATGGCCAAGGCGATGGTCAGCACGATGAAGGCGCCGCAGACGTTCTGCGTGACCGTTACCACGGCTTCGGGCATGCCCGGCACCACGGCTACACCGGAGGACAGCACCAGCGCCGGGACGATGTGCGACAGGCGCTTGATGATGCCGCTTTCCTTGATCTGGCCATGGCGACCCAGGGTGGTCGCGCCGACCACGCGGTAGATGGCGCGCACCAGGATACGTTTGACGATCCAGTTCGACAGCCAGGCGGCGACGATCAGGGCAAAGGTGGCGGTGAAGGTGAGCAGTTCAGGCTGTTCGTTCAGCCAACCCATCCAGGTATCGAACTCATTCGGCATTTCCGGCTCCGAAGCAGGCAGGAGGAAAGACCGACGCTTAAAGCCGGTCATTTTGGCCGCCGTACCCTAACAAAAATACGCCAGCAACCCAAACCGCAGGTATTGCAGGCTGCGTAGTTTCAGGGCTTGAACGCACCGATGAAGATCGCCGGGTCAACCCGTGCGTCGTTGAGGCTGACGTTCCAGTGCAGGTGCGGGCCGGTAGCGCGCCCGGTGGCGCCGACCTTGCCGATATGGCCGCCACGGGCGATCTCGTCGCCGAGCTGCACATCGATCTCGGACAGGTGGCAGAACATGCTGATCAGCCCCTGGCCGTGATCGATAAATACCGTCTTGCCGTTGAAGAAGTAGTCGCCGATGAGGATGACCTTGCCGGCGGCTGGCGCCTTGATCGGCGTGCCACGGTTGGCGGCGAAATCCAGGCCCGAATGCGGGTTGCGCTCTTCGCCGTTGAAGAAGCGCCGCAAGCCGAAGGGGCTGGACAGCGGGCCGTTGACTGGCCGGTCGAACAGCAGGTTGCTCGGCTGGCGTGCGCTGAACTGCTGGTAGGCGCGGGTCTGCTCGGCCAGTTCGCGTTCGATGCGCTTGAGGTTCTCGGCGTTGGGGGTGACCTGCTGCTGGTTCTTGATGGTGATGCGCTGCTCGGTGTAGTGCTTGGCACCGACCTGGAAATTCAGCTTCTGGCCGCCCTCGACCTCTATCTGCTGAGTGCCCGGCTTGACGCTGAGTGGAATGCCGACGATGGCGATCCAGCGCTTGCTGTCCTCATGCACGGTCAGCACCGGCTTGCCCTGATAGCGCACCTTGGGCGCCTGCGCCGGGTTGCCCAGATCGATCACCGCCACACCGCCCGGCACCGGCTTGTTCAACAGGCGGGTGATAAAGCCTTCGGCGTGGGCGGGCAGGGCCAGGCACAGAGCCAGGACGAACAGACACAACTTGTGTAGGAGCGAGCTCTGCTCGCGAAAAGAGGGGCTGAAAAAGCTTCGCGAGCAGAGCTCGCTCCTACGCAGAGATGCTGGCATTAGTTCAATCCAGTAGCGACAAGGTCGCCGGTTGTATGTGGTTGTCTTCGATGCGCACGTCTAGCTCACCCTCGCCAAGGCGCGCCTTGAGGCGCTGGCCGGGCTGGGTCTGCGCGGCGCTGCGTACGGCCTGGCCACGTTCGTCTAGAAGGATGCTGTAACCGCGGCCCAGGGTGGCCAAGGGGCTGACGATCTGCAGTTGCGCAGCCAGGGCACCCAGTTGCTGGCGCTGGCTGCGGAGCTGGCTGTGCATGGCGCGCGGCAGGCGCGTGGCCAGGCCATCCAGGCGCTGGCGCAACAGAGCCAGGCTGCGCCCCGGATGCTGCGCGGCGAGGCGTGCGTCGAGGCGGGCCAGGCGTTCGCGTTGATTGGCCAGTTGCTGGTTGAAGGCGCGGCGCAGGCGCATGTCCAGGTCATCCAGGCGCTGGGCCTGCTGGCGCAGGCGTTCGCCGGGGTGGCGCAGGCGTCGGCTGGCGCCTTCCAGGCGCAGGCGTTCGCGGGCTAGACGGCCCTGCATGTGCAGCGCCAGGCGCCGTTGCAGGTTGTGCAGGCGCTGCACCAGCTCGCTGCTGTCCGGGGCCAGCAGTTCGGCGGCGGCCGAGGGCGTCGGCGCGCGCACGTCGGCGACGAAGTCGGCGATGGATACATCGGTCTCATGGCCCACGGCGCTGACGATGGGCGTGACACAGGCGGCCACGGCGCGGGCCACGACTTCCTCGTTGAAGCACCAGAGATCTTCCAGCGAACCGCCGCCACGGGCCAGGATCAGTGCGTCGTAACCTTGCGCATCGGCGCGCTGCAGGGCGCGGACGATCTGCGCCGTGGCCTCGCGGCCCTGTACGGCGGTGGGGATCAGGTTCAACTCCACCTGCGGCGCGCGGCGGCGGAACACGCTGATGATGTCGCGGATCACTGCGCCGGTGGGCGAGGTGACGATGCCGATGCGCTTGGGATGAGCGGGCAGGGCAATCTTGCGTTCGGTAGAGAACAGACCTTCGGCGCCGAGCTTTTCCTTGAGTGCCTCGAAGGCCAGGCGCAGGGCGCCGTCACCGGCTGGCTCGACGGCATCGAGAATCAACTGGTAGTCGCCGCGGCCCTCGAACAGCGAAACCTTGCCGCGCACCTTCACCGCCAGGCCATCACGCAGGGCCTGGCGCACGCGTGCGGCGTTCTGCCGGAACAACGCGCAGCGCACCTGGGCCTGGCTGTCTTTCAGGGTGAAATAGATGTGGCCGGACGCCGGGCGGGCGAGGTTGGAGATTTCTCCCTCGACCCAGATGCCGGCGAACACGTCCTCCAGCAGCAGGCGGGCGCGGTTATTCAGTTGGCTGACGCTGAGCACCTCGCGGTCGAGGTTCAGGCGGGCAAAAGGGTCATTGATCATGGGGCGGCATGATAAGCGCAGAGGCGCTCAACTGTCTTCGAGCAGACGCCCGAGCAGCCAGGCTGCCACCGGGCCAAGTTCACGCTGGCGCGACCAGATGGCGTCCACCGTGACCCGCCGTGGCCAGCCATTGCAGGGCAGCTCATGCAGGCCGCCAAAGCCGTAGGCATCGACCAGTTGCCTGGGCAGTTCGGCCCAGCCGAAGCCCAGACGGGCCATTTCCAGCAGCATCAGGTAGTCCGGCGCGGCCCAGCAGCGTCCGCCGCTGCCGGGCAACTCGTCCGTGTTCGCATCGTCATGGGCGACGCTGCTCAGGCGCAGCAGACGCCAGCGCGACAAGTCGTCCTGACGCACTCGTGGCAGCTTGCTCAGCGGATGATCCTTGGCCACGAACAGGCCGAACTCGCTGCTCATTTCCAGGCGGGCGTGGGCGATATGCGGTGGATAGGCCGCTTGCGCGGCGAGCAGTCCCAGCTGCGCGCGGCCCTGGGTGATCAGGTCGAGCACATCGGCCTGTTCGGCGATCAGGCTTTCGAACTGCAGATCGGGGAAGCGCTGATCCAGTTCCTGCAGGCGAACTTCGTATTGTTTCGGCTGGTAGGCGTCGGACAGTGCCAGGGTCAGTCGCGCCTCCTGGCCTCTGGCCAAGCCTGCGGCGTGTCGCGCCAGGCGGTCGCTGGCGCAGAGCACTTCTTCAGCGTGGGCCAGCAGGCTGGCACCGGCTTCGGTCAGCTGCAGCTTACGTGGGCCGCGTTCGAACAATGCCACGCCCAGATCGATCTCCAGGCGCGCGACGGCCTCGCTGATGGTCGACTGGCTTTTGCCCAGGCGCCGCGCTGCAGCGCTGAGCGAGCCGCTGCTGGCGGCTTGGGCGAAGGCCTGGAGGGATTCGGGGGAAATATTCATATCGGTTTTGCCGATGGCAGCTGCCTTTGGATTGGCTGATATTCCGATGATCATAGCGCTCGTTGTCACCTATCACGAGGTTTGTTTCATGACTCACCCCCTGCCGCGCTCCCTGCGTGAGCGCATCGGTCACGCCCTGGCCTTCGAAGGTATTGCCGTGCTTATCTGCGCACCGGCCATGGCCTGGTTCATGGACAAGCCACTGCTGCACCTGGGTGTGCTGACCCTGATGTTCTCAACCGTGGCGATGCTGTGGAACATGCTGTTCAACTACCTGTTCGACCGCGCACAGAGTCGTCTGGGCTTCGAGCGCGGCCTGTGGGCGCGGGTCAGTCATGCGCTGCTGTTCGAGGTGGGCTTGATCGTCGTACTGGTGCCTCTGGCTGCCTGGTGGCTGTCGATTGGCCTGCTCGAGGCGCTGCTGCTGGATATCGTGCTGATTCTGTTTTTTCTGCCCTACACCCTGGCGTTCAACTGGATCTATGACCTGTTGCGTGCGCGTTGGCTGGCCCAACGTCAGGCGCAGCTGGACGATGCGGTCTGTCGAGGGGCTTGATTGGCTGGCCGCAGCGCCTAAGCTGCCGCCCTTTCCCTATCAGCTCCGAGCACCATGACCGCGCAACTGATCCTCGTCCCGCAGATATCCACGCTTCCTGCACATGAGCAAAAGGCCCAGGCTATGCTGCGCTGGCTGGTCAAGCGGGAGATCGTCGAGGCGTTGCCGACCACCTGCGGCCAGGGCGGCAATGGCATGGCCTACGCCATCGGGCCGGGCGCTCGGCGTATCGCCCAGCGCCCAGAGTTGCTGCCCTATGGCCAGGCTCACAATGGCCTGGAAATCATCACCCACCGCTGCATCTATATGCCGACACGCAGCTTCCTCGAAGAAGCGGGCTGTGCCGAATGCCGCAGGGAAGTGGGCGTGCCGCTGTTCGACAGCCTCGAGGTTTGGTGGCCAGGGGAAACCGACAACTTCACCTGCCCGGAATGCGGGCATGAAGATGACATCAACGGCTTCCTGTTCCTGCAGCCATGCGGCTTTTCCAACCTGGGTTTCATCTTCAACGGCTGGGCCGAGGCAGGTCTGCACCAGGCGTTCGTCGAAGAATTCGGCGAACGCCTGGGCTTTGCCGTGAGGCAGGTGCGGGTCGACGATCCGGCTTGAGCGGTTTTCAGCCGATTGTGGGAGGGGCTTTAGCCGCGACTTCATATGGTTTCAGTTGCCGCTGAATCGCCTCCCACAGGCGCTCAGCAGTTGCCATCGGGATTGGCTCAAAACTTGACGTTGGCCGACAGGCGCAGTTCGCGTGGCTCGCCCACTGCAACGCGCAGGTTGCCGCCGCTGGAGGGGTAGAAGCGCTCGTTGAACAGGTTACGTACGTTCAATTGCAGGCGTGTCTTTTCTCCAAGCAATTGGCTGTCCCAAGTGACGAAGGCATCGGCCACGGTGTAGCTATCCAGCCAGAATGTGTTGGCGTTGTCGCCAGCACGCTCGCCGACATAACGCGCGCCGCCTCCCAGTCGCCACTGACCCAGCTCCAGGGGTAGATGCAGGTGATGGACGATGTAGAGACTGCCGACATTGCGTGCGGCGTTGACCAGCTCGTTGCCTTCGTTGCTCGGGTCATCGAGGATTTCCGTATCGGTGTAGGCGTAGCTGCCGAGCAGCTCCCAGCGCTCGCTCAGGCGGCCACTGATATCCAGTTCCACGCCGCGCGAACCGACCTTGCCTGCTGCTTCCGATACGGAGTTGTTGGTGACCACGACGTTTTTCTTCTCGATATCGAACAGCGCAAGGCTGGCGCCGATGCCTTGAGGCAGATCGAGTTTCACCCCCAGCTCGTAGCTGCGGCCTTCTTCGGGATCGAATGCCTGGCCAGTATTGGTATCCGAGGCATTGGGCACGAAGGAGTGGCTGTAATTGCCATAGAACGCCACCTGGTCGCTCAGCTGGAATACCAGGCCGCCGAAGGGCAGGAAGGTGGTATCGGTACGGTCGGTGGTGCGGGTATAGGCGGCCCCATGGCTAATGCTGATCAGATAAGTTCGTCACCACCCCCTCCTACTTGCAGTAGAGGGGCGTTTTTCGTAGGAGCCAGCTTGCTGGCGATGCTTTTTATGGCGGATCGCCGGCAAGCCGGCTCCTACAAAGATCGAGTGCAACGGCTTAACTGACTGGCATTAGCCCCATGGCCCTGTTCGACGAACTGCTCGAAACGCTGATAACGACCGCCAAGCACCACGATCCACTGGTCGTTCAGGTGCCAGTTGTCCTTCGCGTAGAGCGAGCGTGAATGCAGCTCGTCGCTGCGATCACTCTGCGCCGCGTTGAGTGCGGAAGGTGCGGCGAGGTTGCCGTATACCGGGTTGTAGATATTAAAGCCACCCACTGCCGGGCCGCGCCAGGTGTCGCCACGGAAGTTGTCGACTCGCTCGGTGTCGGCACCGATCAGCAGGTCATGACGCTGGCCGAACAGGTTGGAGTTGCCGATCCAGTCCCAGGCCAGGTATTGGGTCTGGTTGTCATGCGTGCTGCCATCGGAGCGGCGGCTCATTGCGCCCGTGCTGGCATTGAGCGTGTTCGGCCGTGCTTCGGCATAGTCGTAGCGCTCGTTGTTCCAGCCGTAGGTAAGGCGGGTCGACCAGTCGTCGCTGAGCTGATATTCGGCGGTGGCAGTGAGCAATTCGTCGATGCCCTCTGCCTTCGACCAGCTCTCGCCGAAGCGGTCGTTGTAGGACACATTGGCTGGCTTGCCATTGACGATCACCGTGCCGCGATCCACCAGCGTGCTGTATTCCTTGTATTCATAGGCGATGTTGAGGCGTAGGCGTTCGCCTTCCTAGCTCAGCGAGGGGGCAATCAGGCTGTTTTCCTTGGTGCCGAAGTTGCGCCAGTAGTCCTCGTTCTGCCGCTCGGCGATCAGGCGAAAGGCCAGGCCACTGTCGGCAATCGGACCGGTCACGTCGACTGCCAGGCTGCCACCGCCGAAGCTGGAGTTGTCCGCGCTCAGTCGCGTGCCCCATTGGTACTGCGGCTTCTTGCTGATCACGTTGATCAGGCCGCCCGGCTCCAGTGCGCCATACAGCAATGAGGCGGCCCCTTGAGCACTTCCACGCGTTCGGTGGTGGCGCTGAAGTTGCGCGACAGGCTGGAGCGGATGCCGTCTCGCAAAATTGAACCATCGGCGTTGCTACCGAAGCCGCGCTTGATGAAGCCGTCCTGGGTACCGGCCAGGGTGTTGCTCTGGGTTATGCCACTGACGAACTTCATCGCATCGTCCAGCGACTTGACCTGAAAGTCTTCGAGGGTCTGGGGTGTCACCACCAGTACCGACTGTGCTTCATCCCTGAGTTCCACGGAAGATTTGCTCGCCGAGCTGGCGCGTCTGGCCTGATAGCCGTCATCTTCCTGAGTAGGCCTGGCCACCACTTCCTGGCTGGGCAGCTGCAACTCTTGAGCGAGTGGTTGGCTGGCGGGCAGCAGGCAAAGGGTCAGCAGGACGGCGCATGGGCTGCCCAGGCAAGAGCGGGTGAAGTTCATTTGGTACTCGAGTGCAGGTGTTTTTGAGAATCATTATTTTATTGTTTTCAATACAGGCCTGCCTAGGGATGCACTTTGCATTGAGTGCAGCGAGGTCGCTGGGTATAATGCCGCGCTTCTTATTTTCCCGCTCGGGAGCCCTCCATGCTGCGCATCAGCCAAGAAGCACTCACTTTCGACGACGTCCTGCTCATCCCCGGTTATTCCGAGGTGCTGCCCAAGGACGTCAGCCTGAAGACCCGCCTGACCCGCGGCATCGAACTGAACATCCCGCTGCTGTCCGCTGCCATGGACACGGTCACCGAGGCGCGCCTGGCCATCGCCATGGCACAGGAAGGCGGCATTGGCATCATCCACAAGAACATGACCGTCGAGCAGCAGGCTGCCGAAGTGCGCAAGGTCAAGCGCTTCGAGTCGGGCGTGGTGAAAGATCCGATCACCATCGAGGCCGATGCCACCGTGGGTGATCTGTTCGACCTGACTCGGCAGAACAATATTTCCGGTGTGCCGGTGCTGCATCATGGTGATCTGGTCGGCATCGTTACCAGTCGGGATGTACGTTTCGAAAGCAATATGGCTGCCAAGGTGCGCGACGTGATGACGCCCAAAGAGCGTCTGGTCACCGTCAAGGAAGGCGAAGACACCCAGGTGGTACGTAAACTGCTGCACAAGCACCGCATCGAGCGCGTGCTGATCGTCGATGACCAGTACCGCCTCAAGGGCATGATGACCGTCAACGACATCGAGAAGGCCAAGGCCTACCCGCTGGCGAGCAAGGATGATCAGGGCCGTCTGCGCGTGGGCGCTGCCGTGGGTACCGGTGCCGATACCGGTGACCGTGTTGCGGCGCTGGTCGCAGCCGGCGTCGATGTGATCATCGTCGATACTGCCCACGGCCACTCCAAAGGCGTGATCGACCGCGTGCGTTGGGTCAAGCAGAACTTCCCGGAAGTCCAGGTGATCGGCGGCAACATCGCCACGGGCGCCGCTGCCAAGGCGCTGGTTGAAGCCGGCGCCGATGGCGTCAAGGTCGGCATCGGCCCGGGCTCCATCTGCACCACCCGTATCGTCGCTGGCGTTGGCGTGCCGCAGATCAGCGCCGTGGCCAACGTCGCCGCTGCTCTGGCCGGCACCGGTGTACCGCTGATCGCCGACGGTGGTATCCGTTTCTCCGGTGACCTGTCCAAGGCCATCGTTGCGGGCGCATCGGCTGTGATGATCGGCTCCATGCTGGCCGGTACCGAAGAAGCACCGGGCGAAGTCGAGCTGTTCCAGGGCCGCTCCTACAAGGCCTACCGTGGCATGGGCTCGCTGGGCGCCATGGCGCAGGCGCAGGGCTCCTCGGATCGCTACTTCCAGGACTCCTCGGCCGGTGCCGAGAAGCTGGTGCCGGAAGGTATCGAAGGCCGTGTGCCGTACAAGGGTGCCATGAGTGCCATCGTTCACCAGCTGATGGGCGGCCTGCGCGCCTCCATGGGCTATACCGGTTGTGCCACCGTCGAAGAGATGCGTACCAAGCCCGAGTTCGTGCGTATCACTGGCGCCGGCATGGCTGAGTCGCACGTGCATGACGTGCAGATCACTAAAGAGGCTCCCAACTACAGAGTTGGTTGATTCGCCACACTGTTATGAATAACGGGGCTGTTCGATCAGCCCCGTGTCATTTGTGAACACCTACGAGAGACGGCCATGGCCCACGATATTCACGCCCACCGCATCCTCATTCTGGACTTCGGTTCCCAGTACACCCAGCTGATCGCGCGCCGTGTGCGCGAGATCGGTGTCTATTGCGAACTGCACCCCTGGGACATGAGCGACGAAGATATCCGCGCCTTCGCTCCGCGCGGCATCATCCTCGCCGGTGGTCCGGAGTCGGTGCACGAAGCCAATAGCCCGCGCGCACCGCAAGCGGTGTTCGACCTGAATGTGCCGGTATTGGGCATCTGCTACGGCATGCAGACCATGGCCGAGCAGCTTGGCGGCAAGGTGGAAGGTTCCGACCTGCGTGAATTCGGTTATGCCCGTGTCGACGTGGTCGGCAAGAGCCAACTGCTGGCCGGCATCGAAGACCATGTCGATGCCGACGGCGTGCTCGGTCTCGACGTATGGATGAGCCACGGCGACAAGGTCACCCGCCTGCCGGAAGGCTTCAGCATCCTGGCCAGCACGCCGAGCTGCCCGATCGCCGCCATGTGCGACGACACCCGCCATTACTACGGCGTGCAGTTCCATCCGGAAGTGACCCACACCAAGCAGGGCGGTCGCATCCTCTCGCGCTTCGTGCTGGAAATCGCTGGCTGCGAAGCCCTGTGGACGCCGGCCAACATCGTCGAAGACGCCATCGCCGCCGTGCGCGCTCAGGTTGGCGACGCCAACGTGTTGCTCGGCCTGTCCGGTGGTGTGGACTCCTCGGTGGTCGCGGCGCTGCTGCACAAGGCCATCGGCGACCAGCTCACCTGCGTCTTCGTCGACAACGGCCTGCTGCGTCTGCACGAAGGTGATCAGGTGATGGCCATGTTCGCCGAGAACATGGGCGTCAAGGTCATCCGCGCCAATGCCGAAGAGCAGTTCCTGTCCAACCTGGCCGGCGAAGCCGACCCGGAGAAGAAGCGCAAGATCATCGGCCGCACTTTCATCGACGTGTTCGATGCCGAGGCCAGCAAGCTGGACAACATCCAGTTCCTCGCCCAGGGCACCATCTACCCGGATGTGATCGAGTCGGCTGGCGCCAAGAGCGGCAAGGCTCACGTGATCAAGAGCCACCACAACGTCGGCGGCCTGCCGGAGGAGATGAACCTCAAGCTGGTCGAGCCGCTGCGTGAGCTGTTCAAGGACGAAGTGCGCAAGATCGGCCTGGAGCTGGGCCTGCCTTACGACATGGTCTACCGCCACCCGTTCCCGGGCCCGGGCCTGGGCGTGCGCATTCTCGGCGAAGTGAAGAAGGAATACGCCGACATCCTGCGTCGCGCCGACCACATCTTCATCGAAGAGCTGCGCAAGGCCGACTGGTACCACAAGACCAGCCAGGCGTTCGTGGTGTTCCAGCCGGTGAAATCGGTCGGCGTGGTCGGTGACGGCCGTCGCTACGCCTGGGTCGTTGCCCTGCGCGCCGTGGAAACCGTGGACTTCATGACCGCTCGCTGGGCGCACCTGCCCTACGAGCTGCTGGAGACCGTCAGCGGCCGCATCATCAACGAGATCGAAGGCATCTCCCGCGTCACCTACGACGTGTCGAGCAAGCCGCCAGCGACCATCGAGTGGGAGTGATGTCGGGTCCTTCTGGGCTCATTGAGATGTATCGGTAGCAAGTTGCAACGTGTTGATTTAAAAGAAAATTCGTTGCAATGGTTATCGAGGCTTATCGCCGATTAGCAGAACGGATTGGCGGTAGCGGTGACGGTAGTAAACAGCGGTCGGATTGAGACCGTTCTGTTTACTATCCGGTCAAAACCGGTCTTTGACGGTAAATCGCTCCTTGGGAAAGCTTGCCCCGTGCGGCTTTCCCGGCATCAACAGGTCTCCTGACCCTTGACGGTAAAAGCCGTCATGAACAGGAGTAAAAACCTCGATGCTTACTGATAGCAAACTGCGCAATCTCAAGCCCAAGTCCAAGCTGTACAAGGCTTTCGACCGCGATGGTATGTACGTGACGGTATCGCCTACCGGTACCGTCACCTTTCGCTACGACTACCGTCTCAATGGACGCAGAGAAACGCTAACCATCGGACGCTATGGTCCGACTGGCATATCCCTGGCCATGGCTCGCGAGAAGCTGTTCGATGCCAAGCGCATGGTCGCCCTGGGCAAGTCTCCCTCCCTGGAAAAGCAGCGCGCGAAGCGGCGCCTGAACGCTGCCAAGAATTTCGGTGAAACGCTGACGAAGTGGTTGGCCGGTGCGCGCATGGCCGACAGCACGCGCGCGATGCGCAAAAGCATCATCGACCGAGACATCCTGCCGGTCTTCGAGAACCGGCTGCTGACCGAAATCACCCCTGACGATCTGCGAGCCCTGTGTGCCAAGGTGAAGGCTCGAGGAGCGCCGGCAACTGCGGTCCATATTCGCGACATCGTGAAACAGGTCTATGCGTTCGCGATCCTGCATGGAGAGAAGGTCGAGAATCCGGCTGACGACGTTAAGGCGTCTTCCATCGCCACTTTCGTGCCGAAGGATCGAGCGCTGAGCCCGACCGAAATTCGGCTGGCCTTCCATCAACTGGAGACTATCGCCGCGTATCCCACGATCAAGCTGGCCTTGCGGCTGGTGCTGCTGACCTTGGTACGCAAGAGCGAGCTGATCGAGGCAACCTGGGACGAGGTGGACTTCGAGAACGCCACCTGGACGATCTCCAAGGAACGGATGAAGGGGCGTAACCCGCACGTTGTCTACCTGTCGCGCCAGGCCTTGGACATCTTCGTGGCGTTGCACACCTGTGCGGCCGGTTCCCGCTATGTGTTGCCCTCGCGCTATGACATCTACCGCTGTATGTCGCACGCCACCCTGAACCGCATCACCCAGCTTATCGCCTCCCGTGCGAAGGAAGCAGGCCTGCCGTTGGAGCCGTTCACCGTCCACGACCTGCGCAGGACTGGTTCCACGCTGCTCAACGAGGTGGGCTTCAACGGCGACTGGATCGAGAAATGCCTGGCTCACGAGGATGGTCGCTCCTCGCGCTCGGTCTACAACAAGGCCGAGTACGCGGAACAGCGCAGGCACATGCTGCAGGAGTGGGCGGACATGATCGACGCCTGGATCGATGGCCGCACTCATGTTCCCCAGCTACTGCCGGACAGCGTTGTAGTGCCGGTGTTGAGTGCCACGGTTTAAGGAAAGTGCAAGGTTGTCAGTTGACAACCTTGCCGGTCATGCGAATACTGGAGATCACTGATGACCCGTCCTTCTCACTCGAAGAAAGAGGTCGAAGAAGCACTCAGGCATGCCGAAGAGCAGGGCTGGCGCATAGAGCTGGGTGGTAGCCACGCTTGGGGACGAATCTACTGTCCCTACAACGATGAAGAGTGTCGCTGCGGCGAGTTCTGCATCACCAGCGTGTGGAGCACACCGAAGAACCCAGGCAACCATGCGCGTGCCCTTCGGCGCGTCGTCGACAACTGCACCACGCACCGTAAGCAGCGGCAGACCGCTGAGGGCGCAGAGGAGTAGCGCTATGGAATACATCTTCACCCTGAAATACCAACTGGCCGACGATGACCGTGATCCGGAAGCGTTGGTCGAGCGTCTCGGCGAGGCTGGCTGCGACGATGCCCTGATCGGCATTGGTCAGCCAGGTCGTCTGGCGCTGGAGTTCACCCGTGAAGCGGAGAACGCTGAGGCGGCTGTGCGCAGCGCACTGGCCGACGTGCGCAGTGCCTTACCGTCGGCCAGGCTGATCGAGGTGGCACCGGACCTAGTCGGACTCACCGATGTGGCGGAGATCGTCGGCGTGTCGCGCCAGAACATGCGCAAGCTGATGTTGGCTTATCCAGGCAGCTTCCCTACTCCGGTGCACGAGGGCAGTGCTTCGATCTGGCATCTGGCGGACGTGCTGGCCTGGCTGCAAGCCAAAGGCAGCTATTTGCTGCCTGGTGGCGTTCTGGATGTGGCTCAGGTAGCCCAGCAGGTCAACCTGGCCAAGGAAGAACGACGACTCACTCGCCCGGCCTCCAAGGAACTGCAAGCCCTTGTCGGATGAGGACGGCGCCGGCTTCATGCTTGGCTTGAGCCCGCCCGGACAGGGCGGGTTTTCCGTAGGTAAACATCCGGCTTGCTGATATTGACCCGAGGCGCCCGCTTGCGCTCCTCGATCCAGGCCTCCACCTCGGCCAGATCCCAGACCACGCAACGTGGTGTCAGGTTGAAGCGCCGGGGGAACTCGCCGCGACGCTCCATCTCGTAGATCGTTGATTCAGCCAGGGGGACGATCTGTCTCAGCTCATGCTTGCGAATTGTTCGCCGGAAGGGTAGGGGGCTGCCCTTCGGGAACTGCGGAAGCGACTCGTAGGCTTCCGTGCCCGGTAAGGGGAGGGACTGGTCAGAGGCGGTATCGAGAACCTCGGTAGTACGCGAAGAAGTATCCATCTCTATCTCCATGATTACGCTCCATGGGAAAGAGAGTGGATTTCAATACCAGGTAATGCACCTTGCTGTGGCGTAGTCGGAGGCTGCTTCTGGTGATTCTGTTGAAAAAGTTCCGCCGCACTCTTTTCCCAGCAAAGTGGTCTCTACCGAGCGGAGAGACACTTGCTTAAGTTGGATAATGTCCATCGCAAAGAATGTTTATGACCCAGACCAGGTAAATAGCGTGCGGAAGGCGGAGGACTCTGTTCCAACCGCGGCGAGGTGCTGATGTTGGAGGGGGCGATCTTCGAGCGTCAGGATTGAGTCGAACGGTTTGCGGATCGGTATCCCTGTCCTGCAAGTCTTGAAGGTTCCGTCCAGGTGGGAGTGGCGCCTGCCTCTGCGCGAAGGGGCTGCACAGCAGCCCCAGGGCTCTGCCCGGCAGTCCGTTGCCTGGCCGCTGCAACGGGCTGGGTTATGAGGGCTGGAGGCTGCGCTCCAGGCTACGCCGCATCGCCCAGTAGTAGGTCAGGGCTGGTACTAGCAGGCCCACCACCCAGGCCAGGTCGACGCCGTTCAGCGCATTGGCGATGGGGCCCACGTATAGCGTGGTGTTCATAAACGGTATCTCCAGCAGGATCGCTAACAGGAAGCTGCCGCAGGCCACCATGTTGACCCGGCCGTAGCGACCGTCCAAGTCGAAGATATCCTCCACGCAGTAGTCTCCTTTCCTGAGGCAGTAGTAGTCCACCAGATTGATGGCGGTCCACGGGATCAGGAAGTAACTCATGAAGAAGATGAAATTCAGGAAGTAACTGATGAAGTCTTCCTGGCTGACGGTGCAGAGCGCAGTGGCGATGACGCTGATCACCAGCATGAACAGGCCCCGCATACGTGGTGTTACTCGCAGGCGGGCGAAGGGCTCGATCACCGTGACCGTCGACATGAATGCGCCGTACAGGTTGAACACGTTGATCGCTACCTGGCCGTAGACGATGAAGATGAACAGCGGCACGGCGGCGGCGCCGAACAGCATTGCGAGATGGCTGCCGACGTTGTCGGAGAAGCCGTCGACGGCCACGCACAGCATTGCGCCGAGGATCATCATCCAGGCCCCGCCGACCACTGTTCCACCATAGCTGAACCAGAACACCCGAGACATCGGCGTGTCGCTCGGTAGATAGCGGGAATAGTCGGCGACATAGGGCGCATAGGACAGCTGCCAGGTGACCGCAATGCTGACCGCCACCATGAACTTCGACAACGAGAATCCCACGGGCGACCATTGAGTCTCGGGAATTGGCAGGCCCAGCGCCAGGCCGGTCGCGACCAGGAACACCAGGACCGAGAGTAGTGACAGTACCTTTTTGCAGCCGATGGATCAGCCGGTAGCCGTAGAGGGCCACGACGAAGCACAGCGTGCCGATCAGGTAGATGTTGGCGTCGCCACCCAACGGGCTCACCGATTCGATGGCCTGGGCGGCCAGCAGGGTATTGCTGACGAAAAAGCCCAGGTAAATGAGCATCACGAACAGCAGCGGCAGTACCGCGCCGATCACGCCGAACTGGGCGCGGCTCTGAATCATCTGCGGGATACCCAGTTTCGGCCCCTGGGCCGAGTGCGAGGCCATGAAGATGGCGCCAATTAGCGAGCCCAGAATGATGGCCAGGGCGCTCCAGAACAGGTTGAGGCCGATCACCACCGGCAGCACGCCCGAGGCGATGGTGGTGATGTTCATATTGGCGCCGAACCAGATGTAGAACAGTGAACCGGGTTTGCCGTGGCGCTCTTTCTCGGGGATGAAGTCGATGCTTCTTTTCTCGACGTGCATGGCGATCACTCCTGTTTACGCCCGGGTTGACCCAGGGCGGATTGAAGGCGGGCAATGGTGGCGACGAACTGCTCGGGATGGTGTGCGAACTGATCGGGCTCGCTTGGGCGGCAGGACTGGCAGGCTCTTCCCTCAAGGACTTGCAGGAATTGCTCGGTGGCGAAGAGTTCGATGGCGTAAATCCAGTTGGCCATGATCAACAGCGCCGCGTTGTGGGCGGATTCAGTCGTGCTGGTGCAGGCATCGGCGATCAGGTCGACGGCGTAGCCCAGGGCGAAGGCGTCCAGCACTGTGGCCAGTACGCAGGCGTCGGTGAGCACGCCGCTGATGACCAGCCGGCAGGTTCCCATTCCCGCTAGCTGCTGAGCGAGGTCGGTGCGGTGGAATGCACTGTAACGTGGCTTGTCGATCACTCGCTCGCCGGCTCTGGGCGCCAGGCAGTCGACGATTTCCACCTGGTGGGTGCCGGCACGATAACTCCGCGGGCGACCGGCGGCGTCGACCGGCTCGCCCGGAGGCAGATCGCTGCCGTCCGTCGCGTTGACGTGCCGGGTGTAGATAATGGGGATGCCCGTCTGCCGGGCTGCATCCAGCAGGCGGATGTTGTTGTGGATAACCCGGTCGAAGCCATGCAGGGGAAAACCGTCTTCCTGCTGCATGTCGATGACGAGTAAGGCTCTGTCTGTGTTCATAAGCAACTCTTGTTGTTGTTCGGCCATGAATGCGCGTCGACTGCAGCATCGGCCGGGCGCACGAGGGCGCCATGGCGCGACGACGGGGAGTCGGACGCGGGCGAAATTCAGCGAGGAGAGTTGTTTAGCGGACTATCTGCCAGAAGCCATTCTGCTTGGCGGTAACTGAGGAACGCAGGCGCTTGAGGAATACATGGGCGGGTGTACACGTGCCGCGCAGATAGGCCATGGCGGCCCCGGGCAGTGGCTTGACGGTGCAGAGGGTGAGGCCAGTCGTGTGCATGGCGTTCGACCACCTGTGGGTTGGTGAAAGGCGGCCGGATCGCCCGATCCGGCCGCTTGCTGCATCGATTAGCGGAAAGCGGGCACCACGTGCTTGATGAAGAGCTCCAGGGATTTCTTCTTCTCGGCGTGCGGCAGGCTGTTGTCGGCCCAGAAGCTGAATTCGTCCACGCCCAGCTCCTGGTAGTGGCGGATGCGCGCGATAATTTCTTCCGGGGTGCCGATCATGGTGTTCTTGCGGATGTTGTCCAGCTCGAACTCCGGGCGCTCCTTGAACTTCTCTTCCGGGCTCGGCGGCAGCAGGCCGTTGACCGGGGTCTGCTTGTTGCCGAACCAGGCGTCGAAGGTGCGGTAGAACTTGGAGATGGCCGCGGCGCCGACCTTCCAGCCGTCCGGGTCGTCCTTGGCGTGGACGTGGGTGTGGCGCAGCACCATCAGTTGCGGACGCGGCACCTCGGGATTGTTGGCCAGGGCGGCCTCGAACTTGTTCTTCAGATCGACCACTTCCTCGTCGCCCTTCATCAGCGGGGTGACCATCACGTTGCAGCCATTGGCCACGGCGAAGTTGTGCGAGTCCGGGTCGCGTGCGGCGATCCACATGGGCGGACCGGGCTGCTGGAGCGGCCGCGGCGAGGAGGTGGAGGTGGGGAACTTCCAGATCTCGCCGTCGTGGGCGACGTCGCCCCGCCATAGCGCCTGGACCACCGGCACCATCTCGCGCAGGTACTTGCCGCCGTCGGTGGCCGGCATGCCGTTGGCCATGCGGTCGAACTCGTACTGGTAGGCGCCGCGGGCCAGGCCCACCTCCATGCGCCCGTTGCTGATCACGTCGAGCAGGGCACATTCGCCGGCGACGCGGATGGGGTGCCAGAAGGGCGCGATGATGGTGCCGGCGCCGAGGCGGATGGTGCTGGTGCGCGCGGCCAGGTAGGCCAGCAGCGGCATCGGGCTCGGCGAGATGGTGTACTCCATCGCATGGTGTTCGCCGATCCATACGGTGCTGAAACCGCCGGCTTCCGCCAGCAGGGTCAACTCGGTGAGGTCCTCGAACAGTTGGCGATGACTGGTCTGCTCGTCGTAGCGCTCCATATGCACGAACAAAGAAAATTTCATGATGCGTTCCTCGAACCTGTGTCTGGTTGGCCATGGCCTGGCCGACTGTGGTGACGCGTTCATCGCGCTCGGTGTTTGTTGATTGCACTGGCGCCGCAGCGGCGCTGCAGCAAGGCAAAGCGGATTGCTATTTATTGGTATACCATAATACTGTATATCTGCAAGGCCTTTTTAACAGAGTACAAGCACCAGCAAGGAGCGGGGATGAACATCAAACACAAGCTGATCCTGGCATTCGCGGCGATCGCCAGCCTACCGGTGGTCCTGGTCGCGGTTCTGGTCATCCTCAATGTGCGCGGCGAGGCGCGGCAGGGTTTTCTCGACAGCAGCAGCCGCGAGATGCGCCAGGTGGACAACGCCATGCAGCTGTTCTTCGAGGGAATCGGCCAGAACGTCGACTACCTGGCGGGGCACCCCTTGTTGAACAGCCTAGACCGCGACGTCAAACGCTACCTCACGGCCGACGCCGCCCAGTTCGGCGAGGGTGAGCACGACGCTCGGGTGTTCGAGCTTTTCGCCGCCCTGGCGGCCAGTCATCCGGCCTACGCCTATCTGTCGTTGGGCACCAACGAGGGTGGTTATGTGTTCTGGCCCGGCGATGCCAGCCTGGCCAACTACGACCCGCGCACCCGCCCCTGGTATCAGCGGGCGATGGCCAACCCCGGTAAGACCCTGCGCACCGAGGCCTACTACTGGGCGGCGGACGATGTGGTGCTGGTCAGCACCGTGCGCAGTTTCGCCAACCGCCTCGGGAAGGAGGGTGGGGTGGTGAACATCGACGTGTCGCTGCAGCAGCTCACCGACATCGTGCGGCAGATCAAGCTGGGTGACAGCGGCTACCTGATGCTGATGGAGAAAAACGGTACGGTGCTGGTGGACCCTAGCCAGCCGCAGCATAACTTCAAGGCCCTGGCCGAGCTAGGCGAGGGCTATGCGCGCCTGGCCGCGACTCAGCAGGGGCTGGTCGAGGTGGAGCTGGACGGCGAGCATTACATGGCCAATGTCTACAGCTCAGAACAGCTGGGTTGGCAGTTCGTCGGGCTGATCCGCGAGAGCGAGGTGATGGCCGCCGCAACCCGCCTGACCTGGATCATCGTGCTGATCGCGGCCCTGGTCGCGCTGGCGTTCGCCGTCACTGGCGCGCTGTTTGCCGGGTTGATCGTGCGGCCGATCCGCGCCGTGGCCAGCGGGCTGGCAGACATCGCCCAGGGCGAGGGCGACCTGACCACCAGCCTGGCGGTGCGCGGGCGCGACGAAACGGCGCAACTGGCCGGCTGGTTCAACCAGTTCCTCGGCGCCATTCGCCAACTGATTCAGCGCATCGGCCAGGCCGCGGCGCAGATCTATCGCATGTCGAGCAGCTCCACCGCGGTTTCGCTGGAGATGGCCAACGCCGCTTCTCGCCAGCGCGAGGCGGTGGACATGGTGTCCACCGCCTTCCATGAAATGGTCATGACCGCCAACGAGGTGGCGCGCTCCTGCAGCCAGGCCGCGGACTCGGCCGACAACGGCCAGCGCCAGGCGCACGACGGCCAACGGCAGATCGACCAGGCGGTGGCCAGTGTCGATCGCCTGAGCCGTGAGATCGAGCATTCGGTCGCGGCGATGCAGCAACTGGAGCAGGACAGCAGCGATATCCAGTCGATTCTCGGCACCATCCGCTCCATCGCCGAGCAGACCAATCTGCTGGCGCTGAATGCCGCCATCGAGGCCGCTCGCGCCGGCGAGCAGGGCCGGGGTTTTGCCGTGGTGGCTGATGAGGTGCGCGCTGGCCAAGCGTACCGCCGACTCCACCGGGGAAATCGACAGCCTGCTCGGCAACCTGGCGCGGCGCACCAACGAGATGGGCAAGCAGATGCATGCCAGCCTGGACGTGTCGCAGCAGACGGTCGGCTCGATCAACGATGCGCGCAGCAGCTTCGAGCTGATCCGCGAGTCGGTGGACGTGATCCGCGACATGAACACGCAGATCGCCACCGCCGCCGAGGAGCAGCACCAGGTGGCAGAGGAGATCAACCAGCACATCAGCCAGATTCACCACAATGCGCAGCGTGTGGCGGAGCTCGCCGGCAGCTCCAGCGAGGATGCGCAGACCCTGGCCGGGCTCTCCGATGAACTGAACCAGCTGGTATCGCGCTTCAGAACCTGAGGCGCGGCATGATCACGCGGCGATGTGTCCCAGTGCCTGCGACACATCGTGGCTTGCCGCGAGCAAGGCGGCGAGAAAGCCTTCCTGGGCAACTTGGGTATCCATCACCGCGTCCGGGCCGGACAGGTTGATAGCGGCGACGATGGCGCCGCTGTGATCGCGGATGCCGGTGGCGATGGCGGTGGAGTAGTCGGAGCGGTGCAGCACCCAGCCACGCTGGCGGTCCTCGGCGATCACCTGCTGTAGCTCCGGCAGGGTGCGCGGGGCTGGCGGCGGATAGTCGTCCAGGCGCACGTGCTGGTAGAGCGCGCTCAGCTGTACCTCGCTCAAGCCACTCAGCAGCACGCGGCCCAGGGCCGTACTGTGGCAGGGCAGGCGAGTACCGACGGGAATGTTCACCGCCAGGCGCTGCGGGGCCATGGCGCGGTACAGGTAGAGGCTATCGGTCTGCTCGCGGATGCTCAGGTGACATGACAGCGAGGTGCGGTCGCGTAGGTCGTTTAGATGGGGCATGGCCACTTCGACGATGTCGCGGCTGGCCAGGTAGGCAAAGCCTTCGCTGACTACCTGGGGGCCCAGTTCGAAGGCATGGCGGCCGACCTTGCGCAGGTAGCCCATGTCGACCAGTGTCTGCACGATGCGGTAGACGGCCGAAGGGCTGACCCCGAGACGTTCGGCCATGTCGTTCATGCCCAGGCTGCGTTCGCGGGCATTGAACATAGCGAGGATGCTCAGGCCGCGTTGCAACGCCGGCACGCGGTAATCGGTTTCCCGATCCGGGGTTTCGATGGCGGTCATTCATGGGGCTCCATGGGGCCCTGGCATTGTTGGGTGCCCCAGCATGGGTGTCTGACATGAGGCCGAATGGTGGATCGGTGAAGCGTGATCCACCCTACGGTTTGCGAGTTGCCACCCGGTTCCCGTAGGGTGGAAATAGCTGTTTATTTCCACCATGTGGCCATTGGCGGGGCATCAGGCCAGCTGCTTTTCCAGCACGTCCAGCGCCACCGGCTGGCCGCCGAACTCGTTCATGGCATCGAGCATGGCGTCGCGGAAGTACTCGAGCGACGCTCGGTCGCAGAGGATATGCAGGCGCGGCAGATCGCCCGAGCCGGCATTGATCACTATGACGTTGATCCGGGCTGCTGAAGTCTGGGCCACCTGGCCGGTGGGGAAGGCCTGTGGACGCAGGTCGACTCCGCAGAGCTTGGCCATCACCTCGGCCACGTGCCGACCGGACAGTTGCAGCCAGGCGTGGCTGTCCTGGCGCGGCAGCAGGTAGTTGCCCTGATCGGTCAACTGCCACCCAGCTTCCTCGCTGGCAATCCGCTCGCCTCGATCGGCCAGGCTGCCGAGCAGCAGGTACTCGGTCTGCGACAGGCGTGCCACCAGCGATCCGTCGGCCTGGAGCAGTGCCCGGTTGGGCACTTCTGGCAGTTGGTAGCCGCGCTCTCTGAGCCAGGTGGCGCTGTCCACGCCGCGAAAGCCCACCCGCGGCAGGTCGGTGAGGTCGATGAGCGCGCAGCGCTCGAGGGTATTGAGGCTGGTCATGGCTCAGAGCTCCTGGCGCTGGTTGTCGGGATCGAAGAAGGGCAGTTGCACCACCGTGGCCTGCACCACCTGGCCGCCATCGACTCGGATCGGAATCCGCATGCCTGGCTCGGCCTGGTCGGCGCCGGCGTAGGCCAGGCCGATGATCTGGCCGAGGGTCGCCGAATACTCGCAAGAGGTGACGTTGCCGCTGATGTCGGGCCCATTGAGCACCAGGTGACCCTCCAGCGGCTGCGCACTGCCCTTGGGCAGGGTGAAACCGACCAGCTTGCGCTTGAGCGGCTGCGCTTCGAGGATTTCGATCGAGCGCTTGCCGACGAAGAACGGT
Source organism: Pseudomonas oleovorans subsp. oleovorans (assembly GCF_002197815.1). Taxonomy (GTDB): domain Bacteria; phylum Pseudomonadota; class Gammaproteobacteria; order Pseudomonadales; family Pseudomonadaceae; genus Aquipseudomonas; species Aquipseudomonas oleovorans. Next base: position 41,216 of record NZ_NIUB01000006.1, read on the forward strand.
TTCTTGCGGCCGATGGCCCACTGCATGTCGATCTCGCCGGGATGGGTCATACCATCTGTGTCCTGGCTGATGATCACGTGGCCTTTCTCCAGGCGCAGCAGGCGTTGGGTCTCGACGCCGAAGGGGCGGATACCGAACTCTGCGCCGGCCTCCATTAATGCGTCCCACAGCCGTGCCCCATGACGTGCCGGTACGTGGATTTCATAGCCCAGCTCACCGACGAAACCGACCCGCATCAGCCGCGCCGGTATGCCGGCGACGCTGCCGGTGCGTGCGGCCAGATAGGGGAAGCCCTCGGCGGACAGGTCGACGTCCGCGCAGAGCTTCTGCAGCACCTGGCGCGACAGTGGCCCGGCCAGGTTGACCGCCGCCAGGGCGGCTGTGACGTTGGTGATGTCCACGTTCAGCCGCCACTGCGCGTTCCACTTGAGCATCTGCTGGTAGATGCGGTCGACGCCGCTGGTGGTGGCGGTGACGTAGAAGTGATTGTCCGCCAGCCGCGCGCAGACGCCGTCGTCGATCACCACGCCGTGCTCGTTGGTCATCAACGCATAGCGAGTGCGCAGCAGCGGCTGCTTTTTGAATGGCAGGGTGTAGATGCGCTCGAGCAACTCGGCGGCATCCGGGCCGCGCACGTCGAGGCCGCCGAGGGTGGACACGTCGATCAGGCCGACCTTCTCGCGCACGTGGCGGGCTTCTTCCTGCATGCAGCGTTCGCGATCTTCGGCCTTGCCGTAGAACGCTGGACGCTGCCAGATACCGGCGGGCATCAGCTTGGCGCCGGCGGCGACATGGCGGCTGTGCATGGCGGTGTGACGATAGGGGTCGAAGGCGCGGCCGGCGACGTGGGCCAGTTTTTCTGCTTCGAACGGCGGCCGCGCGGTGGTCACGCCGGTTTCGCCGATACTGCGGCCGGTGGCCTGGGCTACCAGGCGCGCGGTGGGCAGCGCCGAGTGGCGGCCCTGGGACGGGCCCATGCCGACGGTGGAAAAGCGCTTGACCAGTTGCACGTCGCGGTAGCCGATGCGGGTGGCGTTGACGATGTCGCGAACCTGCAGGTCTTCGTCGAAGTCGACGAAATCCTTGCCCTTGGGATGGGGGAATATCGGCCACTCGAAGTTGACCCGCGCCTCGCCGCGCAGGCTCGCTTCGCCAATGCCGGCATCCAGGCCCAGTGCTTCGACTGCCCGTGCGGCGGCGCGGGCGCCGTCGGCGAGTACGTTGTCCAGATGGTGGCGACCGCCGACCGAACCGGCGATCGCCAACCCTTCCGGCAGGCCACTGATGGCGAACTCGGCGCGCTGCTCGTCGTAGGCCAGCTTGCCGCCTGCTTGGCACAGCAGCTGGTAGACCGGCATGTAGCCGGCGGACATGCACAGCAGGTCGCAGTCGACGTGAACTCCCTGGGCGGCAACCTGGCCCTGGGCGGTGATGCGGCGGATATCCGCGCCGCTGACATGGCGCATACCCTTCTCGTGCAGGGCCTCGTACACGGTGCTGCCCAGGTGGCAGGGGATGCCCTGCTTTTCCACGGCGACCTTCAGCGCGACATCGGCCGGCTGCAAGCGCATGTCCACCAGGGCGGCGACCTGCACGCCCTGTTCGGCCAGGTCGAGGGCGGCCAGGTAGCCGTCGTCGTTGCCGGTGAGCAGCACGGCGCGATGGCCAGGCTTGACCGCGTAGAGCTTCATCAGGCGCTGGGCAGCGCTGGTGAGCATGACCCCGGGCAGGTCGTTGTTGCGAAACACCACCGGCTGGTCGAAGGAGCCGGCGCTGACGATGCACTGCCGCGCACGCACCTTGTACATCCGTCGGCTCTGGATCACCGGCAGGTAGTTGTCGGTGAACCAGGCGTTGCAGGTGGCCTGCGTCAGTACCTGGATATTGGTGTGGCCTTGCACGGCGCTCACCAGATCACGGCGCAGCGCCTCGGCGCGGCGGCCCTCGATATCGAAACGGGCGTAGGTCAGCGAGCCGCCGAGCAGCGGCTGCTGTTCTATCAGCAGCACTTTGGCCCCGGCATTGGCGGCGGTCAGCGCGGCGGACAGCCCGGCCGGGCCGGCGCCGACGATGGCGACGTCGACGAACAGGTAGGCCTTGTCGTAGTACTGCGGCTTGAAGTTCAGATCGAGCACGCCGAGGCCGGCCTTCTTGCGGATCAGCGGCTCCCACACCTTCCATATGCCCTTGGGCTTGTAGAACGAGCGGTAGTAGAAACCCACCGGCATGAATTTGGAGAACTTGCCCAGGTAGGCGTCGCGGTCGTTGTCCAGCGAGCCGTTAAAGTTCTGCCCGCTGACGGCGAGCCCGGCTTGGAGCGCCTGGGTGTCGGCCAGCACATTAGGCTCGTCGGGCAACTGCACCAGGGTGTTGGCGTCCTGCCCGGCCATGCTCAGCGGGCCGCGCGGGCGGTGGTACTTGAACGAGCGCGAGAGCAACCAGCGGCCGTTGGCGAGCAGGGCGCTGGCGATGCTGTCGCCGGCAAAGCCTTGGTACTCGCTGCCGTCGAAGCTGAAGCGCAGCGGCTGGTCGCGGTCGATCAGCAGGCCCATGGGGGCGGGGAGGCGGTTCATCGGGCGATCTCCTCGGCGTGCGCGGCGAACTCGACCCGCTGGGTGAAGAGTTCCTTCGGATCGAAGGTACGAATGATCTGGTCGGTGACGGTGTGGCGCTCGGCGAGGAACCAGTAGCTGGAGGCGTTGTGCAGCCACCACTCGCGCACCACGCCGGCGGCGTTGTCGCTGTTGAATACGTAGTCGGCCCACTCGGCATCGCTGCAGGTGGCCGGATCGGGCATGACCTTGAATTCGCCGCCGTAGGTGAATTCGCTGATGTTTCTTGGCCCGTTGAGCGGGCAGTTCATGATTTTCATCTTCCGCTCCTTTAGTGACTGGCCGCCGTGGCGCCCATTTCGTTGACCTGCTGGAAAGTGGAAAAACGCGCCAGGGCGAACGGGCGGATCAGCTCCGGCACCTTGCCGCCCGTGGCTACCAGCTCGGCCATGGTCTTGCCGCAGATGGGCGTGGCCTTGAAGCCCCAGGTGCCCCAGCCGGCGTCGAGGTAATAGTTGTCCACCGGCGACAGGCCCATGATCGGGCTGTAGTCCGGGGTCATGTCGGTGATCCCGGCCCACTGGCGCATCAGCTTGGCGTTGGCCATGAAGGGGAACATCTCGATGGCATGGGCCAGCAGGCTCTCCTTCAGGTCCAGGGTCGAGCGGGTGTTGTACAGCGGGTAGGGGTCGGAGCCGCCGCCGAAGACGATCTCGCCGCGGCTGGTCTGCTGCACGTAGCAGTGCAGGGCGGAGGAACTCACCAGCGGATCGAGGAAGGGCTTGAACGGCTGGGTCACCATGGCCTGCAGCGGGTAGGTGTGGATCGGCGCGCGAATGCCGGCCTTCTTCAACATCAGCGAGCTGGCGCCGGCGATGGCCTGCACCGCGCAGCCGCACTTCACTGTGCCGCGGTTGGTCTTCACCGCGGTGATGCGGCCGTTTTCGATCACCAGATCCTGCACCTCGGTGAGCTGGTGGATTTCCACGCCGCGCTTGGCCGCCTGCTTGGCGTAGCCCCAGGCCACGGCATCGTGGCGGGCGGTGGCGCCGTCGATGTGCCAGAGCCCGGCGAGCACCGGCAGGTGGCCGGGGTCGAGGTTGAGGGTGGGCACCAGCTCGCGGATCTGCTGGCGGTCGATCATCTCGGTGCGCCCGCCGAAGTGCTTGTTGACCTCGGCGCGCTGGCGGAAGGCGCGCACCGTGGCGTCCGTGTGGGCCAGAGTGAGCTGGCCGCGCTCGGAATACATGATGTTGAAGTCGAACTCGTTGGACAGCTCCTTGAACAGCCGCACCGACTCGGCGTAGAAGCGCACGCCCTCGCTGGTGAGGTAGTTGGAGCGGATCACCGCGGTGTTGCGCGCGGTGTTGCCGCCGCCGAGGTAGGCCTTCTCCAGCACCGCGACATTGGTGATGCCGTGATACTTGGCCAGGTAGTAGGCGATGGCCAGGCCATGGCCGCCGCCGCCGATGATGACCACGTCGTAGGACGGCTTGAGTTCGCAGGGTGGCGGCAAATCCACCTCCACCGGGTAGTCGGAGCTCAGGCCGTATTTCAGGAGATTGAAGGGCATGCTGCCTCCGCGCGCTGGGCAAGGGTGGACGGGGCCGGCTGCTGCAGGCGCGCGGCGACCAGGGTATTTTTCATCAGGTAGGCGATGGTCATCGGGCCGACGCCGCCAGGGACCGGGGTGATGGCCGAAACCTGCGGCAGGGCCGAGTCGAAATCGACATCGCCCACCAGCCGCGAGCGGCCGCCTTCCTCGATGCGGTTGATGCCGACGTCGATCACCACGGCGCCGGGCTTGAGCCATTCGGCATCGACCAAGCGCGGGCGGCCAACGGCGGCGACGACGATGTCGGCCTGGCGGCACAGCTCGCGCAGGTTGGCGCTGCGCGAATGCACCACGGTCACCGAGCAGTGGGCCTTGAGCAGCAGGGCGGCCATGGGCTTGCCGACGATATTGGAGCGGCCGATGACCACCGCGTGCTTGCCGGTCAGGTCGCCGCAGCTGTCCTGCAACAGGCGCAGGCACCCGGCCGGGGTGCAGGGGGTGAGCACCTCACGGCCCTGGCTGAGCCCACCGACGTTCTCGGCATGGAAACCGTCGACGTCCTTCAACGGGCTGACGGTCTGCAACACGCGGTGCTCGTCGATGTGTGCCGGCAGCGGCAACTGCACCAGGATGCCGTGCAGCGACGCATCGGCATTCAGCTCGGCGATCAGCGCCAGCAGCCTGGCTTCGGCGGTATCGGCCGGCAACTTGAATTCCAGCGAGCGGATGCCGCACTCCTCGGCTCGCAGCACCTTGTTGCGCACGTAGACCTGGCTGGCCGGGTCGTCGCCGACCAGCACCACGGCCAGGGCCGGGACGATGCCGGCCGCTTTCAGGGCGCGCACATCCTCGGTCACTTCGGCCAGCACGCGGGCGGCGGCGGCCTTGCCGTCGATCAGCTTGATGGGGGCTTGTGTGTTCATCGGAAGATCACCGTGCGCTCGCCATTGAGGAAGACCCGATGCTCCAGGTGGTATTTCACCGCCTTGGACAGGGCCACGGTCTCGGTATCACGGCCGATGGCCACCAGATCGTCGGGCAGGTAGGCGTGGTCCACGCGCTGCACTTCCTGCTCGATGATCGGGCCTTCGTCGAGGTCCGAGGTGACGTAGTGCGCGGTGGCGCCGATCAGCTTCACGCCGCGCTCGTAGGCCTGGTGGTAGGGTTTGGCGCCCTTGAAGCCGGGCAGGAAGGAATGGTGGATGTTGATGGCGCGGCCCGAGAGCTGCTTGCACAGATCGTCGGAAAGGATCTGCATGTAGCGGGCCAGCACCACCAGCTCGGTCTGGGTCTCGTCGACGATCCTCATCAGCGCCGCTTCCTGCTGGGCCTTGCTGTCCTTGGTCACCGGCAGGTAGATGAAGCGGATGCCCTCGCGCTCGGCCATGGGCCGCAGCTCGAGGTGGTTGGAGACGATGGCGGTGATCTGCATGTCCAGCTCGCCCTTGTGGTGACGATAGAGCAGGTCCACCAGGCAGTGATCGTACTTGCTCACCATCAGCAGCACGCGCATGGGCTGGGCGGTGCTGTGCAGCGCCCATTCCATGTCGAAACGCTGGGCCACGGCCACGAAGCCTTGCTCGACTTCGTCGATATCGCCTTCGTAGCGGTCGTTGAAGCGAAACACCGCGCGCATGAAGAAACGGCCGCTGGTCTCGTCGTCGAACTGCGACATCTCGCTGATGTAGCAACCCCTGTCCGCCAGATAGGTGGTGACCGCCGCAACGATGCCCGAGGCTGCCGGGCAACTGATCTTGATGATGAAATGGTCGGTGGCGTGTTGCATGTTTGGTCCTCGATTGTTGGGCGGCAGCTCAGTGCAAAAGTGGAAAATTTCGTGGGTGAAGCGAAACTTCATCTATGAATGTTTATTACTGCTGGGAAAAAAAGTTTCCTGATGCGCTTTTATAGGCGAAGCGAAGCTGCAGGTCTAGCTTGATGGGAAAATTTTTATCTTGGCAGGAAACTCTTGTCGCGTTAGCGATGGAGTGCAGAACGGTGCGCGCGGCGCACCCTACGGCGTGGCGGGAAACAGAGGGGTAGGGTGCGCCATGCGCACCGGAATGGCGTTACCGGGCGCACCCTGTGGGGGAAACGGGCCTTACTCGTTGCCGTAGTTCATCACCGACAGCAGGCGGATCGGCACCTGCAGCAGTTGCTCCGGGCCGTGCGGGATGTCGCCGTCGAAGGTCAGGCTGTCGCCGGCCTGCAGGTGGTAGAGCTGGTTACCGTGGCGATAGACCAGCTCGCCCTCCAGCAGGTGGAGGAACTCGGTGCCGGGGTGAGCGAAGGTGGGGAACTCCTCGCTGGCGTCGTCCATGCTCACCATGTAGGCCTCGAAGTTCTTCTTCGGTCCACGAGTGTGGTTGAGCAGGTGGTAGGTGTGGCCCTTCTCGGTGCCGCGGCGAACCACCTCCATGCCCTCGCCGGCCTTGACCAGGATGGCGCTGCCGTCGGGTTGGTCGTACTGGCTGAACAGTTTGGACATGGGCATGCCGAGCACGTCGCAGAGACGGCTCAAGGTATCCAGGCTGGTGGAGACCTGGGCGTTCTCGATCTTGCTCAACATGCCCTGGCTGATTCCGGCGATACGGGCCACGTCCGCCAGTTTCAGTTCCTGCGCCTGGCGCTGACGCTTGATCTGCATGCCCAGGTACTGCTCCAGGCGGAGGCGGGGAGGGATCTCGGTGGTCATGGGCGGTGAGTCCTGCACGATTTCAGTTCAAGAAAGTAAATTTCGCACTGAGAAAGTGCGAGTCCGGGCGTCCCGCTCCGGATGGCGACACGGGACTTTCCCACAGTGAAAAGGATTTTCCCATATAAACAGTAGCTCGGCGCCAAACCGAGTTCTTCCTCTGCGCGCCTTTCAGATTGGCAAGCTGCTTGCATTCCTGATGGGAAACTAAGTTTCCTGTGTGGAATTCAATGAAAAAGCCCGACCGCTACCTGCTCATTCAGACGATCCGGACTACGGTGGCAGTCGTGCGCCGCCCCGTCTTCGATCGCCTGCCATCCAACGACCGCCTTGCCCTTTTCCAGGAGTGAAGACCCATGTTGCCAACTGAAACGCAGCGCATCATCGATCAGCACGGCATCAAGTACGTGCTGGCCCAGTTCGTCGATATCCACGGCGCCGCGAAGACCAAGTCCGTGCCGATTTCCGGCCTCAAGGCGGTGGCCGAGGACGGTGCCGGGTTCGCCGGTTTCGCCATCTGCGGCATGGGCATGGAACCGCATGGGCCGGACTTCATGGCCCGTGGCGACCTCTCCACCCTGATCCCGGTGCCCTGGCAGCCGGGCTACGGCCGAGTGGTGTGCATCGGACATGTGGAAGGCAAACCCTGGGCGTACGACACCCGCTACGTGCTGCAACAACAGGTCCAGCGTCTGACCGACAAGGGCTGGACCCTGAACACCGGACTGGAGCCGGAATTCAGCCTGTTCCGCCGTGGTGCTGACGGCAAGCTACAACTGGTGGACGCCACCGATAATCTGGACAAGCCCTGCTACGACTACAAAGGCCTGTCGCGCTCCCGCGAATTCCTCGAGCGCCTGACCGAAGCCCTGCAACCGGTGGGCTTCGACATCTACCAGATCGACCACGAGGACGCGAACGGCCAGTTCGAGATCAACTACACCTACAGCGACGCCATGGAATCGGCGGACCGCTTCACCTTCTTCCGCATGGCCGCCGGCGAGATCGCCAACGACATGGGCATGATCTGCTCCTTCATGCCCAAGCCTGACCCGAAGCGCGCCGGCAACGGCATGCACTTCCACCTGTCCATCGCCAGCGCCAGCAACAAGAACCTCTTCCACGACCCGAACGACCCTAGCGGCATGGGCCTGTCGAAAATGGCCTATCACTTCGCCGCCGGCCTGCTGGCCCACGGCCCGGCCCTGTGCGCCTTTGCCGCGCCCACGGTCAACTCCTACAAGCGCCTGGTGGTGGGGCGCTCGCTGTCCGGTGCGACCTGGGCGCCAGCCTTCATCGCCTTCGGTGCCAACAACCGCTCGGCCATGGTGCGCGTGCCCTACGGCCGCCTGGAGTTCCGCCTGCCGGATGCCGGCTGCAACCCCTACCTGGTCACCGCCGCGATCATCGCCGCCGGCCTGGACGGCATCGACCGTCAGCTGGAGCCGGACACCATCTGCAACGAGAACCTCTACAACCTGAGCCTCGAAGAGATCGCCGCGCGCGGCATCAAGACCCTGCCGCAGTCGCTCAAGGAAGCCACCGACGCCCTGGAAGCCGACCCGCTGTTCCGCGAGGTGCTCGGCCCCGAAATCGTCGACGAATTCATCAAGCAGAAGCGCATGGAGTGGGTGGAGTACAGCCGCCACGTCTCCGACTGGGAGATCCAGCGCTACACCGAATTTTTCTGACAGCCCGTCGCCCATTTACCTGCCCCGAGGAGACACGCCATGTGCGGAATCGTAGGTCTTTACCTGAAGAAGCCCGAGCTGGAAGGCCAGCTCGGCAAACTGTTCGAACCCATGCTCGAAGCCATGACCGACCGTGGTCCGGACAGCGCCGGCTTCGCCATCTACGGCGATGAAGTGGCCGACGGCTGGGTCAAGCTGACCCTGCAGGCCATCGAGGCCGACTACGGCTGGAAGCACCTGATGGGATCGCTGGAAGGCCGCCTGGGTTGCTCCCTGGACTGGTTCCAGAACGCCAGCGCCGCGGTGCTAAAGGTCAACTGCGATGAAGAGCGCGTACGTGCCGCCCTCGCTGACCTCGCCCCCGACGTGCGCATCATGAGCGCCGGCCAGAGCATCGAGATCCTCAAGGGCATGGGCCTGCCGAAGGAAATCTCTGAGCGCTTCGGCCTCGCGAACATGAAAGGCAGCCACATCATCGGCCACACCCGTATGGCCACCGAAAGCGCGGTGACCATGGAAGGCAGCCACCCGTTCTCCACCGGCGCCGACCTCTGCCTGGTACACAACGGCTCGCTCTCCAACCACTTCCGCCTGCGCCAGGAGCTCAAGCGCCAGGGCATCGTCTTCGAGACCGAGAACGACACCGAGGTGGCCGCCGGCTACCTGACCTGGCGCCTGCAGCAGGGCGACAGCCTGAAGGAAGCCCTGGACAAGTCCCTGGAAGACCTTGACGGCTTCTTCACCTTCGCCATCGGCACCCGCAACGGCTTCGCGGTGATCCGCGACCCCATCGCCTGCAAGCCGGCGATCCTCGCCGAAACCGACGACTACGTGGCCATGGCCTCGGAGTATCAGGCCCTGGCCAGTCTGCCGGGCATCGACAACGCCAAAGTGTGGGAGCCGGAGCCGGCGACCATGTACATCTGGGAACGTGCCTGAGGAGCCTGCGCATGAAAACCATCGACCTTTCCAGCGCCTCGGTGCGTGAGCTGAACCAAGCCCTGCACGGCGACGTACAGGACCGCGAATGGCTGGTCACCCATCCGGACGGCAAACACAACCTCGCCGTTGGCGTGAACCAGGCCGTGAGCATCGATATCCAGGGCCACGCCGGTTACTACTGCGCCGGCATGAACCAGAAGGCCTGCATCACCGTGCACGGCAACGTCGGTGTCGGTGTGGCGGAGAACATGATGAGCGGTTCGGTGCGGGTCAAGGGCAGTGCGTCCCAGGCCGCGGGCGCTACCGCCCATGGCGGACTGCTGGTGATCGAAGGCGACGCCGGCGCGCGTTGCGGCATTTCCATGAAGGGTGTCGACATCGTGGTTGGCGGCAGCATCGGCCATATGAGCTGCTTCATGGCCCAGGCGGGCAGACTCGTGGTGTGCGGCGATGCCGGTGACGCCCTCGGCGACTCGCTGTACGAGACCCGCATCTACGTCAAGGGCACGGTCAAATCGCTGGGTTCGGACTGCATCGAGAAGGAGATGCGCGCCGAACACTTCGAAGAGCTGGCCGAGCTGCTCGGCCGCGCCGGCTTCGCCGAGGATCCGGCCAGCTTCAAACGCTACGGCTCGGCGCGCCAGCTGTACAACTTCAAGGTCGACAACGCATCGGCTTACTGACCAAACCCAGAACCCGGACGGTGCGTGCGGCCTTGGCGGCCCCGCGTACCCTTCAGGCGGGCACCAACACGACGTAGGGTGCGCTGTGCGCACCATCGCCCCGACGAGGAATCTGCAATGAGCGAACACAACACCCCGGTACTGCGCGAGTCCGCTACCTTCGACCGCTTGACCATCCAGGAGATACAGCGCGCCGCCGAAACCGGCATCTACGACATTCGCGGCGGTGGCACCAAGCGCAAGGTGCCGCACTTCGACGACCTGCTGCTGCTCGGTGCTAGCGTCTCCCGCTACCCGCTGGAAGGCTACCGCGAAAAGTGCGGCACTGACGTGGTACTCGGCACCCGCTTCGCCAAGAAGCCGATCCACCTGAAAATCCCCGTCACCATCGCCGGCATGAGCTTCGGCGCGCTGTCGGCCAACGCCAAGGAAGCCCTCGGCCGCGGCGCCAGCATCGCCGGCACCAGTACGACGACAGGGGATGGCGGTATGACCCCCGAAGAGCGCGGCCAGTCGCAACATCTGGTCTACCAGTACCTGCCGTCGCGCTACGGCATGAACCCCGACGACCTGCGCAAGGCCGACGCTATCGAGATCGTCCTCGGCCAGGGCGCCAAGCCGGGCGGCGGCGGCATGCTGCTAGGCATGAAGGTGACCGAGCGGGTCGCCGGCATGCGCACCCTGCCGATCGGCGTCGACCAGCGCTCCGCCTGCCGCCACCCGGACTGGACCGGCCCGGACGACCTGGCGATCAAGATCGCCGAGCTGCGCGAGATCACCGACTGGGAAAAACCCATCTACGTGAAGATCGGTGCCAGCCGCCCCTACTACGACGTCAAGCTGGCGGTGAAGGCCGGCGCCGACGTGATCGTCCTCGACGGCATGCAGGGCGGCACCGCGGCGACCCAGGAAGTGTTCATCGAGCACGTCGGCATCCCCATCCTCCCGGCCATCCCGCAAGCCGTGCAGGCCCTGCAGGAAATGGGCATGCACCGCCAGGTGCAACTGATCGTCTCCGGCGGCATTCGCAACGGCGCCGACGTGGCCAAGGCCATGGCCCTGGGCGCCGACGCCGTGGCCATCGGCACCGCTGCCCTGGTGGCGCTGGGCGACAATCACCCGCGTCTGGATGACGAGCTGAAGAAGATCGGTTCCGCCGCCGGCTACTACGACGACTGGCAGAACGGCCGCGACCCGGCCGGTATCACCACCCAGGACCCGGAATTGTCCAAGCGCCTCGACCCGGTGGAAGGCGGCCGCCGCCTGGCCAACTACCTGCGCGTGCTGGTGCTGGAAGCGCAGACCATGGCGCGCGCCTGCGGCAAATCGCACCTGCACAACCTCGACCCCGAGGACCTGGTGGCCCTGACCGTGGAAGCCGCCGCCATGGCCCGTGTGCCATTGGCGGGCACCAGCTGGATTCCCGGCCAACAGTTCTGAGGTCTTTGCTCGCCCCGGGCGCGTCAGCGTTCGGGGCGTTTGCATTTCTGCGGGAGTTGCTCATGAGCTTGTTCAGTGCCAATGCCGCCGGCTGGGGCTTCCTGCTTCTGGCCGGCCTCAGCGAGATCTGCTATGCCGCTGCGATTCCCCGTACTCAGGGGTTTACCCGTCTGTGGCCAAGCCTGTATTGCGGCTTCTTCATCGCCCTTAGTCTGTATCTGCTGGCTCAGGCGGTGCGCACTCTGCCGGTGGGCACCGCCTACGCCGTGTGGGTCGGCATCGGTGCACTGGGCACCGCCGTCTACGGCATCATCTATCTCGACGAACCGGCTGACGCTGCGCGGCTGGCTTGTCTGGGGCTCATCCTTGCCGGTGTGGTGGGACTCAAGCTGGTTTCCGGCACGATAGCCTGAGTCATCCGGCCCGGTCTTGCGCACAAGGCGCCGCGGGTTCTCCGGACTCGCGGCGTTTCTGCGCTTGTGGACGGTAATGCGGGATTCCTGTGCGCCGCAGCGACGGCGCTGGACAGTGGCGGGCGTGACAGGCGTGCGTCTGCTCCGTGCTGGTAGAGCACAGTCTGGCTTGAGTCGCCAGGCTGTGCTGTGTGGGTGAACGGCGCAGACTCGAGCACGCGCAGTACGCGGTGAAGAATGCAGCGCTGGTGCAGGAGGGGCGCGGGTGCGGTCAGAGTGCCGCTGCTGGGTGCGGCTCGATGCGCAGGCGTCAGGCGCTAGAGGCGGGAGTTGCTGCGGGGAGGAGGAAAGCCGGCAGCGGACTGCCGGCCGGAGTGCTTACTTGAGTTTGGGCAGCTTGTCGTCCGGTAGGGCGTAGCTGTGCTTCTCATGAATCATGGTGGCGATCAGCGCGTAGAGGCTGACGCCAGCCACCAGCAGGCTGATGAAGACCAGGATCGCCGGCTTGTCGGCGAAGGTGAAGACGGCGCTGGCGCCGTCGAAGGTAGTGATGCTCATGGGCAATGCTCCTGGGGGTGGGCCCGCCGCCGGGCGGCGGCAGGCGGCATGGCCGTCAGGCCGGTTTGCTTTCGCCGATCAGGCTGGCAGGTGCCGGGGCGGCGCCGCCAACGCTGGTACTCGGGCCGTACATCGAGTTCCATTCCGGATAGGCCTGGGCCGGGACCTCGGTCAGGTCGAGACCGCGTTCCTCGGCGTGGGCCGGTACGCGCAGCATGCCGAACTGCTTGAGGGCGTAGGACAGCACGTAGCCGGGGATGAAGCCCAGCGCTGCCAGTACCACGGCGCCGCCGAGTTGGCCGAGGAAGCTGATCGGCGCCATGCCGTTCACGTTCGGGTAGCCGGCCAGGAAGATGCCGCTGATCACCAGGCCGGCAAAGCCGCCGAAGCCGTGTACGGCGAAGGCTCCGACCGCGTCGTCGAGGCGGAACTTGAGCAACAGGTTGTTGACCAGCGGCGCGGTGGCAGCGACGCCCATGCCGATCAGGTAGGCCAGGCCGGGGTGGTAGAGGTCCAGGCCCGGTGCCACGGAGATGATCCCGACCAGGCCGCCGGACATCATCCAGAACGGCTCGCGGGTGGTCAGGTAAGCGCCGATCAGACCGCCGGCGAAGCCCATCAGGGTGTTGAAGGCGAAGGCCGAGAGGGTGGTCGGCTGACCGTAGATGTTGATCCACTGGGCGCCTGCGTTGTAGATGATGCAGCCGCCGAGGAAGCCGAAGAAGCCGACGATGATCAGCATCAGGCCGACCACGCTCATCGGCATGCTGTGGCCGACGATGGCGTTGGCGCTGCCGTCCGGGTTGAAGCGGCCGATCCGTGCGCCGAGGTTGATCACCACGGCCAGGGCGAAGAAGCCGGCGATCATGTGCACCACGCCGGCGGCACCGACGTCATGGTAGCCCCACTTGACGGTCAGCCAGCCTTCCGGGTGCCAGCCCCAGGCGGCAGCGACCAGCCAGAGGAAGCCGCCGAGGACGATGGTGAGGATGATGAAGGCGCTCATCCGCGCCCGCTCGATCAGCGCGCCGGAGAGAATCGAGCCGGTGGTGGCGGCGAACATGGCGAAGGCCGCCCAGAAGATGCCGGTGGCGTTGTCCTGGATGTTCGGCCCCATGGATTCGCTCCAGGGCATGCCGGCGAGGAAGGCATCCATGCGTGGCACGATGCCGTCCGGGAAGGCGTTGTATACCGCCCAGCCGAGCAGGAACACGCTGGGGATGATGAAGCCGAACGCGAGGATATTCTTCACCCCGGCCGCCAGGGCATTCTTCAGGCGCGATGCGCCGATTTCGTAGGACAGGAAGCCGGCATGAATGCAGACCATCAGGGCGATACACCACCAGTAGAATATTTCCATACTCAGGGTGTTGGTCATCTCTATCAGAGCCTGCAGCTCCTCCAGAGTGGGGGTTTTCTGCTCTTCCATCAGTCGATCCTCGAGACGAATTCGTGGTGATAAAGCGGTGTTGGCAGTTTTTATTGGAATGTGCGCCCGCAGGCCCTTGGTGTTTATCTGTAGTTATAAAAAGTTCTCTGCATGAATAGGCAATCCCTGTGCCAGAACGCTTTGCGCGTGCCGCCCCTGAGTGACGGGGCGGTGGCGGCGAGCGCGGCGAAAAAGATGCCCCGTTTCTGCCCGTACAGCCTGTGATATGCCTGAAGTTGGGTCGTGTTTCAGCGCTTCTGCTGCAACATGGCCTGGATCTGTTGCACCGAGTCCTGGGTGCGCCTGGCCAGATTGCGCACCTCGTCGGCGACCACGGCGAAGCCGCGGCCCTGCTCGCCGGCGCGGGCCGCTTCGATGGCCGCGTTGAGGGCGAGCAGGTTGGTCTGTTCGGCAATGCCCTTGATCACCCCGGCGACCTGGGCGATCTGCCCGTAGGTGCTGTGGATGTTGGCCTGCTCGCGTTCGTGCATGCTGGCGGCGGTTTTCTCGTCGCTGATTTCGCGCACCGCACCGGTGACATAGAGCAGCTTGCCTTGCGCATCGCGCAGGCAGCGGCCGCGTTCGCGGAACCACAGCTCGCCACGGGTCTTGTGGCGCATGCGGTACTCCACGGCGTAGAAACCATCGTCGCTCTTGTCCAGCATCGAGGCGCTGAAGGCCTGCATGACCTGTTTGAGGTCGTCCGGGTTGACCACCTTGAAGTAGCTGTCCCAGCCATCGGGAAATTCCGCCTGGCTGTAGCCGATCAGTTCGCGGAACTGCGCAGACCAGCGGATCAGGTTCTGCGGGTGGTCGGGGTCGCCGTTCACCACGTTCATCGCCCAGCAGCCTTCGGTCAGGGTGCGTTTGGTCAGGTCCCAGACCTGACGTTCCTCGTTCCAGTGCGCACGCTCGGCGGTGAGGGTTTCGAACTGCTGGCGGCTGGCCTGCAGCTCGTCCTCGAGCAGGGCGCATTGCTGTTCGGCCTGCGCCAGGCGCTGTTGCAGGGCGGCGTATTGCTCGGTACTGCAGGGCGCCGGCGGTAGTTGCTCGGCGTGCTGGCGAATGCGCTGCAGCTCCGTCCAGTCGTGTTGCAGGCGCTGCAGGCTGCCGAGCAGCTGCGGCTGGCGCTGCAAGTGCGGGCGGCTGGTGTCCTGCGGTCGCTGGGCGAGCAGGCTGTCGAGCCATTGGTTAAGTTCGCTGGCCAGGTTGCGAGTCGCGTTGTTGAACCACATCGGCCGGATCTCCTTGGCTATGGGATGAAACGCGTAGGGGCGAGCCCTGCTCGCAAGCAGAGCCCGCTCCTACAGATGGCGGCTTCCCTAGCAATTCCTTCTCCAAGATCAGTACTGCCGCGTAGCTCGCGACTGATGGGCATGCCAATGCCGCGGCTAAAGCCTCGAAGCGGAAAGCTTCGCCCCGGGGCGGTGCTCCCACAGGGATGACGTATGCCCTCCACTTTTGCAGCAGCCGCGCCCCGCGGCGAATGGGAATAGCCAGCCATCACGACCTACGCCCGCACACGGTTCTTGTCCGGGTCGTAGGCGACAGTGCCGGCGCTCACCGTTGCCGCGATGCGTTTCTGCTGGCCGTCGAGCTTGCCCACTTCCAGCCGGGTGCCGGGCTCGCAGTAGGAGGCGTCGAGACGGCATAGGGCGATGTTCTTGCCCAGCGCTGGCGAGCGGGTGGCGCTGGTGATCACCCCGACCTGGGCGCGGCCGAGGTGTACGCAGTCGCCGTGGGACGCTGGCTCGTTGCCTTCCAGTTCGAGGCCGGCCAGCCTGTGCATCGGGTGTTCCTTGCGCCGCAGCAGCGCCTGGCGGCCGATAAAATCGTCCTGCTTGCTCTTCAGCGGCACGCAGAAGCCGATGCCGGCCTCGAACGGGTCGGTCTGGTCGCTGAACTCGTAGCCGGCGAAGATCAGCCCTGCCTCGATGCGCAGCATGTCCAGGGCGTGCAGGCCGAGCGGTGCCAGGCCCAGTGGCTCGCCGAGTTGCCAGAGGCGTTGCCAGATCTGCATGGCATCGCTGGGGTGGCACCAGATTTCAAAGCCCAGCTCGCCGGTGTAGCCGGTGCGCGAGACCATCAGCGGACAGCCGTTGTAGTCGCCCAAGCGGCCGGTGAGGAAGCGGAACCAGCCCAGCTCTGCCAGGGGCGGCTGGGTACCTGGCGTCCAGATCATCTGCTGCAGCAGTTGGCGGCTGAGCGGGCCTTGCACAGCGATGTTGTGGATCTGCTCGGAGGCGGATTTGATCCACACCTTCATGTCCAGTTTCTCGGCCTGCTGGCGCAGCCATTCGCCACCGAAGTCCTCGCCGCCGATCCAGCGGAAGGCGTCCGGGCCAAGGCGCAACAGCGTGCCGTCGTCGAGCATGCCGCCATGCTCGTAGCACATGGCGCTGTAGACCACCTGGCCTACCGCCAGCTTGCGCACGTCGCGGGTCAGGCAGTAGTTGAGCAGGGCTTCGGCGTCGGGGCCGAGCACCTCGAATTTGCGCAGGGCGGAGAGGTCCATCACCGCGACCCGTTCGCGGCAGGCGTGGTATTCCGCCAGCGTGCCGTAGCCGTCGAACTGGGTGGGGGTCCACCAGCCGCGGTAGTCGATGAAGTGGCGGGTGAGGGCAGAGGTGCCGGGGTGGAAGCCGCTCTCGCGGGTCAGCACCGGGTCGGCGTCGGGTGTCTTGCGAGTGGCCATGGCGATACTGAAACGCTCCTGTTCGGAATACACGCGGATGTGGATGTCGGTGGGCTGCCAGCCATTGGCCGGGTCGATGTCGTCCGGGCAGGAGCTGCTGGCGCAGACCAGGTCGGTCATGGCGCGCAGCAGTACATAGTCGCCGGGGCGCGACCAGGGCTCGTCGAGGGTCAGTTGCTGGTGGGCGTCGATGCCGGTGTTGAAGAAGAAATTGATCGCCGGCCAGCCGGGGCGGCCGTGCACGCCATGCTTGGCCAGTGCGCGGCTGATGTTGTCGCTGCAGTTGGCGTGGCCGAAGTAACCCTGGCTTTCGTAGTAGCGCGCGGTGCAGGCCAGGGCAAAGGTGTCGTGGCGGCCGACGGTGTCGCGCACCACCTCCAGCATCGGCTGCATGTCGCGGTCGAAGAATTTGCTGAACAGGCCGGGGCCCGGGTAGGCATTGCCGTTCAGGGTGCGGGTGACGGTGGGGTCGAGGTCGATCTCGCGGCCGGCGTCGAGGCCGCGCCGGTCGAAGGCGACGAAGTCCGAGCATTGCCGCCCGGCGACGTCGATCACCTGGATGTACTGGCCGGCAGCGACCACGTAATCGCGCGCCGTGCCGGGGTGGATGGTGAACTCGTCAACCAGTTCGCCGAGCGGCGCCGGCAGTGTCGGCAGCAGCAGGCTGGACGGGTTGGCGCGTTGGATCAGCAGGCGCAGCTCGCTGGCGCGCGTCTGCTGGTCCACCGGCGTCTGTCCGCCGGGTGCGGCGACTATCACCAGCAGTGCTGCGCTGGCGCTGAGGGTGCGGCGGTAACCGGCTGGGGTGCCGGGTGGCCAGAGCCGCGCGGCAGGCGGCAGGTGGCGGCAATCGATGCCGCGGCGCAGCAGCGCGGCGCCGACCTGGGCCGCCTCGCGGCTGCCGTCGTGCAGCAGGTGAGTGATGAACTCGGCACCCGGGCAGGCGGCGAGCCCGAGGGCGGTAAGCGCCGCTCGGCCATTGTCGGCGAAGGCCAGCAGCTCGGCGGCCTGGTCGCCTTCGAGGTCGATCAGCTCCAGGCGGTCGCCCGGCTCCAGGGCCACCACGGTCAAGCCGCCGGGGGCGACGCGGTGGCGTTCCAGCCCTGGGGTACGGGCGAACAGCGCCGGCTCCAGCGGCCGGGAAATCACGGGCAGGTTCATGTCATGGCTCCACGCAAGGATTCGTTCCGTAGGGTGCGCCGTGCGCACCGACAGCCGTGGCATTCGAGGGCCATCCATTGGTGCGCGCAGCGCACCCTACGGGTACGGTTTCAACCCACGGCTTTGATGGCGGTCGACGGCTCGTCGGCGAGGTAGGCGGATAGCGAATCGTCCAAGGCCTGCAGCCAGGGCGTGTGGTGCGGCGTGGCCAGGGTGCCGGTGATCAGCGAGCGGAAGCACTTGTCGCGGTAACCCATAATGTTTTCGTACTTGTCATGCTTCCATTCGAGGAAGGTCTGGTTCACCGCGGCGATGTCGAAGCTCGGGTAGTCGGTGGCTTCGATCAGTTGGCGGATGTACTCGCCCTGGAACTCGAACATCTGCTGGGCGGTTTCCAGGGTTTCTTCTTCCTGACGCCAGGCCAGGTTCTCAGCGTGCATGCGCTCCTGATCCGGCAGAGCGATGCGGCCGAGGATCACATCGCGGGCGTACCAGGCCTGGGCGTCGAACATGTTGAAGCTGTACCACTGGTCCTGCATGCCGAGGTAGATCAGCCTGGGGTTCTGCTCCCAGAACACGCCCTTGTACAGATTCAGCGGCCACAGGCGGTTGCCGGTCTTCAGGCGCAGTTCTTCCGGCAGGAAGGGGAAGTGGTGCTTGTAACCGGTACAGAGGATCACCGCGTCCACGTGCTTGCTGCTGCCGTCGGCGAAAAAGGCGGTGTTGCCGCAGACGCGCTGCAGCAGCGGCTTCTCTTCCCAGTTCGACGGCCAGCGATAGCCCATGGGCGCGCTGCGGTAGCAACTGGTGATGGAGCGGGCTCCGTACTTGAAGCATTGCGAGCCGATGTCCTCGGCCGAATAGCTGCCGCCGACGATGAGCACATCCTTGCCCTTGAATTCCAGGGCGTCGCGGAAGTCGTGGGCGTGCAGCACACGGCCGCCGAAGGATTCGAAACCCTCGAAGTAGGGCACGTTTGGGGTGGAGAAGTGGCCGCTGGCGACCACCACGTAGTCGAAGGTTTCGCTGTAGGTCAGATCCTGCTCGTAGCTGTGGGCGGTGACCTCGAAGGTGCCGTTGGCAGCGTCCCAGGTTACCCCGCGCACCGTGGTGTTGAAGCGGATGAAGGGGCGCACGCCGGCCTTCTCCACGCGGCCCTTGATGTAGTCCCAGAGCACCTCGCGCGGTGGGTAGGAGCCCATGGGGCGGCCGAAGTGTTCGTCGAAGCTGTAGTCGGCGAACTCCAGGCATTCCTTTGGCCCGTTGGACCAGAGGTAGCGGTACATGCTGCCGTGAACCGGCTCGCCGTGTTCGTCCAGGCCAGTGCGCCAGGTGTAGTTCCACATGCCGCCCCAGTCCGATTGCTTCTCGAAGCAGACCAGCTCGGGTATCTCGGCGCCCTCGGCATGGGCCGACTGGAAGGCACGCAACTGGGCGAGGCCACAGGGGCCGGCGCCGATGATGGCGACTCGTTGTTTCATGCGGGGTTCTCCAAGGTAGATAGGGGCAGGCCGGTGGCCGGGTGCTGGAGGCGCGCCGCGACCAGGGTGTTCTTCATCAGGAAGGCGATGGTCATGGGGCCGACGCCGCCGGGCACTGGGGTGATGGCGGCGGCGCGGGTGAGGGCGGAGTCGAAGTCGACATCGCCGACCAGGCGCGAACGGCCGCCTTCGTCGATGCGGTTGATGCCGACGTCGATGACCACGGCGCCGGGTTTCAGCCAGTCGGCGTCGACCAGACGCGGTTTGCCGACGGCGGCGACGACGATGTCGGCCTGGCGGCACAGCTCGCGCAGGTTGGCGCTTTTCGAGTGCACCACGCTGACCGAGCAGTGGGCCTTGAGCAGCAGGGCGGCCATGGGTTTGCCGACGATATTGGAGCGGCCGATGACCACCGCATGCTTGCCGGTCAGGTCGCCGCAGCTGTCCTGCAGCAGGCGCAGGCAGCCCGCCGGGGTGCAGGGCGTGAGCACGTCGCGGCCTTGGCTGAGGCCACCGACGTTTTCGGCGTGGAAGCCGTCGACGTCCTTCAGTGGGTTGATCGCCTGCAGCACGCGGGTTTCGTCGATATGCGCCGGCAGCGGCAACTGCACGAGAATGCCGTGCACGCTGTAGTCGGCATTCAGGCTGTGGATAAGTGCCAGCAGGTCGGCTTCAGCCGTGTCTGCCGGCAGCTTGTGTTCCAGGGAGCGGATGCCGCATTCCTCGGCGCGCAGCACCTTGTTGCGCACATAGACCTGGCTGGCCGGGTCGTCGCCGACCAGCACCACGGCCAGCGCCGGTTTGATGCCGGCGGCTTTCAGGGTGCGCACATCCTCGGTCACTTCGGCCAGCACGCGGGCGGCCGCCGCCTTGCCATCGATGAGCTTGGGAGACAGGACGGCGCTCATCGGAAGATCACCGTCTTGTCGCCGTTGAGGAGCACGCGGTGTTCCAGGTGGTACTTCAGCGCCTTGGAGAGGGCCACCGTCTCGGTGTCCCGGCCGATGGCGACGAGGTCATCGGGCAGATAGGCGTGGTCCACGCGCTGGACTTCCTGTTCGATGATCGGACCTTCGTCGAGGTCCGAAGTCACGTAGTGCGCGGTGGCGCCGATCAGCTTGACGCCGCGTTCATAGGCCTGGTGATAGGGCTTGGCGCCCTTGAAACCGGGCAGGAAGGAATGATGGATGTTGATGGCGCGGCCGGAGAGCTGCTGGCACAGGTCATCGGAGAGGATCTGCATGTAGCGCGCGAGCACCACCAGCTCGGTCTGCGTTTCGTCAACGATCTTCATCAGCGCCGCTTCCTGTTGGGCCTTGGTGTCGCGGGTCACCGGCAGGTAGATGAAGCGGATGCCCTCGCGCTCGGCCATTGGCCGCAGGTCGAGGTGGTTGGAGACGATGGCGGTGATCTGCATGTCCAGCTCGCCCTTGTGGTGGCGATAAAGCAGGTCCACCAGGCAGTGGTCGAACTTGCTCACCATCAGCAGCACGCGCATCGGCCGCTGGCTTTCGAACAGTTCCCAGTCCATGGCGAAGGGCACGGCAATGTCATCGAAACCCTGGCGCAGGGCGTCGATGTCCGCCCGGGTCGTGTCATTGAAGCGGAACACCGCACGCATGAAGAAGCGCCCGGTGAACTCGTCGTCGAACTGCGCCAGCTCGCTGAGGTAGCAGTCGCGCCCGGCCAGGTAGGTGGTGACCGCCGCGACGATGCCGGAGGTGGCCGGGCAACTGATCTTGAGGATGTAATGATTCATGGTGGTGGCTCTCGTGCAGGCAAGGTCGTGCGCTCAGCCCTTGGCGGTGCGCTTCTTCTTCTCGGGGTCGTCGAACGGCAGACTGTGGGCGATGGCGGCGCAGTCGAGGCTGCCGCGCACCTGCAGGGGCACGCCCTGCTCGGCGATCTGCGGCTCGACACGGGCGATGGCCATGGAGCGTTCGGTCAGGCGCGAGTACATGGAGCAGGTGATGACGCCGACCTGACGGCCGTCGTGCCAGAGGGTGTCGCCGCCTTGGGCGGCCTGGTGGCCGTCGAGCAGCACACCGAAGATCTTGAAACGCTCCTGGCCCTTGAGCCGGTAGTGCTCGCCGGCGCCACGGAAGTCCTGCTTGCCGGGCGATACGGTGAAATCCAGGCCCAGTTCCCACAGGGTGTCGCCGGCCTTCTGATCGGCGAAGGGGTACATCTGCGAGTTGTCGTAGGGGAAGAACAGCAGGTAGCTCTCCACCCGTAGCCAGTCCAGGGCGGTGAATGCGCAGGGGATGATGCCGTAGCCCTTGCCCTGCTCCAGGATGGCGTCCCAGATCGCTGGGGCGTCGGCGGCCTTGCAGAAGATCTCGTAGCCGCGTTCGCCGGTGTAGCCGGTGCGCGAGATCATCACCGGGCGGTCGAACAGCTTGGTCTGCAGGTGGTGGAAGTAGGGCAGGTCGCGGATGCCCGGTACATGCTCGGCGAGAAAATCCACCGCGCGTGGGCCCTGCAGGGACAGGTCGTGCAGGTCGTCGTCGAACAGCACCGCCACCTGGCGGCCCTGCGCCGAGCGGATCAGCATCTCGTGGCCGGTGCCGGCGCCGTGCACCACCATGAAGGCGTTGGGGCCGGTACGGTAGACGATGCAGTCGTCGATGAACTTGCCGTCCTCATCGAGCAGGCAGGCATACACCGATTTGCCCGGATACAGCTTGCCGATGTCGCGGGTGGTGGCGTAGTCCAGCAGGCTTTCGGCGTGCGGGCCGACGTAGTGCACCTTCTTCAGCCCGGATACGTCCATCAGGCCGGCACGGGTGCGGATGGCTTCGTGGTGGTCGGCCAGGTCGCTGGCGTAGGTCCAGGCGGTGCCCATGCCGTTCCAGTCTTCGAGTTGCGAGCCGAGTGCCAGGTGACGTTCGCGCAGCGCGCTGATGCGCCATGAATTGGCCATGGTTGAATCCTCTTGTTGGGGGAGTGTTCAGGCTTCGGGATCGAACCGGCGTAGCCAGTCCACCAGCGTCTGGCGGTAACGGGTGATGCCCTTGTAGTCGGCGATGGGATCGGGCAGGTCGCGCATCACCCGGTGCAGGCGTTGGGCCCAGGCCGGATTGCTGACCAGTTCATCGAGGCTGATGAGGTAGGTGCGGATGCCGAACAGCAGCGCGTTGGAGCGCGGCAGGCGGGCCATCAGTTGCAACTCGACGCGCAGGTGCACCAGGCGGCCGACGTTGTCCGGCGTGACCTTGCCGCGATCGTTGCCCCATTCGTGGTAGGTCTCGGGCGAGGTGTCCAGGCGCGGGTTGATGGTCAGGGTCCAGTTCAGCCGGCGTACCGGCGCACCGACCTGGATGTTCAGCAAATACTTCAGCGCGCGGTCGAACACGCCCATCTGGTGCGCCATCGGCACCGGCGAATGCCACTGCTTGAAGCTCATGCCGGCGTCGAAGCGCAGCGACCAGTCGGCCGGGCAGGTGACCATGCCTGCGTCCATGAACAGGTCGCCGTCGCGCTGGTCGAGCACCGCGAAGTCGCCCTGCATCTGCCGGGTGATGTACTCCAGCGGCTCGCAGGGCAGGCTGGCCGGGTCGCCGAAAGTGAAGCGCTGGTCGATGCCCAGAGCCAGGTTCTGCCAGTGCCAGGCATCGCCTTGCCGCGTCAGGCGAAAGTGCTGTGGGTAATCGCGGGCCAGGTGCTCCATCAGCATGGCCAGGGTGTCCCAGGCGGCCTGGGCCATATGCGGCATCACCAGGCAACGGCCGGGGTCGAGTTCCAGCACGCGGGCGCGCTCGGCCATCTCGGACACGTAGTGCTCGTCCACGTCGAATTGATGTTCGAACACCGAGCCGGGATCGCGCGACACCGCCGGCTCCAGGTTGACCGAGTACATGTACTGGTCTTCCGGGAAGGGGAAAGGAAAACGGGCGATGGCGGCGGGGCTGTTGCGGAAGCTGAAGTCTTCCCGGTAGCTCTCCAGCGGTTTGAAGGTCAGGGTCATGGGTGGCGTCTCCGGGTCAGAGGTCGAGCAGGATCGGGCTGCCGCAGCCACGCGAGACGCAGGGCATCAGGCTGCTGGTGCGCTCGTTGGCGCTAAGAAAGTGGTCGCGGTGTTCCACGTCGCCTTTCAGCCAGGGCGTCTGGCACTGGCCGCAGACTCCGCCCCGGCAGAGGTTGGGCACCTCCACACCGGCAGCCTCCAGGGCTTCCAGTAGGCTTTCGTCCGCCGCCACTTCCAGTTGTTGGCCACTGCGCGCCAGCTCGACGCGGAACGGCTGGCCGGGCTCCGCCGCGGCAAAGGCTTCCCAGTGCACGCGGCGCGGGCTCCAGCCCTGGGCGGAGGCCTGTTCCTGAAGGTCCAGAAGGAGCGATTGCGGGCCACAGGCGTAGACGTGGGTACCCAGCGTGCGGCCCTGCAGCAGGCTGGCGAGGTCGAGGCGGCGCTGGCCGCTGAGGTATTCGTGCAGACGTGGACCGAGTTGCTGGCGCAGTTCATCGACATAGGCGTCGCTGCTGCCGGCGCGGTAGGCGTAGTGCAGTTCGAAGTCGGCGCCCCGGCGCAGGAGCTCCTGGCTGTAAGCGAGGAAGGGTGTGATGCCGATGCCGGCGGCCACCAGGATGTGCTTTTGTGCTTCACCGTGCAGCGGGAAGAGGTTGGCCGGTGGCGACAGGCGCAGGCGGTCGCCGACCTTCAGGTGCTGGTGCAGGTAGCGCGAACCGCCCCGCGAGGCGTCCTGCTGGCGCACGGCGATGCGGTACTGGCGGGTGTCGGCAGGGTCGCTCAGCAGCGAGTAGGCATTGCGCCGGCCGTTGGGCAGGTGCAGTTGCACGTGGCTGCCCGCCGAGAACCCCGGCAGTGTGCTGGCCAGTGCTTCGAAGCTGTATTCGCGGATCACCGGGGTGAGCTCACGGATGGCGGCGACGCGGACGTCGAGCAGGGTGCTCATGGCTGTACCCCCTGATACGGCTGGTCGGCATCGGCGCAGACCCCAAGGTAGGCCCCCAGGCGCTGCGAGAAGTGGCGGCGCACCTCCAGCATCACGCCGCACTGGGTGCAGGTCAGGTGCCCAGCGCTGGTGGCCGGCTGGCAGGTGGCGCAGTGCACGCAGAACACCAGGCGGGTGCCTTCCGGGCTGCTGCTCATGAAGATTTCGTCGGCCAGCAGGCCAGCGGCCCGCGCCAGGGCGTGCAGCGGCCAGACGAAGGCCTCGTCGCCGCGCAAATCCAGGCGCAGGCCGACGCGAGCGTCCTTCAGCGTCGTGCTGAGAACCAGCTGCAGGTCGGCGACGC
Source organism: Pseudomonas oleovorans subsp. oleovorans (assembly GCF_002197815.1). GTDB lineage: Bacteria > Pseudomonadota > Gammaproteobacteria > Pseudomonadales > Pseudomonadaceae > Aquipseudomonas > Aquipseudomonas oleovorans. The sequence goes on from NZ_NIUB01000006.1 coordinate 65,767, forward strand.
TGGGAAAGTCCGGCAGGGCCAGATGGGTTATCCGGACCTTTCCCAGCTGCGCGGCGAGAGCGTCGCGCTCTTCCTGCCCGGCACCCTGGGTTACCAATAGGTGCTCGGACGCTGCTGGGCACGTCTGGCCGCTGGGATAGCGCGGCACGCTGAAGGGGTGGTTGGTTGCGGCGCTGCTCATGGCGGCCCTCTGGCTGTCTGGTTGGGCAGAGAATCGTCTGTTTCCTCGTGGGGAAGATAATTTCCTCTAGAGAATTAGCGCTCAATCCGCAGGAGGAGGTATGCCAAAAGGAGTAGTGCCCTTGCGCAGGCATGGAAGTTGCTGCCACAGGGAACCCGCCAACCCAGAGTCGCGTACCGGAGGAGGAGAGGAATGCACCACGCCAGCCTGGTATTGACCGCCGCGCCGCCGGTGCCGGCCTGGGAAGAGTTGACTGAGCGCGAAGGGCAGACCCTGGCGCTGATCGGCGCGGGCCTGAGCAACAAGCAGATCGCCCGTGAGCTGGGCATCAGCGACGGCACGGTGAAGATCTACGTGCGCAGCCTGCTGCGCAAATTCCGCCTCAGCTCCAGGCTGGAGCTGGCCACCCGGCTGCACCGCCGCGGCGCTTCCTGGCGCATGAGCGACGAAGCGGCTTTGCCCCCCGAGGGTGCAGACGAGGGCGTGACTGCACCGATTGCGCCCGCCGCAGGCCTGCTCGACGAACTGCCGGGGCTGATCTACCGCGGTGACAACGACCGCACCTGGTTTATGGAATACGTCAGCGCCGGCTGCCTGCCCCTGACCGGCTACCCCGCCGAGTACCTCACGCGCAGCCCTCAGCACAGCTTCGGTTCGCTGATCCTCGACGAGTACGCCGACTACATCTGGTATTGCGTGCAGTGCGCGCTGCTCAAGCGCGAGCCCTATCAGCTCAGCTACCGCATCCGTTGCGCCGACGGGCGGATCAAGAACGTCTGGGAGACGGGAGTGGGTATCTATTCCAGTACCGGCGAGGTGTTGGGGATCGAGGGGGCGATCTTCGAGCGCCACGACTGATTGGGCTGGGGCAGGGAGCGAGATTCTTGCGCGTCCCCGTTTCTGTGTGGGGGCTCTGCCCGACAGTAACCGGTTGGCAAGCTAGCAGGCGTTTGAAAAACGACCTGAGTTGCCAGCGCATACGTTTTCAACGGCCTGCTAGACGGCAAGCTGGTCATAAAAAGCCCCCGGCTAAGGGGGCAAGACAAGCACACAACAAATAGAGATCAGGCGAAGGCCGGCAGGGCGCCCATCTTGCCGCGGCAGTAGATCATCGGTTCGACGCGCTGCTGCGGCACGATCAGGTTCTGCACCGCACCCACCAGGATCGCGTGATCGCCACCTTCGTATTCGCGCCACAACTCGCACTCGATGATGGCGGTGGCGTTGCCTAGCAGTGGGTTGCCCAGCTCGCTCAGCGTCCATTCGATACCGTGGGCCTTGTCCTTGCCCTTCTTGGCGAAGGCATAGGCTTCGCCCTGCTGCGCTGCCGACAGCAGGTGGATGGCGAAGCGCTTGTTCTTGATCAGCACCGGGTAGGAGTCGGAGCTGTAGTTCGGGCAGAACAGCACCAGGGCCGGGTCGATGGACAGGGAGCTGAAGGCGCTGGCCGTCAGGCCGACGATCTGGCCATCGTCGTCCAGCGTGGTGATCACGGTGACGCCGGACGGAAAGGAGCCCATGACGAGTTTGTAGGTATTTGCATCGATCATTTCGAGTACCTGCTTGGCGTATCGGCTGCGACCAGCAGCGCTTTAGTGTCTGATGGTATACCATAATATTGTTCGTGCAAGCGCTATTTGCGGGTGCTCGCGGCTCGCCCAATGCACGGCGTCTGGCGGCCTGGCCTCGTGGGGTGACGCGGGGCCGCCCGGGTTGCACGCACCCAGCGAAGTGGCGAACAGCTGGTGCTCCCGGCGCACCCTACGCTCGTATTCGACGGCGACAGGCAAAGAAAACCCCCGCCCTGCGCAGCAGGGCGGGGGCAAAGGGGGAGTTTGCCTCAGTGCGCGCCGGCGGCCTTGCTCAGGTCGCTTTCCTGCCACTGGTTGTAGACGCAGGCATCGTCCGCGGCCCAGCGCACCAGAACCGGGGCGCCGGTTTGCAGGGGCGGGGTGCTGCCGGACAGCTCCTTCAGGGTCAGCTGGGTGCCGCCGGGGGTGGTCACGCTGCAGGTCAGGCTTTCGCCGAGGAACACGGTTTCCGCGACCCGCGCCTGGATCTCGTTCCAGCCGGCCGGCCGCGGCATGCTCCCGGCCTGCTGCGGGGTCAGCACCTGGGCTTTCTCCGGGCGCACCATCAGCAGCAGTTCCTGGCCCTCGGCGATGCCCACGGTGGGGCGAACGATCAGGGTCTGGCCCTCGAAACTGGCCGCCGCGTGGCCCTGGGCCTTGATCTTGAGAAAGTTGGAGTTGCCGAGGAAAGAGGCGACGAAGGCGTTCGGCGGGTTCTGGTACAGGTCGTAGCCGCTGCCCAGGCCAACGATCCGGCCGTGGCTGAAGATGGCGATGCGCTGCGACAGGCGCATGGCTTCTTCCTGGTCATGGGTCACATAGACGATGGTGATGCCGAGGCGACGGTGCAGGTGGCGCAACTCGTCCTGCAGGTCCTCGCGCAGTTTCTTGTCGAGGGCGCCGAGCGGCTCGTCCATCAGCAGGATGCGCGGCTCGTAGACCAGGGCGCGGGCGATCGCCACGCGCTGTTGCTGGCCGCCGGAGAGCTGGGCCGGGCGCCGGTGGGCGAACTGCTCCAGTTGCACCAGCTTGAGCATGGCCTCGACCTGGCGCTCGCGCTCGCCGCGCGCCTGCTTGCGAATGTCCAGGGGGAAGCCGATGTTGTCGCGCACGTTCAGGTGCGGGAACAGCGAGTAGCGCTGGAACACCATGCCGATGTCGCGCTTGTGCGGCGGTACCTTCACCAGGGATTTACCGTCGACCAGGATCTCCCCGCTGCTGGGCGTCTCGAAGCCGGCCAGCATCGACAGGGTAGTGCTCTTGCCCGAGCCACTGGAGCCGAGGAAGGTGAGGAACTCGCCCTCCTGGATGTCGAGGGAAATATCGTCCACGGCGACGAAGTCGCCATAGTGCTTGTTCAGGTTGCGCAGGCTGACCAGCGGTAGCGGTGCCTGGCTGCGGCTGTCTTGGATTACGGCACTCATGGGGCTTTCCTCATGGCTCAGGCGCTGGGTTCGTTGCGCCGACGCAAGGCGGCGGCGATCAGCATGATCAGGATCGACAGGGCGATCAGCAGGGTCGAGGCTACTGCGATTACCGGCGTCAGGTCCTGGCGCAGGGTGGTCCACATCTTCACCGGCAGGGTCTGCAGGCTCGGGCTGGCCATCATCACGCTCAGCACCACCTCGTCCCATGACACCAGGAAGGCGAACAGCGCGCCGGCCACCATGCCGGGGCGGATGGCCGGGAAGGTCACCTTGATCACCGCCTGCAGGCGCGAGGCGCCGCAGATCACGGCGGCGTCCTCGATCGACTGGTCGAACAGTTTCAGCGAGTTGATGATGGAAATGATGGTGAAGGGCAGGGCCACTATCACGTGGCTGACCACGAAGGCGAACAGCGTGCCGGTGTAGCCCAGCTTGAGGAACAGGGCGTAGATGGCAACGGCGATGATCACCAGCGGCACGATCATCGGCAGGGTGAACAGGGCGTAGAGCAACTCCCGACCGGGGAACCTGCCGCGCACCAGGGCGAAGGCGCTGGGCAGGCCGAGGGCCACGGCGCAAAGGGTGGTCAGCAGCGCGACCTTGAGGCTGGTATAGGCCGACTCCATCCACTCCACGTTGGCGAAAAACTGCTCGTACCATTTCAGCGTCCAGCCCGGCGGCGGGAACACCAGCCACTGCGACGAGCCGAACGACAGCAGCACGATGAACACGATCGGCAGCAGCAGGAAGGCGGCGATGGCCCCCGTGGTGAGGTAGAGGCCGACGCGCAGGCGCGGCCCCATGGCGTTGGGTGAAAGCAGCATGGCTTACCTCGCTGTACTGGAAGCCACCGGCGATTCCGGTTGCAGCTTCAGATAGGCGTAGAACAGCAGCAGGGTGATGGCGATCAGCAGCGCGGCGGCGGCACTGGCCAGGCCCCAGTTGAGGAAGGACTGCACCTGCTGGACGATGAACTCCGGCAGCATCATGTTCTGCGCGCCACCGAGCAGGGCCGGGGTGACGTAGTAACCGAGCGACATGACGAACACCATCAGGCCGCCGGAGAACAGCCCAGGCCGACACAGCGGCAGGAACACCCGGAAGAAGTTGCGCCAGGGGCTGGCGCCACAGATCGAGCCGGCCTGCAGCACCATGGGGTCGATGGCGCTCATGGTGGCCTGCAGCGGCAGCACGATGAAGGGGATCATGATGTAGCTCATACCGATCACCACGCCGGTCAGGTTGTGCACCATCTCCAGCGGCTGGTCGATCAGGCCCATGGCCATCAGCGCCTTGTTGATCACCCCGGAGGCCTGCAGCAGCACCAGCCAGGAGTAGGTGCGTGCCAGCAGGCTGGTCCACATCGACAGCAGCACGATGCTCAGCAGCCAGCGACCCCAGCCGCGTGGTGCCAGGGTGATCGCCCAGGCCAGCGGGAAGCCCAGCAGCAGGCTGATCAGGGTGACCAGGCCGGCGACGGCGAAGGTATTGAACAGCACGCGGGCATAGGCCGAGTTGGCGAACAGGGTTTCGTAGTTGCCCAGACCCGGCTCCGGTTCCAGCACCCCGCGCAGCAGCAGGCCGATCAGCGGGGCGAGGAAGAACAGGCTGAGAAACAGCAGGGCGGGCAGCAGCGGGAGCGAACCTTTCCAGCGAGCCAGGCGCGCCGAGCGGGGAGTGCCGCCGGCGGGTGACTGGGTCAACTGCACGGCGGCGATCTTCATTTCAGCAGCCACTCATTCCAGCGGGCGGCAATGGTGTTGCCATGCTCGGCCCAGTAGGCGAAGTCCAGGGTAACCTGGTCGGCGGCGTGAGCCGTGGGCAGGCTGGGCGCCAAGTCGGCTTCCAGGTGCGGGACGGAATCCAGATTCACCGGTGCATAGGCGGTCAGGTTGGCGAACTCGGCCTGGCCCTCGGCACTGCTGGCGGCAGCGAGGAATTTCATCGCGGCATCCTTGTTCTTGGCGCCCTTGGGGATGACCAGAAAATCGGCCATCACCAGGTTCTGCTTCCAGCTTACGCCTACCGATGCGCCTTCCTGTTCCAGTGCATGAATGCGGCCGTTCCAGAATTGGCCGAGGCTGGCCTCGCCGGAGGCCAGCAGCTGTTGCGACTGGGCGCCGCCGCCCCACCAGACGATGTCCTTCTTGATGCTGTCGAGTTTCTTGAAGGCGCGATCCAGATCGAGCGGATACAGCTGCTCGGGCGTTACGCCGTCGGCCAGCAGGGCCAGTTCCAGCACGCCGGGGCTCGGCCATTTGTAGAGGGCGCGCTTGCCCGGGTAGGTGGCGGTGTCGAACAGAGCGCTCCAGTCCTGCGGCTGCTTGCCGCCCAGACGACGCTCGTTGTAGCCGAGCACGAAGGAGAAGAAGAAAGAGCCGACGCCGTGGTCGGAAACGAAGCGCGGATCGATGCGCTCGCGGTCGATGACGTTGAAGTCGAGCGGCTCCAGCAAGCCTTCGCGGGCAGCGCGCAGGGCGAAGTCGGCTTCCACGTCGACCACATCCCACTGCACGTTGCCGCTTTCGACCATGGCCTTGAGCTTGCCGTAGTCGGTGGGCCCATCCTGCAGCACGCGAATGCCGGTGGCTTCACTGAAGGGCGCGGCCCAGGCCTGTTTCTGCGCTTCCTGGGTGGTGCCGCCCCAGCTGACGAAGCTGAGGTTATCGGCTGCGGTGGCCGTGCCTGCGGTTATGGCCATCAGTGCGGTGGCGATTACCGCGGTAGCTGTTTTCTTGAACACCATCTTGCTTGCCCTCGTTGTTGTGTTTGTACGCAAGCGGGCTTTTGCGATGCCCGCTTTTCAGGGAGCAGTGGCCCACCAGGGGCTTTAACAGTGGCCTTACCGATGCTGTTGTTGGTGCTTTCCCATGACTGGGGGCAGTGGTAATAATTACGGCCTACGGGATGTCATATTATGGTATTCCAAAAGTTGTGCAAGACCTAATCGATGGCATTTTTCGCGGTGAGTGCAGGGGACTGCCGGGCGGCTGCGTAGGTGGCCACCAGGCGCTTCGGTAAGTGTTTGAAATAGAAAAACAAGTGCGCCTGAGCACGATCTGGCGAGGCTGCTGGAGGATGGCACCGGAGCGGCGCCATCCGTCAGCTCGTGGTCATCCCTGGAAGGGGATGCTTTCCACAACTTCCAGGTCATAGCCCGTCAGGCCGGCATATTTGAGCGGCGGGCCGAGGTGGCGCAGCTTGCCCACACCCAGGTCCTGGAGGATCTGCGCGCCGGTGCCCACTTCGGAGTAGATGCGCGACTGCGAACGGCTGAACTGCCGACGTGCTTGGGTCAGTTGCGGTACGCGCTCGAGCAGCGCCTGCGACGATTCGTTGTTGGCCAGCACCACGACAACCCCGTGGCCGGCCTCGGCCACCTTCTGCAGGGCCGCCCACAGCGTCCAGTTCTGCGGGCCGTTGTACTCGGCACCAACCAGGTCGCGCAGCGGGTCGATCACATGCACGCGCACCAGGGTGGCCTCGTCGCGGCGGATGTCGCCCATCACCATGGCCATATGCACGCCGCCTTCGATGCGGTCCTCGTAGGTCACCAGGCGAAAGGTGCCATGCACCGTGGGCAGTTCGCGTTCGCCGATGCGGCTGACGGTGTGCTCGGTGCTCAGGCGGTAATGGATGAGGTCGGCGATGGTGCCGATCTTGATGCCGTGCTTCTCGGCGAAGGTTTCCAGATCGGGACGGCGGGCCATGCTGCCGTCTTCGTTCATCACCTCGACTATCACCGCCGCCGGGCTCAGCCCGGCCAGGCGCGCCAGGTCGCAGCCGGCCTCGGTGTGGCCGGCGCGGGTCAGCACGCCGCCCTCACGGGCGCGCAGGGGGAAGATATGGCCCGGCTGGACCAGGTCGTCCGCGCAGGCTTCGGGCGCCACGGCGGTGAGCACGGTGAGGCAGCGGTCGGCGGCGGAGATACCGGTGGTCACCCCCTGCGCCGCCTCGATGGAGACGGTGAAGGCGGTGGCGAAGGCGCTGCCGTTGGCCGGCACCATCTGCTCCAGACCCAGGCGCTGGCAGTGTTCGTCGGTCAGGGTCAGGCAGATCAGGCCGCGCGCCTCGCGCGCCATGAAGTTGATCGCTTCAGGCGTGCATTTCTCGGCCGCCAGCAGCAGATCGCCTTCGTTCTCGCGATCCTCGTCGTCGACCAGCAGCACCATCTTGCCTTGGCGGAAGTCTTCGATGATTTCTTCGATGGGGTTGAATGGCATGTCGGGGTCCCGGGTGTGGATGTCGGTGAGCTTTAATGGTATACCATAATACCGTATTAACCGAAGCCTGGACGACCACCATGAAGGCCTACTGGATTGCCCACGTCGATGTCACCGACCCTGCTCGATACGCCGAATACACCAGCCGTGCCCCTGCGGTGTTCGCCCACTTCGGTGGTCGACTGCTGGCCCGCGGCGGTCGCAGCGAAGCGCTGGAGGGCAGAGCCACGCCGCAGCGCAGTGTGGTGATCGAGTTCGAGTCCTATGAACAGGCGCTGGCCTGCTACCGCTCTGCGCAATACCAGGCGGCCTGCGCCCATCGCGTGGGCGCTGCGCAGGCTGAAGTAATCATAGTCGAGGGCATCTAGGCCGGCCTCGGCCTAACCGCAGCCCGGATGCAATCCGGACAAGCGTGCCCCGGATTGCATCCGGGCTACCAAGGTGAACCGGCTCGTAGGGTGCGCCGTGCGCACCGAGGCAGATACGCGACGCGGTTTGGCGCCTTAGCGGATAAAGTGCACTCTGCCGCAGTCGTCGTTACCCATGTAGATGCCGTAGACGCCCGCCTGGCGTTCTTCGATATAGCGCTCGAGAATCTGCCGGATGGCCGGGTAGTAGATGCTCTCCCAGGGGATTTCCTCGGGTGCGAAGAAGCGGTAGGCAAGGGTTTCCGGGCCGTGCTGGCCGCTGATCTGCAGGACGGTGGCGCGGAAGATGATGTACACCTCGCTGATCTTCGGCACGCTGAAGATGGAGTAGGGCGAGACGATCTCGGCGCGGATGCCGCTTTCCTCCCAGACTTCGCGCAGGGCGGCCTGTTCGGTGGTTTCGCCGTTTTCCATGAAGCCGGCCGGCAGCGTCCAGGTGCCCGGCCGCGGCGGGATGGCGCGCTGGCACAGCAGGTACTTGCCGTCCTGCTCGATGATGCAGCCGGCGATGACCTTGGGATTTTCGTAGTGGATGTAGCCGCAGGCCGCGCAGATCAGCCGTTCGTGGGTGTCCCCGACCGGCTGCCGGCGGCTGAGGCCGGCGTCGCCGCATTGCGGACAGAAGCGCGGGCTGGGCATGGCGTCAACGTCCTATGCGCGGCTCGTTGAGCGCGATGGGGGGGACGAAGTCGCGAACCTCGCCCGGCTCGTCCTGCTTGGACTTGAGGTAGTCCAGCGCCACCTTGGCTGCGGCGCGCACGTGGTCCACCGAGGCCTGGTGCGCCGCCAGCGGGTCGCCACTCTTGATCGCCTCGACGATGCGCTCCATTTCCTGGTTGCTGCTGCCACGGCGGTTGCTCTGCGACACCGAGGTGGCGCGCAGGTAGCTGATGCGGGCCTGCAGTTGGCGCAGCTGGGTCGCCGCGATCTGGTTACCGGAGCCTTCGAGCAGTACGTCGTAGAAACCCTGCACGGAATCGAGCACCTGCTGCAATTCGCCGCTTGCCAGCACCTTGCGGTTCTCCTCCAGCGCCTTTTCCAGGGCGCGGATGTCCTTGGGCTTGGCATTGAGGGTGAACAGCTGGACGATCAGCCCTTCGAGCACGCAACGCAGCTCGTAGATGTCGCGTGCGTCTTCCAGGGTGATGATGGCCACGCGCGGACCTTTGGCGCCGGCGAACTCCACCAGTCCTTCGGACTCCAGGTGACGCAGTGCTTCGCGCACCGAGGTGCGGCTGACGCCCAGGCGGTCGCACAGGTCGCGTTCCACCAGCCGATCGCCAGGCAGCAGTTGAAAGTTCATGATGGCGCCGCGCAACTTGTCGAGCACGATTTCGCGCAGGGTGACGGGGTTGCGATTAACCTTGAAGCTATCGTCGAGTGGCAGGCGTTTCATGGGTTCCGCTCTTTTGAGGCTATCCGTAGAAAAACAACGAAGGAGCACCCGAGGGCGCTCCTTCAACAGTTTCACCGGCCCTACTGCTCCGCCTCAGCTTCAGCGAAAGCTTCGCGAGCGATGCGGAAGCTGTCCACTGCTGCAGGTACGCCGCAATAGATGCCGACCTGCAACAAGATCTCGCGGATCTGCTCACGGCTCAGGCCATTGCGCAGGGCGCCGCGAATGTGCAGCTTTAGCTCATGAGGGCGATTGAGGGCCGAAATCATCGCCAAGTTTATCATGCTGCGCTCTTTCAGCGATAAACCCTCGCGCCCCCACACGTGGCCCCAGCAATACTCGGTGACCAGCTCCTGAAGCGGCCGGTTGAAGTCATCGGCGTTCTCGATGGATTTGTTGACGTAGGCCTCGCCCAGCACCTGGGTGCGAATGGCCAGGCCCTTGTCGTATTTCTCGTTGCTCATGTGCTTGTCCTTCTGTGGTTACAGGCCACCCATGAGGGTGTACTTGATCTCCAGATAGTCTTCGATACCGTATTTAGAGCCTTCACGGCCCAGGCCCGATGACTTGACGCCGCCGAAGGGGGCCACCTCGGTGGATATCAGCCCCTCGTTGATGCCGACCATGCCATATTCCAGCGACTCGCTCATGCGCCAGGCGCGGCCCAGATCCTTGGTATAGCAGTAGGCGGCCAGGCCGTACTCGGTGTCATTGGCTAGGTGCACGGCCTCGGCTTCGTCGGTGAAGCGGAACACCGCGGCCAGGGGGCCGAAGGTTTCCTCGCGTGCCACCTTCATCTCAGCCGTTACATCGGCCAGCACCGTCGGCAGGAAGAAACCGTGGCCCAGCGGATGGCGCTCACCACCGGCGATCAGGCGTGCGCCTTTGGCCAGCGCGTCCTGCACATGGTCGGCGACTTTCTCCACCGCGCGCTGGTTGATCAGCGGGCCGAGCTTGACGCCCTCGGCGAAGCCATCGCCCACCGCCAGTTCGGCGACCCGTTCGGCCAGCCGCGCGACGAAGGCGTCGTGAATGCCGTCCTGCACCAGGAAGCGGTTGACGCACACGCAGGTCTGTCCGGCGTTGCGGTACTTGGCGATCAGCGCGCCTTCCACGGCCTTTTCCAGATCGGCGTCGTCGAAGACGATGAACGGCGCGTTACCGCCCAGCTCCAGCGAAACCTTCTTCAGGGTATTGGCAGACTGCGCCATCAGCAGCTTGCCGATCGGCGTCGAGCCGGTGAAGGAGAGCTTGCGCACCAGCGCGCTGCTGGTCAGCTCGCCGCCGATGGCCACGGCGTCGCCAGTGACCACATTGAGCACGCCGGCGGGAATGCCGGCTTGTTCGGCGAGGACCATCAGGGCCAGCGCGCTGAAGGGGGTTTCCGGTGCTGGCTTGATGATGCAGGTGCAGCCGGCGGCCAGGGCCGGGCCGACCTTGCGAGTGATCATCGCCGCCGGGAAGTTCCACGGTGTGATCGCAGCGACCACGCCGATCGGCTCCTTGCTGACGACGATGCGTGCATCGCCCTTGTGGCTCGGGATGGTGTCGCCGTAGACGCGTTTGGCTTCCTCGGCGAACCATTCGATGAAACTGGCGGCGTAAAGGATCTCGCCCTTGGCCTCGGCCAGTGGCTTGCCTTGCTCGAGGGTAAGAATGCGCGCCAGTTCGTCGGTGTGATCGAGAATCAGCGCATGCCAGCGCTTGAGCAGGTTGCTGCGTTCCTTGGCGGTCAGTGCCCGCCAGGCCGGCCAGGCGCCATTGGCCGCAGTGATGGCCTGACGTGCCTCTGCCGCGCCCATGTGCGGCACGCTGCCGATCTGCTGGCCGTTGGCTGGGTTGAAGATGGCCTGGGTCGCGCCGTCCCGGGCATCGAGCCAGTGCCCGTCGATATAGGCCTGTTGGCGCAGCAAAGCATTCATGGCGGCTCCCTTGAAAGGTGCGGGCAGCGAGCGCGGCGGCTCGCTGCGACGAATAAACGGGGCTCTGTACGAGTTAGCTGTCGAACGCCCTGTAGGAGCGGATTTATCCGCGAAAATCGCGGCTGAAGCCGCTCCTACAGCAGCTAGATCGGCGCAGCGACAGCCAAATACGACATGGCCCAACAAGACCGCGACCGAGGGTGAGTGGGCGCGGTCGTAAGCGGGTATCAGGCGATGGAGGGCAGGGCGCCGAGCTTGCCGCGGTGGTAAACCATGGGCGTCACCTCCTGCTCGGGCAGGATCAGGTTCTGCACCGCACCGACGATGATGGCGTGATCGCCACCGTCGTACTCGCGCCACAGTTCGCACTCGATGATAGCGGTCGCCTTGCTCAGCAGCGGGTTGCCAAGTTCGCTCAGCGTCCATTCGATACCCTGTGCCTTGTCCTTGCCCTTGCCGGCGAAAGCGTAGGCTTCGGCCTGCTGGTCGGCGCATAGCAGGTGGATGGCGAAGCGCTTGCTGTCGCGCAGGATCGGGTAGGTGTCAGAGGCGTAGTTAGGGCAGAACAGCACCAGCGCCGGGTCGATCGACAGGGCGCTGAAGGCGCTGGCGGTGATGCCGACGATGCCGCCTTCGCTGTCCAGGGTGGTCACCACGGTGACGCCGGACGGGAAGGAGCCCATCACTTCTTTATAAATGCCGGGTTCGATCATTTTAGGAATCTCCTAGCGCATCACGAAAGGGTCGGGCATGGGCGCCTGCGAGAGGTTGATCCACACCGTCTTGAGCTCGGTGTAGGCCAGCACCGAATCGATGCCGCTCTCGCGGCCATAGCCGCTATTGTGGAAGCCGCCGATCGGCGCCATGGCAGATACCGCGCGGTAGGTGTTGATCCATATGATCCCGGAGCGCACATCGCGCGCCATGCGGTGGGCGCGGCCGAGGTCGCGAGTCCAGATGCCGGCGGCGAGACCGAACTGCGAGTCGTTGGCCATGGCCAACGCCTCAGCCTCGTCCTTGAAGCGGATCACCGAGGCCACCGGGCCGAACACTTCTTCCTGCATGATCTTCATCGAGTGACGGTCACACTCGAACAGGGTCGGTTCGTAGTACCAACCCTTGGCGTCGATTTCGGGACGCTTGCCGCCCATGCGCAGGCGGGCGCCTTCAGCCTGGGCTTCGGCGACCAGACCTTCGACCACTGCGAGCTGCTGGGCGGTGGCCATGGGGCCCATCTCGCTGGCGTCGTCCTGCGGGTTGCCGATGCGGATGCGCTTGGCGCGTTCGATCAGACGCTCGACGAACTCGTCGTAAATCTCGTCCTGGACCAGCAGGCGTGAGCCCGCTACGCAGCTCTGTCCGGAGGCGGCATAGATGCCGGCCACGGCGCCGTTGATGGCGCTGTCCAGATCGGCGTCGGCGAAGATGATGTTGGGCGATTTGCCGCCCAGTTCCAGCGACAGCTTGGCGAAGTTCTCCGCGCTGCTGCGCACCACGTGACGGGCAGTGGCGGCACCGCCGGTGAAGGCGATCTTGCGTACCAGCGGATGACGGGTCAGCGCCGCGCCGGTGCTCGGGCCGAAGCCGGTGACCACATTAACCACACCTGCCGGGAAGCCAGCCTCCAGTGCCAGGCGCGCCAGCTCGAGGATGGTCGCCGAGGCATGCTCGGAGGGCTTCAGGACGATGGTGTTACCGGCCGCCAGGGCTGGTGCCAGCTTGATCGCGGTCAGGTACAGCGGGCTGTTCCAGGGGATGATGCCTGCCACCACGCCGATCGGCTCGTGCACCGTGTAGCCGAACATTTCCGGCTTGTCGAGGGGCAGGGTGCCGCCTTCGAGCTTGTCGGCCAGGCCCGCGGTGTAGTGAAAGAACTCTGGTAGGTAGCCGACCTGTCCGCGGGTCTCGCGGATCAGCTTGCCGTTATCGCGGCTTTCCAGCTGGGCCAGGTGCTCCTTGTTCTCGGCGATCAGATCACCCAGGCGGCGCAGCAGCTTGCCGCGCGCGGTGGCCGACAGGCTGCGCCAGGCCGTGCTTTCGAAGGCATGCTGTGCGGCCTGCACGGCGCGCTCGACGTCCTGTTCGTCGGCATCCGGCAGTTCGGCCCAGGGTTCGGCCAGAGCCGGGTTGAGGCTCTGAAAGGTCTTGCCGGAGAGCGCATCGACCCATTGGCCGTCGATGCACATCTGGAAGCGGGCGAGTGTCATGCGACTATCCCCTTTGCTTGGTTGCGCAGGTTCTGGGCCTGCTCGAGGAAGTTAAGGAGAACCTGATTGACCAGGCGCGGCGACTCCACGGGCATCATGTGGCGCTGTTCGGGCAGAACCGCGACCTGGGCGCCGGGAATGCGCTCGGCCAGCTGCCTGGCCATGTCCGGGGTGGAGCCCGGGTCCAGTTCACCAGTGGCGATCAGGGTCGGCACGCAAATGCTGCCCAGATCTTCGGCGCGATACATGTCTTGGGTCGCGAACAGCTCGTAGGTGGTCAGATAGCCCTGCGGGTCGTTGCCTGCTAGCGTCTGTCGGATAGCTGCGATCTGCGCCGGGTTAGCCGCCTGGTATTCGCGACTGAACCAGCGCGACAGGGCTTGCTCTGCGTTGGCATCCGGGCCGTGTTCGGCCGCCTGGCGAGTGCGTTCGATTACCCCGGCGCGCTGGTCGCTGCTGCGGTTGAACACACTGTTGAGTACTACCAGGCCATCGATTTGCTGCGGGTGGTGCAGAGCGAAAGCTCGCGCTACCAAGCCGCCCATGGAGAAGCCGATGACGGTGGCATGGTCGATCTGCAGGTGTTCGAGCAGCTCGCGCAACTGCTCGGCATAGCCGGGCAGGCCCGTGCCCGGCTGCGGGCGCGGGCTGGCGCCGTGGCCGAGCATGTCGTAGGCGATGACCTGGAAATGAGGTGCCAGACCGACGATCTGACCACCCCACATTTCCTTGTTCAGGCCGACCCCGTGGATCAGCACCACAGGATGTCCTTGGCCGGTGGCCAGGTAGCTGGTGCCGGCCGGGGTGGATTTAGCGGTGAGCCGAATCATGGAGAGCTCCTGCACGGGCCTTGAGGGATCACTGCGCCTGTTCTGCGGCCAGTTCTTCCAGGTCGATGTAGCGGTTGCCGATGCGCGGGTGCAGGCGGCCACCGTTGGCAGCTCCGAGCACGACCACGATTTCGTCGGCGCGCGGCGCATCCTCTATCTGCATTTCCAGGGTGATGTAGTGCGAGCGCAGGCCCTCGTCGTCTTTGTGCATCATCGGAATCTGGATCGAGGTGCCCGGGCCGCCGCGCTTGTTGGTGAAGCTCAGGTAGCTCTTGGCATCGACCGCCTGGCGGTAATGGTTGCCAAAGCGCAGGGTGTGGATCACCGCTGACGCATGCTCGATCTCGCCATCGGCGCCGACCACAGCGGCCTTGCCGTAGGCTTCGATATTAGCCGCGCCGCCGATGGCTGCTGTCAGGCGCTCGACCATCATGGCGCCCAGCTCGGAGCAGTTGGCCTTGATTTCGGGCTTGAGGTCTTCGACGAAACCGCGGCCGAGCCAGGGGTTCTTGATCACTACGGCGAGGCCGACCATGGTCACCGGCTTGTCGGTGACCTTGCCGCCTTCAATCAGGGTTTCCTCGATATAGCTGACGATCTTGCGGATCTCGAAACTCATGGATGTGCTCCTGTGTGCTGTGGGTTCGGATGCTGTCTGGCATCGATAAGTTCGTATCATGGTATACCATAATACGAGATGCGCAAGTCAAGCTTTGTCGTGTTCCTACAGCGCCCGTCGGACAAGGCTTCTGGCACAAAGACCATTAATCGGGGACTTTCCAATAAGGCGTTGAAAATGCTGATTGGTTGATGGTATACCGTAATACATCGCAAGGTTTGGCATGTATCCGGGTAGCGCAATCCTTGCCTGCAATCAGTCACACGCATTAGAAAGTGAGTGGTTCCAGGCAGGGTTATCCATCGGTCAGCCGAGCCGGCACTTGCGACGCCCCATTGGTTCACAACAAAAACAAGGAGACGCCTGTGAGCGAACGTCCCAAGAACCACCTCGAACGCGTGTTCGCAGGTGTCAATCCGACCATGGCGATCGCCTCGATCACCATGGTCCTCGCCTTCGTGCTGTTCACTGTGACCAACGCCGAGCTGGCCAACGGTATCTATACCGCTACCAAGTCCTGGATCGAGGGCTCACTGGGCTGGTACTACGTAGCCGTCGTTAGTTCGGTGCTGTTCTTTACCGTCTGGGTCGGTTTCAGCCGATTTGGCACTTTGCGCCTGGGCAAGGACGATGAGCGCCCCGAGTTCAGCAACTTCTCCTGGTTCGCCATGCTGTTCAGCGCCGCAGTTGGCACCGGCCTACTGTTCTGGAGTATCGCCGAGCCGCTGATGCACATGCAGGGCAACCCCTACATGGACATGGCCGGGGTCGCGGCTGGCAGCGCTGAGGCCGCGCAGATCGCCCTGCGCATCACCATGTTCCACTGGGGCCTGCACGGCTGGT
This sequence comes from Pseudomonas oleovorans subsp. oleovorans, assembly GCF_002197815.1. Taxonomy (GTDB): domain Bacteria; phylum Pseudomonadota; class Gammaproteobacteria; order Pseudomonadales; family Pseudomonadaceae; genus Aquipseudomonas; species Aquipseudomonas oleovorans. The sequence goes on from NZ_NIUB01000006.1 coordinate 81,414, forward strand.
GCATCTATATCGTGGTCGGCCTGGTGCTGGCCTATTTCACCTATCGCCGCGGCCTGCCGCTGACCATCCGCTCGGCGCTGTATCCGCTGCTGGGCGAGCGGATCCACGGTCCGATCGGCCATGCGGTGGACTTGCTGGCGATCTTCAGCACCCTGTTCGGCACCGCCACCACCCTGGGCCTGGGCGTTTCGCAGATGAACGCCGGGCTGAGCTACATGTTCGGCTGGGAAATCTCCACTACCAACCAATTGCTGCTGATTGCCGGCACCTCGGTGGTGGCGACCTTCTCCGCTGTCTCTGGCGTGCGCCGCGGCATCCTCTGGCTCAGCGAGTGGAATATCCGCCTGAGCAGCATTCTGTTCCTGTTCCTGCTGCTGGCCGGGCCGACCGTGTTCCTGCTGGGCTTGTATGCCACCAGCATCGGCGACTACCTGGCTCACTTCATTCCCATGGGGCTGTGGACCGACTCCGATCCGGAGCGCCAGTGGCAGGGCTGGTGGACGATCTTCTACTGGGGCTGGTGGCTGTCCTGGGGCCCGTTCGTCGGCATGTTCATCGCCCGTATCTCCCGTGGTCGCACCGTGCGCCAGGTGGTGGTGGGCGGGATGCTGGCTTCCACCCTCGGCGCCTTCCTGTGGATCGTGATCATGGGCGGCACCGGCGTCTACCTGCAGCTCAATGGTGTCGACCTGGCGAGCGTGGCCAACAGCGACCTGACCATGGTGCTTTACAAGACCATCGAAGGTCTGGGCGTGGAGTGGGCCATCCTGCCCATGGCCGGCCTGGCGACGCTGATGATCGTCAGCTGGTTCGTCACCTCGGCAGACTCGGCGACGCTGGTGATCTGCACCATCCTTTCCCAGGGCGACCACAACCCGCCGCAGCGCTACCGCATCATCTGGGGCCTGGGCCTCGGCGCCCTGGCCGGCGTGCTGTTGTTGGCCGGCGGCCTGCAGGGCCTGCAGGCGGCGACCATCGCGGCGGCTCTGCCGTTCTCCCTGGTGCTGCTGCTGATCTGCTACTGCCTGGTCAAGGCGCTGCATCAGGAGGAAAGTGCACTGCAGCGCACTGCCGAACCGAGGGTGGGCGCTCGCGTCTCTTGATGCTACTCACAGAGCCGAGGCACTGGGTTAACCCCGGTGCCTTGTGCTTTATCTATTGACTCGCAGGAATGACTCACTCGTTACCTGAGCGCCCTGATTTAGATAGGGTCTCCCCCGCTATATCGATGTCTGTTCCAAGCTGATCGCAATGAGGAGTGCTAGGCACGCGCCGAGGCCAGCGCTGCTGGGTGTTTGCGTTATGCACAGCACGCCGATGCATGCATTGGGTGCCGTCTCCAACCCTCGTGCAGACTGCTTTCCGGGCCAACGAAGTGCCGCCCCCTTTTATCTTGCCCTCCGCTTATTCCCTGCTTTTGTGCGCCTGAGCAGGGTAAACAGGCATGGTGATGTTAAGGATCTCGCCGCCGCTGTGCGGTAGCCGAGGGCAGAGGTAACCGCAGGTCCGCAGTGCTTGAATGCGCAGGCTGAGCACACGCTATCGACATCTAGATCGACGCGATAACCGACAGCTCATCGACATGAGTCTGATCACAAGAGCTGCGCCCGAGCGCTCACCGCGCCGACAGACACCTGACCGACGTAGCGACTGTTGAATCACTTCGGGTTTGTGCTGCTGAGCAGGAGCCGTTCCTCTCCAACTAGGCGCCGGCAGCTGTGCCAGGCTGGCAACGCGCGACCCTGTCGATCTCTGCGCAAGAGCCTGGCAACAAGGACGCCATTGATGCGCTCCCGTCTGACTATCTTGCATGCACACGTGCTGCGGTCCCATCGCCGCCACTGTTTTCGACAGCGGTGCGTTCGCCTGCAGGTGGCCGTGCTACGCAGCCACTGCATTGCCTCTGGCGGTAGGTGAACTAGCATCAGATCGCCGGCGCCAGTGAGTTGGCCGGCGAAGTGCGATACCTGCCGGTAGGCATGCTGTCGGACGTGTTGTAGATCAGCCGTGGTGGCGACGTTGCGAGCGCTGCCTAACTCAACATGAATATGCTGCCTGCGAGTAGTGTCAGCGGTCGCCATGCCTGATGAGTCCCCGGCGTCATGACGTGGCCTGCTGCTTCAGCACCTCGCGCAGCATTTCCGCCATGGTCACGCCGCGCTCGAAGGCCGTCAGCTTGATGCGCGTATGCAGCGACGATGTCACGTTCAGCGTCAGCCGAGCGCTGTCGAGGGCTGCGCCCTGGCGTATCCAGGCTTCGGCCTGCGGATCGGCCAACGGGCGTGCACCGATCCCGATACGCTTGCCGCTCATGACGACCACCTCAGCAACTCGTCGACCAGGCTGCTGACCTCGCGCGCGGCGGCGCTGTCCGGTGCCAGTTCGCGGGCAAGGCGACCGGCCGCCACGCTCTCGGCGAAGACGATACGCTGGCGTACTTCCGCCTGCAGTGCCGGCAGCGGTTGATCGGCCAACGCGCCGCGCGCTTCACGGCCGATTACCGTGGTACTGACGCGGCGGTTGATGGCGAACGCCGCGCGCAGCGTGGGCCTGAACACCTGCGCCTCGCGGATCAGGTTGACCATCTCCGCGCTGGCCCACAGGTCGTAGGGGCTGGGCTGCACCGGGATCAACACGCGATCCGCTGCCAGCAACGCCGAGCGGGCGAGGGCGGCGATGCGCGGTGGCCCGTCGATGATCACGTGATCGGCGCGACGAGCGAGCTCCGGGGCTTCCTGGTGCAGCGTCTCGCGCGCCAGGCCGACGGCGCTGAACAGCCTGGGCAAGCCCTGCTGGCTGCGCCGCTGCGCCCAGTCCAGCGCCGAGCCCTGTGGGTCGGCATCGAGCAGGATGACGTTCTTTCCACGCAGGGCCAGTTCACCGGCGATATGGGTGGCAAGGGTGGTTTTTCCTACCCCGCCTTTCTGGTTGAGCAGGGCGACGATCATGGCCGGTTCTCCCCAGCCAGACTGCCCCGATCAGCACCTGTCCACATACAAGCGCTGCCCCAATAACAAGTTAGAGCTTTTAAGTTAGCTAAGTTAAGGGAGGCTGGAAGCCGCGCCAGCCATGGCCTGTAGAGGCGTTTGTGCGCCTGAAGGCACGTGCGCCGCGCTCCTGATAGCACGGGCCGGCGTGCGCCTGAAAGCACGTCGGGATTCACAGCTTTTCCCAAAGTTATCCCCGTGCCGTTGACGGCACGCGCCGGAGATCCGGTCGCCTGGGTGCTAGCGCTGCGATGTTTCAGCGGTTTCCGAGGCAGGAGAGGGCGTCGCTCCGAAGCTGGGCGCGGGCGGCTCCAGATAATCTCGCCGAGGAGATGCGTTGCGATTTGCGGCGCATCGTCCTCGTGCTGGAGTTAGCGCCGATGGTTGCCCTCCGGGCCTGTGCGCGTTTGCCGGAAACGGGTCAGGAGCGCGTTGAGGCGCTTCAGGTGACTTGGGAAAGGGCCGCAGGTGGGGTAAGCGGCTGGAGCGTTCTAAGGGGCTCTGGAGGCGTTTCTGGCCGCTGTCGTTGAGCGTGGCTCAAGGGTGAACAGACGGGCCTAACTGGTAGACCCTGGCCTGTTCGTGTGCGAGCTCGCGTCTCGCAGTCTCGCCCAACGGGCGGCACGTGGCGTGAGTGGCTGCAGTCTCCGAAGGTGCGGTTCTACGGCTTTCTGCAAAACCGGAAAACCGCATCGGCGGATTTCAGTAAATCCGTAAAAGCGTAAATCCGCTTCCCCACCAAGCCGTAAATCCGTGGATACGGATCGACGGATTTGGGTAAAACCGTAAGACCGTAACGGTCTCAATCAACTGGCGGCACAACGTGGTTGTTCCAGGCTGATCGCCGGGGGCGCGCACCCGTGCATCAGCCTTGCGGGTGGGGCGCGCGGGTGGCCGGCAGGACAGGGGCGTAAAAACAAGGCACCGGGTCGCCCCGGTGCCTCCGCTGGGTTAGCGATTCCAGAACACGTGCACCTGCTCGAAGCCGGTCTCCAGGGTGAATAGGTCGCCGCTGTACTCCATGTCGCGGGCCATGGCGCGGTAGTCGATGTACATGGCCAGGTGCTGCGGAATGCTGGTGGTTTCCTCGGTCAGCTCCTGGGCGTAGTCGGCCAGCGAGCTGTAACAGCCACAGTAGTCTTCCTCGGCCGCCTTGCGCGCTTGCTCCAGGTCGTTGAAGTGAGAGAGCAGGGCGCCGCCAAACTCGGGGTACTCCTCGATGAAACACGCAATCTCATGGGCGTTTTCGAGACCCTCATATTCGCCGAGGCGGTAGCCGTCGAAGCCCTCGAAGTCATGGATGGCGTACTCCTCCGCCCCCTCGACCGGCGAGGCCGCCAGCATGGCGTCGACCTGCGCCTGGATATCGTTCAGCTCCAGGGTGGCATCGATCCAGATTCCATTTAGATGACCGGCGTTATAGGCGGCCAGGTCGGCAACGTAGATCCTGATTTCTTCGCTCATGGCTTTCGCTCCTTCGTCTTCAGGGTTCTGCGCTTGCGCTGCGCATGAACCCCTGCCGACTAGGGCGACTAAGGCGGTCGTGAAAAAATCAGGAAAAATCGCGGAGGCTCCACCCAGCGCAGCGGCCGGGTGGAAACCGTCTATTTTTCTTGATTTTGAGGGGGCAAGAACCCCTGCTCTGGAAAGGGGAGAGTGTCACCAGCGGTGGCAACCTAGCGTTTCGTTTGTCGGTAACTGGCTGGAGCCGGCCAGAAGCAGCCGTTAGTGGTTGGCTACGCGACGCCCTCTCATGGAGGACCTAGGTATGAGGGCAGGAGGGCTCTAGGGAAGTTGGGCCTATTCACTTTGTCCCGCTCAGCGTTTGTGACTCGCTCTAGTATCGATTATGGCACCATGCTACTTTCGCAAAAATGCCATGGACGGAGTCTCACATGCCCGAGCGGTTAACCCTGACCCAGAATGCTCAGTTTTATCGTGAAGATGTGGCGCTGACAAACGAAGCCATTCGTAATATTTTGGATGCGGCTTCTGATAACAAAACGCTTGGTTCTGTTTTTCTTATCGACCAGATAGACGCAGTACGTGAGCTTGAGGACGGCAGTCAATTTCGGTTCAGTCTGAGAGTATTCCCAACCGCGAGACCTGTCCACTTCTGGGGCGAGCCTCTATCAGACTTAATCCATGCGCTCATTTTGATCATCCAGATTGACGGCTATGTGGCGGTACTGAAGAAGTCCTGCGCAAGCGTTACCGAGGTTCTAGAAAGATACCTCACCCCCATCAAGAGTTCAGAGTTAACGGCTTCATTCAGCGATGAAGAAGCTGAGTTTCAAAAAATCGCGATGCGGAACATGACTGTTTCGGAACGAGCAATGCGCAGTAAGGCTTACGAGGCAGCAGATCTGAAAGGTCTGCTTTCCTTACACGCTGCGGGAAGGTCAATTCCCTACTTTTTCAAACTTAAGCTCAATGGGCAAGTTAAAACTATCTCGGCACAAAGTGGCCGAGTAGTGGAGTCCTCCGAGCGAAAATCACTTAACGACGTCGTGAAGTGGGTTCGCCTGCAAATTGAGCAGATCAAAAATCCTTCTGGTGAAAAAGAATTCTTAGAAGCATTCGCACAGATGGTTGAGCTAGATATCGTGTGGGATGCCACGCAACCTACTGCCGCATTAATTGAGTCATCTTTCATCGTTGATAATTTGCTAGAGAAGGATGTGCCGTTAATCTATACGACAAAAAGAGGTCGATCTTTCGAGCTGACAGGAAAGCAAATTAGCGCATTAATTCACCAACTTGAAAAGGTATACGAAGTTAACCCAGCACCGGGCTTTGAACTAAATGGCACGAGCAGGTCGGCCAGCCTTAAGAAAAATAAAAATTCAATTTCCTTGAGTTCCCCAGCTTTACGGAAGATCAAGCTTGAGGAAAATGGGAAAGAGCGCACCCTACAGGCATTTATAAACAAGAATGACCTGATTACTATTAGTTTTGCCAATCCGCAATATATGTACTTTATGGGGCAGTGCTTTAAGGATGGGGCGGGCCTAAATGAAATACCGAGCCTTCTCAAATCGTTTGTGGCGATTGACGATCTAGCGCTAGCGATCTCTGAAAAGGGTGATTACAAACCCGCCAGGAAAAAATTTGACGCAAATTCCGTTTTCGGAATTATCGAAAAGCATTTCAGCAAGAATGACTACGTTTTCTGTGACGATCTAGGTGATGAATGGGCAGATCACATCGCCTTCAACAAAAAAGAGCACTCAGTAAGTTTTATTCACTCCAAGCACGGAGATGTCAGTAAGTCTGCTAGCAATCTGCATGATGTTGTAGGTCAAGCGATAAAAAATATCGGAAACATGGACCTAGACTTGCGCACATTCATTCGAAAGTACGACGAAAAGATTCTAACAAACTACCGCGACGGCACAATGCCGCGGATAAGGAAGAAAATTCCAGGCGACTTTAAAATCTACCTTACTGAACTTAGACAGGATTATCGATTCAACAAGCGCTGCATAATCTGCTGCTCGTTTCTATCAAAGGCACTTATTGAGAGCGAGTTTGGTAAATTGCACAGAGGAGTGCGAGTGCCTGGAAATATAACCCAGATGTTTTGGATTCTTTCATCTTTTGTGCATGCAACAAAAGAAGCAGGAGCTTCACCTATTATCTATTGTCGGCCATAAAGTCGGTCATAAATGTTAAGAGAAAACCCTTTGTGGGTCGAGCTATGCCTGTGAAGACCCGCCGAGGGGCGCCTGAAGAATTTTGCACGTGCGTATATAGCAATTTCTGGCGGTTTGCAGCCGATCGCCTCCAGTTGCATGCTCAAAGAAGACATTGAGACGTACCTAAAGTGCGCCTCTCCATCGCCCAGAAACGTGTATATGTACTTATAGCCAGCCTGGGCAAATGGTCAGTACGATCAGGCAGAACAGCTAGTCGGGAAAAGAATATGGGGCTCAAAGAAGATCAGGAATTTTCCCGCGCGGCCTGTGAGCGCTTAATCATGGGGTTTCCAGCAAAGCTCCTCAAGAAAGAGTCCGCAATCGCAGATCGCCTCAGCCAGGTGAAACTATCGCCCTTGAAGAAGCTGGAGGCCGTCTACGAGCTTCTTGGTGAGATAGGTGCACACATAGCGCCTTCAACGCCCTGCAAGAAAGGTTGCTCATCCTGCTGCCACTACGGGGTCAATGTTTCTGAGGTTGAAGTTCAGTACATAGAGGCACGCACAAAGCACAAACGATTGAAGCAGATGCTGCCTAATGAAAACTTCCATGGGCAAGCGTGTCCTTTCCTTAAGGAAAACTCCTGCAGTATCTATTTAGCTAGGCCATTCGTTTGTCGCCGGCATCATTCACTGGCACCGACTCCTGAATGGTGTGCTCCCGATAAGTCAGCTGCAGGTGATTTTGCTCGGCTTGAATCCAGCGAGCTGAAAAAAGCTTTTGACGCCCTACGTGTAGGCAGTCCAGTTTGGGATATCCGACAAGTTTTCAGGGCCCAATGAGCCTCGTAGTTCGTATAGAAGAGTCAAAATGATCACTTCCAATAACATCTCAGCGGCGCTTCCCTGAGATCGCTTCTGGTCTTGGCTACCGGAAGCGGTCATTTGAGACAGGCCGCTTCCAGCCATTAACAGGCGTGTATTTACAGGGCTAGCCGGTACAAAAGTGTGGAAGCAGTGTCTCCACTGCCAACGGGTCGAATGTAAAGGTAGCGTGGAGGTAATAGCCGCCCAAGAGGGCAGCTATCATTGCTCCGTACGCTTCTAACTAGCTGGCATCTGCTTGCCGCGACGAGACACCTCTTATCATGGCCGGTTGAAGGCGGTGCCTAGCATGCTTGGCGCAAAATCCCTCCATTAGCTCACTCGGAGCATAGACAGGAGTCATTTTAGTAGTGGCCGCTCCGGAACGAACCAGGATCTTATCGACTGTGCATGCTTTGCACGGCAGCAGCCCGGCAAGAAATGCGCATTCAGCGCATACCACAATATGGTTGCTCGGGTCGTGGTCGTGGGTGTTTGACAGCTCGATATGTGTTGCGTGGTGATCCCAGACATGCGCGCAGCGTATGGTGCCAGCGGACTCGTTGTCCGCCGAAATAATGCGGGTAGTCATGACTGACCCCTCCTGAAAAGAAGTTGAGAAAAATCTTTCTGAAAAGGAGGGTATTAACGGAGTCTGTGGCGGAACTCGCTGAGCTCCGGCCCGTAGGCAAACAGAGGGGTTCGATTGCAAGCGGTTTCAGCTATTTTATCGAGGCTCATTAGTTTGCAGAGTTCAGTTTTTAACAACCGAATCGTTTCCGCTGAGCCCAGATAATATTTGCTTCCTGATAGATGACCCGCGACAGCTCGCAGAGAGTCGAGAATCGCACCTATTGCTTCCGTAAAGCTGGTAGTGCGGGAGCTAATTACAACTCGCGCGTAATCATCGTAGGCCTGTAACAGCTCTTTGCTGATGCCGCGAACTGCGATGCTTGCGGTGCCGCCCCTTAGGTCGCCTTCCGACGATTCAAGGGCTTCTTGGGTCAAACGAGCGATTTTGTCCTGATAGATATGCGCCTCAAGCAGCGCAATCTCACGGGCGACCTCCTTTTTGCCCCAGGACGTAGCCGGAGAGGCACTTTCATGCGCCTCAATGACTAGGTGGTTGGATTTAGGGCAGTTCATCGTTACGTCTACCGTTGGGGATCTGAACCAGCTCAGACCACATCTCAACTATATGCATCAGGAACGAGCCCTTCAACCAGCAGTAAGCCTATACTTCCCCAAAAGCTCATTGGTCCGAGGATTCGCTGGTGTGCTCTTGCCGTGTTTGTGCCACTAGGTTGCAAGTGCCTCCATCGTTGGGCAGAGCGCTCTCGCCTTGTCGGTAATCTCGTGTTCGGCGCATGGCGGTGTCTTCGCGTAGACGGTGAGTCGTCCTTCGTCTGTAGGCAGCCAAAGACTGCTCCTGGCCGGTTTCGGCCGGTTTCCACAGGCCGCAACGGGTCGAATGCTGCTGGTCGGGACAGGCCGGAATCGGCCCAAGACAGACATCACTTGAATATGGCAAATGTCAGGGAGTCACCGCAGGGCTCATCAGCCCCACTGCCAATGTCTTTGCTCCACCCAAATCCAGCTGCATTGTGGCGTATGACTGCATGAGTAACGCTGGCGGGAGCACCCAATCCCATTTCTCTTGAGCCATGTTCTGTACTTCCACCAGAACAGCGGATTCATCAATGCCATCCCACTCGGCGATCTCGCGCAGCTTGCTTTCAAGCGACGTCCGATCTCCCTCAACCTCGATGACCAATCCACTGTTCTCACTGGCTAGTCCGGTATACGTCAGCAAGATAGCCAGTGCATCGTTCGTCCAATCGCCTTGCCAGGTGAAAAGGTAAGTCTTACCTCCGCTTTCGGTCATGCTCGAATGTTCCAATCCGAGCTCCGAAAAGGTTCTACGCGCCTGAGCCAGTAGTTCCTGCGCCGTGGTATCGAGATAGGGATAGATGTCCGTCTCCAGCAAGACGGCCTTCATCTCTTGCCGAACCCGATCATGTACACGGGCTCCAAGCCCGTCGAAGGACGGGGGAGCACCACCAGGATCGGATCTCACGACGATGACCTTGGCCTTAGTGTCCACGCTCGTGACCCGCCAGCGGCGCCCCGCAAAGATGATGCGCTGATCGACGGTCAGTGGCCTGGAGACGGGCAATGCGCCAAGTGGTTTGCCATCGCATACCAGGCGGAACTCTTCATTGCTGACAAATGCACTGTAGAAGTCGTAGTGGTTGATCATGCGTTCCCCCATCACACCGGGCAGCAGGAGCCCCGATGGTTCCTGGGTTATCAAATCGCGCTCACCGAGGGCACGAAGCAAACTGAGGAAGCTGCCCTGCTCCACCCCAGTGAACGGACCACTGCATATCAAGGTGCTCCACAGCTCTGCAGCTGTAGCTCCACCCCGCTGGGCTATCACCGAGAGGCACTGCTGTACCAGTGTCGATAAATGAAGGCCATGAACACGAGGTGGCTCGAACCAGCCCTGCATCAACAACCGGATCATCGCGATGCTTTGCAGCAAACCCTGGCGAAGTCGATCCGACAGTGGCGAGCCATCGTCCAGCTGACGCTCCTTGCAGTAACTTCGGAGAATGGCTGCTTCTCCCGGACGGCGCCCGGATCGACCCAAGCGCTGACGTAAGCTGGCTACCGATGGCGGCGCCCCGATCTGCACCACCGTCTTGATGCTGCCTATATCGACCCCAAGCTCCAGCGTGGTAGTGCAAACTGCGGTGGCAGGCCGGTCACCGCCTTTCAGCGCTTTCTCGGTTTCCTCTCGAATGTCCTTCGCCAAGCTGCCGTGATGCGGCCAGAACTCGTTCGGTACACCATCCTGCTCGCAACGGCGACGCAGATTGTCAGCGAACCACTCCACCTGAGTTCGACTGTTGGGGAAGATCAGGTTGTTGCTGCCCCGTAGTACCTGAAAGAGGTGCTCTGCGATGGCATGGTCCGGAGAAAAAACCTCATCATCTTCAGGCTGTATCGGGAGCGCATGCTTGGACTCCACATACCCTCTAATCTGAACCTTAAGTATCTGGCCACTCCCCTTGGACTCAATCACCGATACATGATGAGGGGCATTGGGACGCAAAAAGGCAGCGGCCAGCATCATGTCGCCCAGCGTGGCGGAAAGACCAACCCTGGGCAGGGGGCGATCAATGATTGTTTCCACTCGATGCATGAGTGACTGGAGCTGCTTGCCTCGCTCACTACCGATAAAGGCATGGAGCTCATCCACCACTAGGTACCGTAGGTTGGCAAACAATCCCGCTAGACTGGTCCCCCTGTTGACGAAAAGAGCTTCGAGCGACTCCGGCGTGATCAGCAGAATGCCTTCCGGGGACTTGAGGAAGCGATGTTTGCGGCTCGCTGATATATCCCCATGCCAAGCAATGACTGGAAGTTCAAGCTCATCGCAAAGTCTCGCCAAACGATCCCACTGGTCATTGATGAGAGCCTTTAACGGGCTGATGTAAAGCACCGCCCCTGGCGTTTCTGTGTCCTGCAGGAGGTTGGTAAGGATGGGCAGGAACGCGGCCTCGGTTTTCCCTGCAGCTGTAGCCGCCGCGATGATGACATCCTGATCCGCGCCCAAAAGCGCAGGGATAGCGCGCTCCTGGGCATCGCGCAGGGAGGTCCAGCCTTCGGACCATATCCAGCGCTGGATTCGCGGCTCAAGGAGTGCGAACCCAGCCGATTCAGAGCTGGAAGGTGGCAAGCTCATCGTCCGTATCTACCTGGGTATCGGCCTCACCACCTCGATCCGGTGCAATCTCTACGGCCCCCAGCAGGGCGCGCCAATCAGCATCCGGATTCTGCTCCAGCACCGCTAGCAGGTTGATGAATGCGGTGATGGTCGTTCGTGGGGTCCGGAAGTAGGCCTCGCCCATCCGCTGATTACAGTGGGCCATAAACAGCGGCAATGCTTCGTCGGGTAGCAAATAACGCTCGCTCACGCCTGCCGCGTATACATGACGCAGTTTCTGCAGCAGCACGTAGAAATCCTCAGGCGTCAGACTGGTGAGGCGTATGACAGGACCAGAAAGATCTACCAGCCCGGACTTGGCGAAGTTGTTTTCCGCCAAACGCGACTGCAGAGCCGGATAGCTGTAGAGGCCGCGGCGAGTATCCATGAGAAACTCGGGGGTACCACCCAACACAAAACCAAGCCCCTCAGCGGAGCCCTGCAGGGAGTCATTGAGGATACGCAGAATCTGCTCGTAGTTAGCGTTGCGAGCCTGGGTGTTGGATAGCTTGTATAGGTTCACCAGCTCATCGAGACATACCATCAACCCGCTAAAGCCGGCCAATCGAACGAATCGTGCCAGCAGCTTGAGCTGATCGTAGACCGACGCATCGTCGACGATGGTTCGCACACCCAGTGCAGTGCGGGCATCTGTCTTGGTAGTGAACTCGCCACGCAACCAGCGGATAGCATCAGCTTTGAGCTGCTCGTTGCCCTCCTCGAAACCTTTGCAATAGGCCGCGATTACATCAGCAAAGTCATAGCCGTTGACCATCTCTGTCAGTTGGTCGAGATGCTCACGAATCACAGCCTCACTGTCTTTGCCGGACGCTTTAGCTTCCGTTTTGGCCTGTGCAATGAACTTCTCGACTATTCCTTGCAGAGCGCCGCCATCAGGCTTAGTCCGGGTGGACATATTCTTGGCCAATTCGGCATACAGCGAGCGAGCCTGGCCGCCAGTAGCATGGAGACGACGATCAGGGTTCAGATCGGCATGCATGGTGACGAGCTTGCGCTCCATCGCAATAGAGCGAACCAGGTTGAGGAAGAACGTCTTGCCTGCACCATATTCACCGATCACTACGCGGAACGCGGAACCACTTTCCGCGAGGCGCTCCACATCACGGATGAGCGCTTCCAGCTCACCGACACGCCCCACTTGAATCAGGTGCTGGCCTGCACGGGGAACGACGCCGGCGCGCAGGGACTGGATGACCGCATCGCGGTCCTTGGCTCTGATGCTGCTCATAGCGGTAGTTTGTCCATGATTTCAGGGTTGATTTCGAAGGGGTCTTCACCCTCGGTGACTGGCATATCGAAATGCTCGAAGGCCATGTCGTTGATCTGCTCCAATGCTCCGTCGAGCATGAGCTCCATATCGCTTGCAACCGCCTCCAACTCGTCGCGAGACCACTCAGTACGGGATACGAGTACGCGCAGGAAGGCTGAGTGATCGGCGTCTAATCCACAGATGGAGGAAGTATCCTCGACAGTCTCTTCGACAACGACCTCATCCGGCTCAGCAGGCTTGTCATCAACGAAAACCTGAGCCAGCAGCGCAGATACCTGTTCCGTTTCACGCTGCAACTGAGCGATGCGCTCCTGGTCCAGAGCAAATCCGCCAACGGGCTTGGACGGAGTTGCTCCGGGTATGGAGGGCGTTGTCTGCGATGAGCCAACGGGGCTGCCACTGGCGGCCACATGAAGGTCGCTGTACAGCGATTGCGGATCCAGCTGCAGGGTCTTGTAGACACGCTCCAGCAACTTCACCTCTGCGGGGCTAACCTCGCCGTCGACCTGCGCCAAGTGAGCGAGAAAAGCCGCCACAACCCTCTTCGCTGGCCCGGCTAGGGGCTCCAGTTTCTTCTTCAGGCTTTGCAGAGTTAGTGGCTGGTTAAGCTGCAGACGCAGGTGGGCCTTCAGGCGTTTCCGATGAGCACCGCTCAGGTGACTCCAGGAGTCGATATGCTGGGATAGCAGCATAATTTCCTGCGGCGACGTGTCACCATCGGCCGCCGCCACAGCACAAGCAAGGTCCAACGTAACAGAGGCGGCGCTATAAGCCGGCGAAGACCGCAGATCGCCATCTTCAGACTGGGTCGCAAAGAGCGCCACATTGTCCTCTGACTTGGGTGTTCGGCTGCCTGCCAGCACATCCGGCTCGATACCTATGTGTAATGACTCCAGCGCGCGGGCGAGCGTCAGAACCTTGTCTCGCGACAGGCTACCTGCACTCTGCAGCCGCCCTGCCAGCTCACCGAAGCTCATGACCACCATGCCGTCGCCGATGCGTTGTTTCAGCTCGTCGAGCGCTGTTCGAGCAGTTGGCGGCCACAGGTTTACGGGCAGCTGTAACAGTCCTTCTAGTGCATCAGGAGTGCTGGGGTTGCGGCCGAGATAACGACTGTAGGGCTCCAACTGCACCGTGCATTCGTCAACCAACTGCTGCAGCTTTTTCCGAGCTGCGCTGGTCGCAGTGACATCAGGAATACCGGATAGGCCATCCAGCTCTTGGGGTGGTAGACCCGCAGAAGCGGTGTTGTATTGAAGTCTCAGACGGGTCTTGTTCTGAGGGAGCACCATACCAGCGCCATAGCGTTCCTCGTAGCACATACGGAACAACTGGGCGAACGCTTCTTTACAGCGGGTTACAGGTGTCCGCTTCCCGATGTTGTGATCAGACAGCACCCAGGCCAACGCCCAGTCTGCCGGCATTGGTTGCTTGTCAGCAGCCAACTGTCCCAGGCCAATACGTAGCTCTATGGGCATTTCATAGCCGTAAGACAACGGTGCCGGCGGCGCCTTTTGATAGCGGCGGGCAAGCACTTGACCTTGACGGAGGAAGTCTACGAAGCGACTGGCGTAGGTATTGAACGAATGATTCTCGTCGTAGATCGAGAGCAACCTTTCGACCTCGGCAATGATGCTAGGTATCTCGGCGGCTGCAGCCTGATCCTTCTTCGCATCGACGAATGCCCTGCGCTCCAGGCCATAGAAGAACAGGAATACGTAGCCGATGTTGGCATGCGGAGCCTTCCGACCACTGGATAGCCATTGCAGATATGCGCGCCGAGCTTCAGGGGTGATGTTGTCGTAACTGGGCCAGTAAGAAGTGAGACGCTCAGCGATATCAACAATGCCCCGTGCAACCTTCAGCTTCGGGTTGATCAGCGAGGGTTCCGAAGATCCATAGCGGCTGTTTCGATCCTCACCGACATAGATCAGGCCGCCAGAAATCTTCTCGCCAGCAACCTCAATGGGTTCGCCAGCGGAAAGCCAGCGCACCTTGGCACTAGCCAGGTCCGCCGGCGCACTCGGAATTCGGTGGGAAGGCCACTCGGCGGCCTCAAGTGTCACGGTAAAGAAACCTGAGCTGTCCCGCTTTGCCGAAACCTGCTGGGGCGAGGCCGGGACTTGAGCCGATACAGACGGCTCACCTGGGGGAAAAACCTCGTCCAAAGAGAACGTCAGCCCCATGCTCGTGGGGGCATCAGAGGAGCTTGAACGAGCGACCTCTCGACGGAACGGCTGCTTAGCCGGTGGCGAAGATACGGCTGGTGGTTTGCTGAAAGCCTTGATGATCAGCCAACCACCCATACCAATAATGGCTACTCCACCCAAGACAACCCACACCCCCTTGGGAACGGAAGCAAGCAGCCCGATCACTATGGCGCCCAGAACCATCACTCCAGATACACCGGACTTGCTGCTGCGCCTACGCTTCCTTGCCATCGCCTCGACTCCCCTAAAGCTATGCTGGCCGTTTGGCAGTATCGGAAATTCGAATGCATCAGCCAATACCTCGCCGATAACTCTAGCACCGCCGTCGTTACCCTATGAGACAGCGGAGTGAAGTGTCCTCGCTTTCGTAGCCGCGGTATGACCGCTGTTGGCCGTTCTCGGCCTGTTCTAGGGCGCCCGCGTTATCGGGGCGTCCCAAAAATTTGACGACATGTGACGGTTAGCGCGAGCCGGTAAGGCCGGCTCGCGAACATCCGCTTCACAGCTCCAAGGAAAGGGGTTTAGCCGACTGGCCGCAGCACTTGGGTGAGCATATGCGCTGGTGGATGCGGCTGAGGAAGCCTACTTCGAAGGCTCTCCGTTCTATCGCGCATGGCAGTAAGTCGCGCTCGGCGATCATGACCGCCCAGAGCCAGCCGCTGCGGGCGTTGTCGAGCCAGGTTTGGGCCAGCTTCACGCCTTGGTTGAATGCCTCTCTGCAGTCAGCAGCCCAGATGATCTCGACACCTGGGTGGCCATCATGGGGAGGCAGGCAGGTCATTACGCCTTTGCTCATCTCGCACCTCCTCGCGCCTCGGATAGGGCTCGACGATAGAGCACGACCATTTCGTCGAGCAGATCCAGAGCTGAGTAAGCAGCGATCCGTATGCGCAGGTCTGCCGGCTGCAGCCCATCAGGTTCAGCCAGTTGATCCAGCAGATTGCCGAGCATGACGCCACGCAGTTCAGCTGCAGCTTCAGCGGGTAGATGAGAGCCTTCGGATTCATGCAGCGGGCTTCGCTGCAGCGGAAAAGGTACAATGCAGGATTCGAACTCAGCCATGGCACACCTCCAGGTCAGAGGTGTGCAGCAGTAATAGAAGCCCAAGGCGGAGCTCTCGGGTAAAAAGGGGGTAGCGCATTTTCCTTATGCTCCTTCGTGAGATTAAGGAGCCGCAGCCATTCGCTACCACACGAATGGAGGCGGACCGTGCAAGGGTGGTAGACCGACCCACGAAGGAAGGCCGGCCAGGCAAAAGCCTGCCTCACACGGCCCGCCATAAATGCACGAGAAAACAGCAGATCCTGAGAAGGGCCTACTCTCGTTTATGACGCAACCGCGCCTTCGTGTGAATCGGGCTACCACACCCGGCCGTGGGATTGACCACGACGGGCGCACTCTAGCCCGAGGGTTTCAGGATGGCAACCTACTCTGGCGTAGCTGAGATTGGAGACGGGTAACTCCTCGGCCTCTGATTCGGCGGCGGCATGTTCGAACTCGTCTCGAGGGCAGGGTACGGATAATATGAGGGCTGATTGATGATGGTGCCGCCAGAGCCGTCGCCCCGCAAATCGATCTATCTCCCGCGTCAGCAAAAGCTCTGCGCGATTGACGGTAGAAGTGACGGTAGGGCTCCATTGCAATCACAACGAATCCCCTAAGCCAAGCGGGCTCGGGCGGCTTGTTGATGATCGAGTGGGAGTGATCCCCGGCGCTGTATGAAGAAACCGGCTTAGGCCGGTTTTTTCATGCCTGCAGATCGGTGCTGCGGCAACCCGTCTCTGTTTGCGGACTCGTTTTTCAAGTGATGAAAATGAGAAGATACCGCAAATGAGTATGGCTACAGATTGCCGAGGATGAAAATGTCGTTTACCCGCAGACAAGTGCTCGCCGGCCTGGCTGGCCTCGGTGTTGCCGGCCTGGGCGCCGGTGGCGTGCGTTACTGGCTGGGGCGCCCGGAAAATGTGGCGACTCACGACTATGAGCTGATCGCCGCGCCGCTTGATCTGGAGCTGGTGCCGGGGCAGGTGACGCCGGCCTGGGCTTATGGCGGGCAGGCGCCGGGTGTCGAATTGCGCTGTCGTCAGGGCGAGCGTCTGCGGGTGCGCTTCATCAATAAACTGGATGTGCAGAGCACCATTCACTGGCATGGCATTCGTCTGCCGCTGGAAATGGACGGTGTGCCTTACGTTTCCCAGGCGCCAGTGTTGCCGGGCGAGTATTTTGACTATGACTTCATCTGCCACGATGCCGGCAGCTTCTGGTATCACCCGCATACCACCAGTGCCGAGCAGTTGGGGCGCGGCCTGGTCGGGCCGTTGATTGTCGAGGAGCGTGAGCCGAGCGGCTTTGGCCATGAGCGCACGTTGAGTCTTAAGACTTGGCACATCGACGAGCAGGGCGCCTTCACCGAGTTTCTGGTACCGCGTCAGGCGGCGCGTGAGGGTACGCGTGGGCGCTTGACTACCATCAACGGTGAACCCAACCCGACTCTCGACTTGCCGGCAGGGCAGGTGGTGCGTCTGCGTCTGATCAATGTCGACAACACCGTGACCTATCGGCTCAATTTGCCGGGTGGAGAGGCGCGCATCTATGCGCTGGACGGTAATCCGGTGCAGCCGCGCCCCTTGGGCAAGGAATACTGGCTGGGGCCGGGCATGCGCGTCGATCTGGCGCTGAGGGTACCGGCAGTCGGTGAAGCCTTGTCGCTGCGCAATGGGCCGCTGCGTCTGGCGACGCTCAAGGGTGTAGCCACTGGCGAAACGGCGGGAAGCTGGCCGCCGCCCCTGCCGGCCAACCCGATTGCCGAGCCGGATCTGGCGCGCGCCGAAACGCTGCGTTTCAACTTCGAGTGGGCGGCGATGCTGTCCGGTAACGTCGAGCGTGGCGGCAGTTACAAGTATTGGCAGATCAATGGCCAGGCCTGGGATATCAATGACAAAACCTGTGCCGAGCGCCCGATTGCCACGCTGAAGAAGGATGGCCACTACATCTTCGTGCTCCGCAACATGGCGCAGTACCAGCACCCGATTCACCTGCACGGCATGACTTTCAAGGTGCTGAGCTCGGACCGACGCAAAATCATTCCCTACTTCACCGACACCTACCTGTTGGGCAAGAATGAGACGGCGCGCATCGCCTTCGTCGCCGATAATCCCGGTGTGTGGATGTTCCACTGCCACGTCATCGACCATATGGAAACGGGGCTGATGGCGGCCATCGAAGTGGTGTAGGGTAGGCGCCGTTTTTCGCCGGCACCCTATGGATTGTTGCAATGAAACGACCGCAGATCATCGACCGCTCGCGTGACGAGCACTTCATGCGCCTGGCGCTGGCGCAGGCGCATCTGGGGGCTGAGCAGGGCGAGGTGCCGGTCGGTGCCGTGCTGGTGCAGGACGGTGAGGTGGTGGGGCAGGGGTTCAACTGCCCGATTCTGCGTCATGACCCCAGCGCCCATGCCGAGATGGTGGCGATCCGTGCGGCGGCGCAAAGCGTGCAGAACTATCGACTGCCCGGCAGCACCCTGTACGTCACCCTGGAACCCTGCAGCATGTGTGCAGGTTTGATCGTGCATGCGCGGGTCGCCCGCGTGGTGTTCGCCGCCAGCGAGCCGCGTGCGGGGGTGGCGATCAGTCAGGGGCAGTTCTTCGATCAGGCTTTTCTCAACCACCGCGTGCAGGTGGAAGGGGGCTTGCTGGCCGAAGAGAGCGGGGCGCTGTTGAAAGCGTTCTTCAAGGCTCGGCGCGCCTGAGTGATGTAGCCCGGATGCAATCCGGGGCGAATGCGGGCTGCTGTCGAACCTCTTTCAGGATTGCGTCTTGCCACTTGGTGCGAGTGGCGCACCCTACAAGGGCGGGGTTTGTTCTTCTTCGGGTTTACGCTTGTCGATGCCGGGCAGGTGAGCGCCGCTTTCAGCCACTTGCGTGCCTTCCAGTTGCGGCTGGGTCACCCAGGTCAGGATGTCGTAGTAGCGGCGGATGTTGCGCACGAAATGCACCGGCTCACCGCCACGCGCATAACCGTAACGGGTCTTGCTGTACCACTGCTTTTGCGCCAGGCGCGGCAGGATCTTCTGCACGTCGGCCCATTTGTTCGGGTCCAGGCCTTCGGCCTCGGTCAGCTTGCGTGCGTCTTCCAGGTGACCACCGCCAACGTTGTAGGCGGCCAGGGCGAACCAGGTGCGATCCGGCTCCTGAATGCCTTCAGGCAGTTGCTGATGAATCTGCACGAAGTAGCGGGCACCGCCGTCGATGCTCTGCTTGGGGTCGAGGCGATTGGAGACACCGACCGACTGGGCGGTGCGTTGAGTGAGCATCATCAGGCCACGCACGCCGGTCTTGGAGGTGGCATTGGGTTGCCACAGCGACTCCTGATAGCCCATGGCAGCCAGCAGGCGCCAGTCCACCTGATTGGCCTGACCGGCCTGGCGGAACATCTTCTCGTAGCGCGGCAAGCGCTGTTGCAGGTGCTGGGCAAAGGTGTAGGCGCCGACATAGCCAAGCACGTCGACATGGCCGTAGTAGCGCTCCTTCAGGCGCTGCAGGGTGCCATTGGCTTCGGCGCGCTCAAGAAAGGAGTTGATTTCCTGCAACAGGCTGTCATCTTCGCCAGCGGCCACGGCCCAGCGCATGCTGTTGGTATCGCCCAGGTCGAAGGCTACGCGCACGTTGGGGAAATACACCTGGTTCATCGCCAGCTCGTTGGAGTCGACCAGGGTCAGGTCGATCTGCCCTTCGTCGACCATGCGCAGCAGGTCGACCACTTCCACCGCGTCAGACACCTCGAACGCCAGCTGCGGCTGCTCCAGCTTGAGCGCTTCCAGCTGTTCGGCATGGCTGCTGCCGGCGAGCACCAGAATGCGTTTGCCAATCAGATCTTCAGGCTTGGTCGGGCGGCTTTCGCCCTGGCGATAGATGATCTGCGGAGTCACTTCCAGGTACGGAATCGAGAAGCGCGCCTGGCGCAGGCGCTGGGGTGTGTCGACGAGGCCGGCGGCAGCCATGACCGGGCCGTCGCTGCGAGCCAGGCTGGAAAACAGGCTGTCGAGGTTGTCGGCAGTTTCGATCTTCAGTTCCAGGCCCAGATCGGTGGCGAAGCGTTTGGCCAGTTCGTATTCGAAACCGGTGGCGCCGTTACGGTTCTGGAAGTAGGTGGAGGGACTGTTGCGAGTAACCACGCGCAGCTCACCCTCCGCCTTTACCTGCTCGAGTACGCTGGGCTTGGGGTCTTCGCCACAGCCAGCAAGCATCAGGAGGGTGCCAATCGCCAACAGCCCTGTGGCGCAACGCATGCGTGTCGCAGGTCGTGCAAACATCGGCGCAGTATACGCAAAGCGCAGGCGGCGCCATATCTCGACAGCGCAGCGCTTCTCTGCTAGCGCTCGCCCGTCTCGAAAGCATCCGGTACGGGTGCTGCGAGCGCGGCTTTAGGCTAGAATGCACGGCCTCCAAGTACACACTCTTGCCCAGAGGCTGTCCCGACGATGTTGATTCTGCGCGGCGCTCCCGCCCTTTCCGCTTTCCGCCATGGCAAATTGCTCGAGCAACTGACCAGCAAGGTGCCGGCCGTGACCGGGCTGTACGCCGAGTTCGCGCATTTTGCCGATGTCACCGGCGTACTCGACGCCGATGAGGAGCAAGTGCTGGCCCGCCTGCTCAAGTACGGCCCGAACGTGCCGGTGCAGGAGCCCAGCGGCAAGCTGTTCCTGACCATTCCGCGTTTCGGCACCATTTCGCCCTGGTCGAGCAAGGCCAGCGACATTGCCCGCAACTGCGGCCTGGCCAAGGTTCAGCGCCTGGAACGTGGTATCGCCTATTACGTCAGCGGCGAACTAAGCGAAGCCGACAGCACTGCCGTCGCCAGCCTGCTGCACGACTGCATGACCCAGCTTGTTCTGAATGCCCTCGAGGACGCCGCCGCGCTGTTCAGTCATGCCGAGCCCAAGCCGCTGACCGCCGTGGACGTCCTCGGCGGTGGCCGCGCCGCGCTGGAGCAGGCCAACCTGGATCTGGGCCTGGCCCTGGCCGAGGACGAAATCGACTACCTGGTGAAGAGCTTCAATGACCTGGGGCGCAATCCGCACGACATCGAACTGATGATGTTTGCCCAGGCCAACTCCGAGCACTGCCGCCACAAGATCTTCAATGCCAGCTGGGACATCGACGGCGAGAGCCAGGACAAGTCGCTGTTCGGCATGATCAAGAACACCTACCAGATGCACAACGAAGGTGTGCTGTCCGCCTACAAGGACAACGCCTCGGTGATCAAAGGCCACACCGCCGGGCGTTTCTTCCCCAACCCGGAAACTCGCCAGTACGGCGCGGTGCAGGAGCCGGTACACATTCTGATGAAGGTCGAGACGCACAACCACCCGACCGCCATCGCCCCGTTCCCTGGCGCGGCCACCGGCTCCGGTGGTGAGATTCGTGACGAAGGCGCGACCGGCCGTGGTGCCAAGCCGAAGGCCGGCCTGACCGGTTTCTCGGTCTCCAACCTGAATATCCCCGATTTCCTCCAGCCCTGGGAAAAGCCCTACGGCAAGCCCGAGCGCATCGTCAGCGCGCTGGACATCATGATCGAAGGCCCGCTGGGTGGCGCTGCGTTCAACAACGAGTTCGGTCGCCCGGCACTTAATGGCTACTTCCGTACCTTCGAGCAGGCTGTCAGCAGCCCCCGCGGTGAGGAAGTGCGTGGCTACCACAAGCCGATCATGCTCGCCGGCGGTCTCGGCAACATCCGCGAAAACCACGTACAGAAGGGCGAGATTTCCGTCGGTGCCAAACTGATCGTGCTCGGTGGCCCGGCCATGCTCATCGGCCTGGGCGGCGGCGCTGCTTCGTCGATGGCCACCGGTGCCAGCTCGGCCGATCTGGATTTTGCCTCGGTGCAGCGCGAGAACCCGGAAATGGAACGCCGTTGCCAGGAGGTCATCGACCGCTGCTGGCAGTTGGGCGAGGCCAATCCGATCAAGTTCATCCATGACGTCGGCGCCGGCGGTATCTCCAACGCCCTGCCGGAGCTGATCAACGACGGTGGTCGCGGTGGCCGTTTCGAACTGCGTAACGTGCCCAATGACGAGCCGGGCATGGCCCCGCACGAGATCTGGTGCAACGAGTCGCAGGAGCGTTACGTGCTGTCCGTCGATGCGGCCGACTTCGAGCGTTTCCAGTCCATCTGCGAACGCGAGCGTTGCCCGTTCGCCGTGGTCGGCGAGGCCACTGCAGAGCCGCACCTGACCGTGACCGACAGCCACTTCAGCAACACCCCGGTGGACATGCCGCTGGAAGTGCTGCTGGGCAAGCCGCCGCGCATGCACCGCAGCGTGGCTCGCGAGGCGGAGCAGGGCGATGATTTCAGCGCCGCCAGCGTCGATATCGAAGAAGCCCTGGGTCGTGTGCTGCATCACCCGGCCGTGGCCAGCAAGAGCTTCCTGATCACCATCGGCGACCGCACCATCACCGGTCTGGTTGCTCGCGATCAGATGGTCGGCCCGTGGCAGGTGCCGGTGGCCGATTGCGCCGTGACCGCCACCAGCTTTGACGTCTACACCGGCGAAGCCATGGCCATGGGCGAGCGCACGCCGCTGGCGCTGCTCGACGCACCGGCCTCCGGCCGCATGGCGGTGGGTGAGACCATTACCAACCTGGCCGCTGCACGCATCGAGAAAATCTCCGACATCAAACTGTCGGCCAACTGGATGGCGGCTGCCGGCCACCCGGGCGAAGACGCCCGCCTGTATGACACCGTCAAGGCTGTCGGCATGGAGCTGTGCCCGGCGCTGGGCATTACCATTCCGGTGGGCAAGGACTCCATGTCCATGAAAACCCGCTGGCAGGAAGAGGGCGTCGACAAGAGCGTGACCGCGCCGTTGTCGCTGGTGATCACCGGCTTCGCTCCGGTGCAGGACATCCGGCAGACCCTGACCCCGCAACTGCGCATGGACAAGGGCGAGACCGACCTGATCCTGATCGACCTCGGCCGCGGCCAGAACCGTATGGGCGCCTCGATCCTGGCGCAGGTCTATGCGCAGATCGGCCAGCAGGTGCCGGACCTCGACGACGCCGAAGACCTCAAGGCCTTCTTCGCCGTGATCCAGGGCCTGAATGCCGACGGCCACCTGCTGGCTTACCACGACCGTTCCGACGGCGGTCTGCTGACCACCGTGCTGGAAATGGCCTTCGCTGGTCATTGCGGTCTGTCGCTGAACCTCGACGCGCTGGCTGATGACAGCTCCGAGCTTCCAGCCGTGCTGTTCAACGAAGAGCTGGGTGCGGTGATCCAGGTACGCCAGGACGCCACGCCAGAAGTGCTGGCGCAGTTCAGCGCTGCCGGTCTGGACGACTGCGTGGCCGTGATCGGTCAGGCCGTGAACAACGGCGAGGTCAGCATCAGCTTCAATGGCGAGCCGGTGTTCGCTGGTGATCGTCGTCTGCTGCAGCGTCAGTGGGCCGAGACCAGCTATCGCATCCAGCGTCTGCGCGACAACGCCCAGGGGGCCGATCAGGAATTCGACCTGCTACTGGAAGAAGACAACCCCGGCCTTTCGGTCAAGCTCGGCTTCGACGTCAATCAGGACATTGCTGCGCCCTACATCAAGAAGGGCGTGCGTCCGCAAGTGGCGATCCTGCGCGAGCAGGGCGTCAATGGCCAGGTGGAAATGGCCGCCGCGTTCGACCGCGCCGGCTTCTCCGCCATCGACGTGCACATGAGCGATATCCTCGCCGGCCGCGTCAGCCTTGAAGAGTTCAAAGGTCTGGTGGCATGCGGCGGTTTCTCCTACGGCGACGTGCTCGGCGCCGGTGAAGGCTGGGCCAAGTCGGTGCTGTTCAACGCTCGCGCCCGCGATGCCTTCCAGGGTTTCTTCGAGCGTCGTGACAGCTTCACCCTTGGTGTATGCAACGGCTGCCAAATGATGAGCAATCTGCACGAACTGATCCCGGGTACCGAGTTCTGGCCGCACTTCGTGCGCAACCGCTCCGAGCAGTTCGAAGCGCGCGTGGCCATGGTGCAGATTCAGGAGTCGGCGTCGATCTTCCTGCAGGGCATGGCAGGTTCGCGCATGCCGATCGCCATCGCTCACGGCGAGGGTCATGCCGAGTTCGAGAGCGAGGAGGCGCTGCTGGAGGCGGATCTGTCCGGCACCGTGGCCCTGCGCTACGTCGATAACCACGGCAAGGTCACTGAAGCCTACCCGGCCAACCCCAACGGTTCGCCGCGTGGCATTACCGGCCTGACCAGCCGCGACGGCCGCGTGACCATCATGATGCCGCACCCGGAGCGGGTATTTCGCGCCGTACAGAACTCCTGGCGCCCGGACGAGTGGCAGGAAGACGGCGGCTGGATGCGCATGTTCCGCAACGCCCGAGTGTGGGTGGACTAAAAGCGGTCGCGTAGCGGCCCTCTGCTAACCCTCTCCCGCTTGCGGGAGAGGGTGCCCGAAGGGCGGGAGAGGGCAAAAGCGGCCGCGCTCCGATCCAGCTTGAGCTGGCACCGGTGTATAGCGAACGCCGAACCCTCTCCCCAGCCCTCTCCACTAGGCGTGCCCCCAATAAATGGGAGAGGGAGCCGATCGTGGAGCGCGTAACCCGGATGCAATCCGGGAAGCCGTTGCCAAACCCTCTGCTCGGATTCCATCCGAACCACACAGGCCCAGCCATGGCCGATGATCCTCTCCCCATCTTCCCCGAAGTTCGCCTAGTCAGGCCTGGCGAAACTCATCATCTATGCCGCTGTGGGCATTCGCCCGAGATGCCTGACTGCCCACCCGATTGCGCCCAATCCCTGATCCTGCAGCCCGAGCGCGAGCAGCGTCTGCTGCTATGCCGCTGTAGCCGATCCGCAAACCTGCCCTACTGCGATGGCAGTCACAGCCCGCCGGCCACCGGTCTGGCCGACAAATGGCGGCGCTTTTTCAGCGGTCGCTGAGAACGCCACGCCCTTTGCCTGAGTCGAAAGCAACGAATCGTTTTAATGCTGCGTATGGATTTGTGCGGGCGATCTCAAGACAACTTCATGGCGCAATGACATCATATTGGCGTCATGGCTTGTCTGTTGTTCGGTTGCCCATCTGCGGAGAACTTGATGTACAAACTGTGTTTTTACGTGCCGGAAGCCTATCTGGAGCCGGTGAAAAAGGCGGTGTTCGCAGCCGGCGGCGGGCGCATCGGGCGGTACGACAACTGCTGCTGGCAGGTGTTGGGCCAAGGTCAGTTCCGCGCTCTGGAAGGTAGCCAGCCGTTTATCGGTCAGGTTGGCAGCGTCGAGCAGGTTGCCGAGTGGAAGGTGGAAATGGTCGTTGCCGACGAGTTGATCCACGATGCCGTCAAGGCACTGAAGAAGAGTCATCCTTACGAAACACCGGCCTTCGATGTCTGGCGCTTGTCCGATCTGCAGTTCTGAATCACCTCAGCTAAGGCCTGCAACGCAGCCCTTCGTAGGAGCCCCGCCTCGGGGCGAAGCTTTTCGCCTCAGCGCGGCACGGGTTCGCGGCGGGGCGCCGCTCCTACAGGTTCAACGGGCGATTCAGTGTCTGGCTCAGGGCCTGATTTCGATCAGCGTCCCATCCTTGACCAGGCTCCATACCTCGCGCATGTCGTCGTTCTTCATGGCGATGCAGCCCTCGGTCCAGTCCAGGGTGTGGAAGAACCACTCCGGATATTCCTCATCCAGTGGCGTGCCGTGAATCATGATCATGCTGCCCGGCGGCACCCCGGCTTCCTTGGCGCGAGCCAGATCGCGTGCGTTGGGGTAGGAGATATGCAGCGACATTTGGTACTTATCGCTCGGCTTGCGCCAATCGATCCAGTAGAAGCCTTCCGGTGTGCGCAGGTCGCCTTCGCGTTGCTTGGCGCCATTGGGCTGTTTGCCCAGGGAAATACGGTACGACTTGATGGTCTCGCCGCGCTGCTGCAGGTGCAGTTTGCGCTCGGATTTGAGCACCAGCACCTTGTCCACGGTGCGGCTGCTGGTTGCTGGCGTGGTGCTGGCCAGGACGTTGAAGCTGAGGGTCAGGCAAAGCAGGGGCAACAACCAGCGCATCGGGAACGTCCGCAAGGGTCAACGGGGTGTGTAGTGGGCACGCAGCGCTTCGAGTGGCTCATTGCGTAGCGGAAAGAGATTCTGCCGACGGTCGGCGAAGAAGCATTCTAAGGTACGGCCTATGGTCGGGAAAGCCAGCTCTGACCAAGGGATTTCGCTCTCTGCAAACAATCGCACCTCCAGGCTTTCCTCGCCGACGGCAAAATCCAGGTCGACCAGTTCGGCGCGAAACAGCATGTACACCTGGCTGATGTGCGGCAGATCGAAGAAGGTATAGAGGCTCAGGTCGCGTACGCGGGCGCAGGCTTCTTCGAGGGTCTCACGGGCGGCGGCCTGTTCGGTTGTTTCGCCGTTTTCCATGAAGCCGGCCGGCAACGTCCAGTAGCCGCGGCGCGGCTCGATGGCGCGGCGGCACAGCAGCACCTGGTCGCCCCACACAGGCAGGCAGCCGGCAACGATACGCGGATTTTCGTAATGCACGGTGGCGCAGTGGCCGCAGACATGGCGCATGCGATTGTCGCCCGCGGGGATCATGCGGGTGACCGGGTTGCCGCACTGGCTGCAGAATTTCATGCCCGTTCCTCTTTTTCTGGCGTTATCTTGGCCGGCTGAGAGGTGGCCGGCAAGCCCGCTATTGCGGCCGGCCTGTCCTGTCGTCGGGGTTGGGCGGCCGCGTGCTTTCATGCCATGATGCCTGGCAAAACAAGACTCCGAGTATGCCCATGCTGGACGAGTTGCTCCATCGTGTGCGCGGTTACAGTCCGCGCCCTCTGGAGACCGAGCGCAGCTTCCCCGAAGCGGCGGTGCTGGTCCCGATTACCCGCAGTGACGAACCTGAGCTGGTGCTGACCCTGCGCGCCAGCGGTTTGTCGACCCACAGTGGCGAGGTTGCCTTTCCCGGTGGCCGGCGTGACCCGGAAGACCGCGATCTGGTGGACACCGCACTGCGCGAGGCCGAGGAGGAAATTGGCCTGCCACCTGGTTTGGTCGAGATGGTTGGGCCGCTCAGCAGCCTGGTGTCGCGCCACGGCATTCAGGTCACGCCCTACGTCGGGCTGGTGCCGGATTACGTCGAGTACAAGCCCAACGACGCTGAGATCGCCTCGGTATTCTCGGTGCCGCTGGAGTTCTTCCGCAGCGACCCGCGCGAAGTCACCCACCGTATCGACTACTTAGGGCAGAGCTGGTACGTGCCGTCCTACACCTATGGCGAGTACCGCATCTGGGGCCTGACCGCGATCATGGTGGTGGAGTTGGTCAACCTGATCTTCGACGATGCGCAGATCGCTCTGCACCAGCCCCCCGAACACTTCATACACCTGCGCTGATAGCGCCGAGGACTGACAAGCATGAAATACCGCCTGGGAAGCTCCCGTGTCGACGCCCATCCCGAGAGCTGGGTCGCACCAAGCGCCGACCTGATCGGCAAGGTTCGCCTGGAGGCTGGTGCCAGCGTCTGGTTTGGTGCCGTGCTGCGCGGCGACAACGAGCTGATCCATGTCGGCGAGAACAGCAACGTGCAGGACGGCAGCGTGATGCATACCGACATGGGCTTTCCGCTGACTCTGGGTAAGGGCGTTACCGTTGGCCATAACGTGATGATGCATGGCTGCACCGTCGACGATTACAGCCTGATCGGCATCAACGCGGTGATCCTCAATGGCGCCAAGATTGGCAAGTACTGCATCATCGGCGCCAACAGCCTGATTCCCGAAGGCAAGGTGATTCCTGATGGCAGCCTGGTCATGGGCAGCCCGGGCAAGGTGGTGCGCGAGCTGACCGAGCCGCAGAAGAAGATGCTGGAGGCCAGCGCCGCGCATTACGTTCATAATGCGCAGCGCTATTCCCGTGAGCTGGTGCCTGATGACGACGAGTGATGTAGAAAAGCCGGTGCGTTCGCCCTGTGTGCATGTCTGCGCGCTGGACGAACAGGATGTTTGCATTGGCTGTCAGCGCACCGTCGCCGAGATCACCCGTTGGGGCCGCATGGACAATGCCGAGCGCCGCGAGGTGCTGCAACTTTGCCTGGAGCGCGCCCGCGCTTCGGGTCTGCTAATGACTTCTTCCTGATTCACTGTTCGAGGAACACTCATGCCCCGTATTGGAACCCCTCTGTCGCCTTCCGCGACCCGTGTGCTGCTGTGTGGCTGCGGCGAGCTCGGCAAGGAAGTGGTGATCGAGCTGCAGCGCCTGGGCTGCGAAGTCATCGGTGTCGACCGTTACGCCAATGCGCCGGCCATGCAGGTGGCACATCGTAGCCACGTCATCGACATGCTCGACGGTGCCGCGTTGCGTGCAGTGATCGAGAAGGAGCAGCCGCACTACATCGTGCCCGAGATCGAGGCGATCGCCACGGCCACGCTGGTCGAGCTGGAAACCGAAGGCTTCAACGTGGTGCCGACCGCACGTGCCGCACAGCTGACCATGAACCGCGAAGGCATTCGTCGTCTGGCGGCCGAGGAGCTGGGCCTGCCCACCTCGCCGTACCATTTCTCCGACACCTTCGAGGACTACGCCGCGGCGGTGAAATCCGTCGGCTACCCCTGCGTGGTCAAGCCGATCATGAGCTCTTCCGGCAAGGGCCAGAGCGTGCTCAAGAGCGACGCCGACCTGCAGCGCGCCTGGGACTACGCCCAGGAAGGCGGCCGTGCCGGCAAGGGGCGGGTGATCGTCGAGGGTTTCATCGACTTCGACTACGAAATCACCCTGCTCACCGTGCGTCATGTCGGCGGCACCAGTTTCTGCGCCCCGATTGGTCATCGCCAGGAGAACGGTGACTACCAGGAGTCCTGGCAGCCGCAACCGATGAGCCCGAAGGCGCTGGCCGAATCCGAGCGCGTGGCGCTGGCAGTGACCGAGGCACTCGGTGGCCGTGGCCTGTTCGGTGTCGAGCTGTTCGTCAAGGGCGATCAGGTGTGGTTCAGCGAAGTTTCGCCGCGCCCGCACGACACCGGTCTGGTGACGCTGATTTCCCAGGAATTGTCCGAGTTCGCCCTGCATGCCCGCGCCATTCTCGGTCTGCCAATTCCGGCAATCCGCCAGATGGGCCCGTCGGCGTCGGCGGTGATTCTGGTGGAGGGCAATTCGCAGCAGGCCAGCTTCGCCAACCTCGGCGCCGCGCTGAGCGAGCAAGACACGGCGCTGCGCCTGTTCGGCAAACCCGAAGTCAAGGGCCAGCGCCGCATGGGCGTGGCGCTGGCGCGTGACGAGTCCATCGAGGCGGCGCGTGCCAAGGCACTGCGCAGCGCGCAAGCGGTTCGCGTCCAGCTGTGAGCCGGCATGCGCTGTGGTGGCTGGCGACTGTGCCACTGCTGCCATTGGCGCTGCCTCTGGCTTTGCATACCCGGCGCACGGCGCTGCGTCTACCGATTGCGCAGGGCGAGCCGGGCGGCATCGCTGCTGCGCACTTGCCGGGTGAACCCTTGCGTCTGCTGCTGATCGGTGAGTCGACCGTGGCAGGCGTTGGGGGCACCCGCTTCGATCAATCCCTGGCAAGTTGCCTGGCCGCCGCCCTGGCTGAACGTCTGGGGCGACCGGTACGCTGGCGTGCCTGTGGCGAGAATGGCATCACTGCTTCTGCGGCCTGTGAGCGCCTGCTGCCATTGGCCCTGGCGGAACCGGCCGATCTGGCACTGCTGGTGTTTGGCGTCAATGACACCACGCACCTCACGCCGAGCAGGCGCTGGCAGCAGGCACTTACTGCGATGGCCGATGCACTGGGCGGACGTGGCTGTCGCGTGGCGTTCAGCGCTGTGCCGCCGTTGCAGCATTTTAGCGCCTTGCCCTGGTTGCTGCGGCAGTTGATGGGCTGGCGGGCCAGCTTGCTGGATTGTGAGTTGCAGCGCCTGGCGCAACGTCTGGGCGCATTGCATTGCCAGTTGGATATACCGTTCGAGCCGGCCTATCTCGCCGAGGATGGTTATCACCCCTCGGCATTGGGCTATCGATGCTGGGCCGATGGCCTGGCCGAGCGCCTTACTCCGGTGCTGTCGGGCTCGGTTTGACTTTCCCCGCCTGCCACACGCGTACGCTTTTCACCCGGTTTTCCGCCGCCTGGAGAATCTCCAGGCGATAGGGGCCGATCTTCAGGCAGACGCTGCTGTCAGGGATGGTCTCCAGGGCTTCGGTGATCAGGCCATTGAGGGTCTTGGGACCATCGCTGGGCAGATGCCAGCCGAGAGTCTTGTTCACTTCGCGAATGTAGGCGGCGCCGTCGATGACCAGCGTGCCGTCTTCTTGCGGATGAATGTCGGGGCTGCGCAGGCTGTCCTGGTTGCTGAAGTCGCCGACGATCTCTTCGAGGATATCTTCCAGGGTGACGATGCCGATCACCTCGCCATACTCGTCGACGACGATGCCGATGCGCCGCTTCTGCTTCTGGAAATTGATCAGCTGGGTCGCCAGCGGCGTGTTTTCCGGGATGAAATAGGGCTCGTTGCAGGCTGCCAGCAAGCTGTCCTTGGTCAACTGGTTGTGGCTCAGCAGGCGGGCGATCTGGCGCATGTGCACCACGCCTTCGATCTGATTGATGTCGCCACGAAACACCGGCAGGCGCGTGTGCGGGGTGGTGCGCAGCTGGTCGACGATGCTCTCCAGGTCGTCGTCCAGGTCGATGCCGGCCACCTCGTTGCGCGGGATCATGATGTCGTCCACCGTCACCCGTTCGAGGTCGAGGATGCTCAGCAGCATGCTCTGGCGGTTCGTCGGCAGTTCTGAGCCGGACTCACGCACCACGCTGCGCAGTTCCTCGGTGGACAGACTGTCGCTGACGCGCTGCGTCGGGTCGATGCCGAACAGGCGCAGCAGGCCGTTGCTGATCACGCTGGTCAGCCAGACCACCGGGTAGAGCAGGCGTAACAGCAGGCTCAGTACGCGGCTGGCAGGGAAGGCCACCAGTTCCGGGCGTAGCGCGGCCAGGGTCTTGGGCGTAATCTCGCCGAAGATCAGTACGATGATGGTCAGGCCTGCGGTGGCGATGGCGATACCGGCCTCACCCCACATGTCCACCGCCAGCACTGTGGCGATGGAAGCGGCGAGGATGTTGACCACGTTGTTGCCGACCAGGATGGTGCCGAGCAGGCGATCCGGGCGATCCAGCAGGCGGGTGACGCGCTTGGCGCCCTTGTGGCCCTCCTTGGCCAGATGCTTGAGCCGGTAGCGGTTGAGGCTGAGCAGGCCGGTCTCGGAGCTGGAGAAGAACGCCGAGCAGAGGATGAGGAAAAACAACAGGCCGAGCAGGTAGCTCGAATGTATGTCGTCCATGACGTCTGCCTCAGATGTGCAGGATGAATTCGCGTACCAGCTTGCTGCCGAAATAGGCCAGCATCAGCAGACAGAACCCGGCGAGGGTCCAGCGAATGGCCTTGTGCCCGCGCCAGCCGAGCTGGTGGCGCCCCCACAGCAGCACAGCGAAAACCACCCAGGCGAAGCAGGACAGGAAGGTCTTGTGCGCCAGGTGCTGAGCGAACAGATCATCGATGTACAGCGCGCCGGACAGCAGCGACAGCGACAGCAGCAGCCAGCCGGCGAAGAGAAAGCCGAACAGCAGGCTTTCCATGGTTTGCAGGGGTGGAAAGTTGCGGATCAGCCCGGACGGGTGCTTGTGCTTGAGCTGATGGTCCTGCAACAGCAGCAGGATCGACTGGAACACGGCGATGGTGAGCATGCCGTAAGCCATGATCGAGAACAGGATGTGGGCGAGGATGCCGGGGTGCTCGTTGATCGGGTTGATGGTGCCACTGGGCATGAATTCGGCCGCCAGCACGGTCAGTGTGCCGAGCGGGAACAGCAATAGCAGCAGGTTTTCCACCGGGATGCGCAAGCAGGCCAGCAGAATCAGGCCGATAACCGCCCAGGCAATCAGGCTGGCTGCGTTGAAGAAGTCCAGGTTGAGGCCGTGTACGTCATACAGCTGGTAGAACAGGCTGATGCCGTGCAGGCACAAGGCGAGCACACCTAGCGACGCCAGCAGGCGTTTGTCGGGGATGCTGCGCTGCGTCAGACGCAGGCCTTGGTAAGCGGCGGCGCCGGCATAGAGGAGGGCGGCGGCGAGACTGGGCAACAGAGGGTGCATAAATCCGTGTAAGGCGAGCCCGAAAGGCGCTGAGTGTGGCACAGAAGGGCGTCAGCACGAAAGACCGCCGGCGGTGTCGGCAGCTCGGCGACTTCGCTATAATCCGCCGCCTGTCGCACACCCGGCGCGCCGGGTCGCACCTATCAAAGGAACGCGCATGTTCGAAAATCTTACCGATCGCCTGTCCCAGACGCTGCGTAATGTCACGGGCAAGGCCAAGCTGACCGAAGACAACATCAAGGATACGCTGCGCGAAGTGCGCATGGCCCTGCTCGAGGCCGACGTGGCTCTGCCGGTGGTCAAGGACTTCGTCGGCAAGGTCAAGGATCGCGCCGTTGGTACCGAAGTCTCCAAGAGCCTGACGCCGGGCCAGGCCTTCGTGAAGATCGTTCGCGCCGAGCTGGAAGAGCTGATGGGCGCTGCCAACGAAGACTTGGCGCTCAATGCAACTCCGCCAGCCGTGGTGCTGATGGCCGGCCTGCAGGGCGCGGGCAAGACCACCACCGCCGGCAAACTGGCCAAGTTCCTCAAGGAGCGCAAGAAGAAGTCTGTGCTGCTGGTGTCGGTCGACGTCTACCGTCCGGCGGCAATCAAACAGTTGGAAACCCTGGCGGGCGACCTCGGGGTGACTTTCTTCCCCTCCGATGCCAGTCAGAAGCCGGTGGATATCGCCAACGCAGCGATCCGCGAAGCCAAGCTGAAGTTCATCGACGTGGTCATCCTCGATACCGCCGGTCGCCTGGCCATTGATGCCGAGATGATGGCCGAGATCCAGGCGCTGCACGCAGCCGTCAAACCGGTCGAAACGCTGTTCGTGGTCGACGCCATGACCGGCCAGGACGCCGCCAACACCGCCAAGGCGTTCGGCGAGGCGTTGCCGCTGACTGGTGTGGTGCTGACCAAGGTCGACGGTGACGCCCGTGGTGGCGCTGCCTTGTCCGTCCGTCATATCACCGGCAAGCCGATCAAGTTCATCGGTATGGGCGAGAAGAGCGACGCGCTCGAGCCCTTCCATCCGGATCGTATCGCCTCGCGCATCCTCGGCATGGGTGATGTGCTCAGCCTGATCGAACAGGCCGAGCAGACCCTTGATCGCGAGAAGGCCGAGAAACTCACCAAGAAGCTGAAGAAGGGCAAGGGCTTCGATCTCGAAGACTTCCGTGATCAGCTGCAGCAGATGAAAAACATGGGCGGCCTCGGCGGTCTGATGGACAAGCTGCCGTCCATCGGTGGCGTTAATCTGTCGCAGATGGGCAATGCTCAAGGTGCGGCGGAGAAGCAGTTCAAGCAGATGGAGGCGATCATCAACTCGATGACGCCGGCCGAGCGCCGCGATCCGGACATCATCAGTGGCTCGCGCAAGCGCCGCATCGCTATGGGTTCCGGTACCCAGGTGCAGGACATCGGTCGCTTGATCAAGCAGCACAAGCAGATGCAGAAGATGATGAAGAAATTCACCGCCAAGGGCGGTATGGCCAAGATGATGCGCGGCATGGGCGGCATGCTTCCGGGTGGCGGCGGAATGCCGAAATTCTGAGGCCTGTACGCCGGCCGATGGTCGTCCGGAAAAAGAGATTTGCAAACCGCCGCATAATCCTTAAAATATGCGGCCTTTCGGGCCTAGGCCCATTTTTGATGTGTGCCTCAAGTTAGCACCGACTACAGGAACGATGTTCTCATGGTAACTATTCGTCTCGCTCGTGGCGGCTCCAAAAAGCGCCCCTTCTACCACCTGACCGTGACCAACAGCCGCAATGCGCGCGACGGTCGCTTCGTAGAGCGTATCGGTTTCTTCAACCCGATCGCCGCGGGTGCTGAAGTCAAGCTGTCCGTCAATCAAGAGCGTGCTGCCTACTGGCTGAGCCAGGGCGCGCAGCCGTCTGAGCGCGTTGCTCAGCTGCTCAAGGAAGCTGCCAAGGCTGCTGCCTAAGCATCTTTATGAGTACGACGCCGGCCGTCGCCGAGGATTTGATCGTTCTCGGCAAGATTGTTTCGGTGCACGGCGTCAAGGGTGAAGTGAAGGTGTACTCCTTTACCGATCCCATCGATAACGTGCTCGATTACCGCAACTGGACGCTCAGGCGTGACGGTGAGGTAAAGAAAGTGGAACTGGCCAGCGGCCGCCTTCAGGGCAAGGTGCTGGTAGCCAGGTTGAAAGGTCTGGATGATCGCGAAATTGCGCGTACCTACGCCGGTTTCGAGATCTGCGTGCCGCGTAGCGAGTTGCCAGAGCTGGAAGATGGTGAGTTCTACTGGTACCAGTTACAGGGCTTGAAGGTCATTGATCAGGCAGAGCAGCTGCTCGGTGTGGTCGACCACTTGTTCGAGACCGGTGCCAACGATGTGATGGTGGTCAAGCCCTGCGCGGGCAGTCTGGATGATCGCGAGCGTCTGTTGCCCTACACGGGGCAGTGCGTGCTTTCGATTGACCTGGCAGCTGGTGAGATGCGGGTCGACTGGGATGCGGATTTCTAAGGCTCATGCGTGTAGAAGTCATCACCCTGTTCCCGGAAATGTTTGCCGCCATCGGCGAGTACGGCATCACCAGTCGAGCGGTCAAGCAGGAGCTTCTCAAGCTCAATTGCTGGAACCCGCGAGACTACACGACTGATCGTCACCATACGGTGGATGACCGCCCTTTCGGCGGTGGTCCGGGAATGGTGATGAAAATCAAGCCTCTCGAGGATGCCTTGGCCGGTGCCAGGCAAGCCGCGGGAGAGAAGGCGAAGGTGATCTACCTGTCGCCGCAGGGCCGTAGCCTGAATCAGGCGGCGGTCCGCGAGCTGGCGCAGGAGGATGCACTGATCCTGATCGCTGGTCGTTATGAAGGCATCGACGAGCGTTTCATTGAGGCGCATGTCGATGAGGAATGGTCGATTGGCGACTACGTCCTGTCCGGCGGTGAGCTGCCGGCCATGGTGCTGATCGACGCGGTGACGCGCCTTTTGCCTGGTGCATTGGGTCATGCCGATTCGGCCGAGGAGGACTCCTTTACGGATGGCCTGCTCGACTGCCCGCACTACACCCGCCCGGAGGTGTATGCGGATAAACGTGTTCCCGAAGTGTTGCTTAGTGGCAATCACGAACACATCCGGCGCTGGCGTTTGCAGCAGTCCCTTGGTCGGACCTGGGAACGTCGCGCTGATCTTCTGGATAGCCGCTCGCTTTCTGGAGAAGAGAAGAAGCTGCTGGAGGAATACATCCGCCAGCGGGACGATAGTTAACGTATCGATGATGGGCCGGGAGGCTTGTCTTAGGAGCGCAGCATGACCAACAAGATTATCCAGATGCTCGAAGCTGAGCAGATGAACAAAGAAATACCGACTTTCGCCCCTGGCGACACCGTAGTCGTACAAGTGAAAGTAAAGGAAGGCGACCGTCAGCGTCTGCAGGCCTTCGAAGGCGTGGTTATCGCCAAGCGTAACCGCGGCCTGAACAGCGCCTTCACCGTGCGCAAGATCTCCAGCGGCGTTGGCGTTGAGCGTACCTTCCAGACCTACAGCCCGCTGGTTGACAGCCTGGCAGTCAAGCGTCGTGGTGACGTGCGCAAAGCCAAGCTGTACTACCTCCGCGATCTGTCCGGCAAAGCCGCACGCATCAAGGAAAAGCTGTCCTAAGTTCGGACGCTTCTCTGACAAAGGCAGCCTAAGGGCTGCTTTTGTCGTTTCTGGCTTGCAGTGATCATGAGTGGCATTGAGATGACCCCGAGAGAGCAAGAGATCCAGCGACGCATCGCACTGTCGGAAACCCGTGTGACCAAGGCGGTGTTTCCACCGACCACCAATCATCACAACACCCTCTTCGGCGGCACCGCGCTGGCCTGGATGGACGAAGTGTCGTTCATCGCTGCTACGCGGTTCTGCCGTCTGCCGTTGGTCACCGTTTCCAGCGATCGCATCGATTTCAAGCACGCGATACCGGCGGGCTCCATCGTCGAGTTGGTTGGGCGGGTAATCAAGGTCGGCAATACCAGCCTCAAGGTGGAGGTTGAGGTGTTCGTCGAGGGGCTGTATCAGGAAGGGCGCGAGCGGGCGATCAGCGGTAGTTTCAGCTTCGTCGCCGTCGATGATCAGCAGAAGCCAGTGCCGGTATTGCCGGGATTCGCTAGCTAGCCATTTGCCGGCCTTGGGCAAGGGCCGCTGATCGTCGGCCTGGTCTGCTGGTGCGTCGGGTGTTGGCTGTGGAACACTTGCCTACCCTGTAATTGAAGGTCAATCGATGCCTGCGCTGACTCACCCTCTGATCGAGCGCTTCCTCGAAGCCCTATGGTTGGAAAAAGGGCTTTCCGCCCATACTCAGGCCGCCTATCGCAGTGATCTGGAGCACTTCAATGGCTGGCTCGCTGGGCGTGGCCTGGCGCTGCAGCATATCGGCCGCGACGCCATTCTCGATCACCTGGCCTGGCGTCTCGAGCAGGGCTATCAGGCGCGCTCCACGGCGCGCTTTCTCTCCGGTGTGCGCGGCTTCTACCGTTTCCTGCTGCGTGAAGCACTGATCAGCGAAGACCCGACCTTGCAGGTCGAGCTGCCGCAGATCGGCCGGCCACTGCCCAAGTCACTGTCCGAAGCGGATGTCGAGGCGTTGCTGCAGGCGCCGGACCTGGATGACCCCATCGGCCTGCGTGATCGCGCCATGCTCGAGGTGCTCTACGCCTGCGGTTTGCGTGTCAGCGAGCTGGTCGGTCTGACGCTGGAGCAGGTCAATCTGCGTCAGGGCGTACTGCGGGTGTTCGGTAAAGGCAGCAAGGAGCGTCTTGTACCGTTGGGTGAAGAGGCTATTGCCTGGATCGAGCGCTACATACGCGAGGCGCGTCCGCTGTTGCTGGGCGGCAAACCCAGCGATGTGCTGTTTCCCAGCTTGCGTGGCGAGCAGATGACTCGGCAGACCTTCTGGCATCGCATCAAGCATCAGGCCCAGGTCGCTGGCATCAGCAAGGCGTTGTCGCCGCACACATTGCGCCACGCCTTCGCCACGCATCTGCTCAATCACGGCGCCGATCTGCGGGTGGTGCAGATGTTGCTGGGGCACAGTGACCTGTCCACCACGCAGATCTACACCCATATCGCACGTGCCCGTTTGCAGGAGCTGCATGCGCAACACCACCCGCGTGGCTGATGCGCTGGCGGAATGGGGGGCCGTTGGCTGCGCCATCTGCTAGCTGGTCGGCTGTCCGGTGTTGCATCTGTGGTAGGCTGTTGCGATCTTCAACGGTCCGTCGTTCGACAGGAGTATTCATGTCCCTGACCCGTATTTCCCTGGCTCTGGCACTTGTGCTGGGCAGTAGCGCCGCCCTGGCTGCCGATCCTGATCAGGCCATTCGCCAGTCGCTCAAGTCGCTCGACGCCAATTTGCCGATCGAGGCGATTGCCGAAAGCCCGTTGCCGGGTATCTATCAGGTGCAGCTGGAGGGCGGCCGTCAGCTCTATACCAGTGCCGATGGTCAGTTCCTGATCCAGGGTTATCTGTTTCAGGTCAAGGACGGTAAGGCCGTCAACCTGACCGAGCTCGAAGAAAGCCGCGCGGTGGCCAAGCAGATCAATGCCATTCCGGCCAAGGAAATGGTGGTGTTCGCGCCGAAGGCGCCGAAGACCCATATCACCGTGTTCACCG
Organism: Pseudomonas oleovorans subsp. oleovorans; assembly: GCF_002197815.1. Classification (GTDB taxonomy): domain Bacteria; phylum Pseudomonadota; class Gammaproteobacteria; order Pseudomonadales; family Pseudomonadaceae; genus Aquipseudomonas; species Aquipseudomonas oleovorans. The sequence goes on from NZ_NIUB01000006.1 coordinate 118,895, forward strand.
ATACCGACTGCGGCTACTGCCAGAAGCTGCACAGTGAAGTGCCCGAGCTCAACCGTCTGGGCGTCGAAGTGCGTTATGTCGCCTTCCCGCGCCAGGGCCTGAACAGCCCGGCGGCCAAGGAGCTGGTCAATGTCTGGTGCGCCAAGGATCAGCAGGAGGCGATGAACCGCGCCAAGACCCGCCAGAGCGTAGCCGATGCCTCCTGTGACAACCCGGTGGCCAAGCAGTACCAGCTCGGCCAGATGATTGGGGTCAATGGTACGCCGGCTATCGTGCTGGCCAACGGCAAGATGATTCCGGGCTATCAGCCGGCGCCGCAGTTGGCCAAAATTGCGCTGGAGTCGAACTAAGAACCTGTCCACGAGCTGCTGTGCGTCGGCTCTGCTGCGTTAAAAACAGGCCCGGAAAGCCGCTTGCGGCTAACGCACCTCAGTGCGGCCCGAAAGGGTGAGCGAAGCGAGTAATGCTCATTTACACCTCGTAAACTGCGCTTCCTTGCCTGTTTGACTCGCTGGCGCTCGCCCTTCGGGCCAGCCTTCGGCTGTTACTCCCGCTGGTCGTTGCGCCTTGCATAGCTCTAGCTCGCGAGCTCGTGATCAGGTTCTGTGAGCGGTGGATTGACTAACAAACAGCCGCTTCGTAAGGTGCGGCTCTTTATCTGCGGCCGGAGCATGCTCCGGCCGTTTCGTGCAGTGCTGATGGGGAATTGAGTGTGAAGCCGGTCAAAGTGGGCATCTGTGGGTTGGGCACCGTCGGTGGCGGTACGTTGAATGTACTCAAGCGCAATGCCGAGGAGATTACTCGGCGCGCCGGTCGCGGCATCGAGATTGCCCAGATCGCCATTCGTTCCCCCAAGCCGCAGTACGACACCACCGGCATTGCCATGACCAGCGACGTGTTCGAGCTGGTCAACAACCCCGAGATCGATATCGTCATCGAGCTGATCGGCGGTTACACCCTGGCCAAGGAGCTGGTGCTCAAGGCCATCGACAACGGCAAGCATGTGGTCACCGCCAACAAGGCGTTGATCGCCGTACACGGCAACGAGATCTTCGCCAAGGCGCGCGAGAAGGGCGTGATCGTCGCTTTCGAAGCGGCTGTGGCTGGCGGTATTCCGGTGATCAAGGCGATCCGCGAGGGGCTTGCGGCCAACCGCATCAACTGGCTGGCCGGCATCATCAACGGCACCGGCAACTTCATCCTCACCGAGATGCGCGAGAAGGGTCGTGCCTTCGAGGACGTGCTCAAGGAAGCGCAGGCGCTGGGTTATGCCGAAGCTGATCCGACTTTCGACGTCGAAGGCATCGATGCCGCGCACAAGCTGACCATTCTCGCATCCATCGCTTTCGGCATCCCGTTGCAGTTCGACAAGGCCTACACCGAAGGCATTACCAAGCTGACCACAGCCGACGTGAACTATGCCGAGGCGTTGGGCTATCGCATCAAGCACCTGGGTGTCGCTCGCCGCACCGATGCAGGCATCGAGCTGCGCGTGCACCCGACGCTGATTCCGGCCGATCGCCTGATCGCCAACGTCAACGGCGTGATGAACGCGGTGATGGTCAATGGCGATGCCGTCGGCAGCACCCTGTACTACGGCGCGGGCGCCGGCATGGAGCCGACCGCTTCGGCAGTGGTGGCTGATCTGGTAGATGTGGTGCGTGCACTTACTACCGATCCGACCAACCGCGTGCCGCACCTGGCCTTCCAGCCGGATTCGCTCTCCGATCACCCGATCCTGCCCATTGCCGAGTGCGAGAGCGCCTACTACCTGCGCATCCAGGCCAAGGATCATCCTGGCGTGCTGGCCCAGGTGGCGAGCATTCTCTCCGAGCGCGGCATCAATATCGAGTCGATCATGCAGAAGGAAGCCGAGGAGCAGGACGGCCTGGTACCGATGATCCTGGTCACCCACCGTGTGGTCGAGGCGCGTATCATCGAGGCCATCGCCGCCATGGAAGCGCTGGATGGCGTGACCTCGCCTGTCATGCGCCTGCGCGTCGAACAGCTCAACTAATCCCGTGTCCACCCGCAGGCGCAGGCCTGCGGGTGCAGTCGAACGAAGGTTTATCCCATGCGCTATATCAGTACCCGCGGCCAGGCGCCGGCCCTGAATTTCGAAGACGTGCTGCTGGCTGGCCTAGCCAGTGATGGCGGCCTCTACGTGCCGGAGAATCTGCCGCGCTTCACCGTCGAGGAGATCGCTTCCTGGGCCGGCCTGCCGTACCACGAGCTGGCCTTCCGGGTGATGCGCCCGTTCGTTGCCGGCTCCATCGCTGATGCCGACTTCAAAAAGATTCTCGAAGAGACCTACGGTGTGTTCGAGCACAACGCCGTGGCGCCGCTGCGGCAGCTCAATGGCAATGAGTGGGTGCTGGAGCTGTTCCACGGCCCGACCCTGGCGTTCAAGGACTTTGCCCTGCAACTGCTCGGCCGCCTGCTCGACCACGTACTGGCCAAGCGCGGCGAGCGCGTGGTGATCATGGGCGCCACCAGTGGCGATACCGGCTCGGCCGCCATCGAAGGCTGCAAGGCCTGCGACAACGTCGACATCTTCATCATGCACCCGCACAACCGCGTGTCCGAAGTGCAGCGCCGGCAGATGACCACCATCCTCGGCGAGAACATCCACAACATCGCCATCGAAGGCAACTTCGATGACTGCCAGGAGATGGTCAAGGCCAGCTTCGCCGACCAGGGCTTCCTCAAGGGCACGCGCCTGGTGGCGGTCAACTCGATCAACTGGGCGCGGATCATGGCCCAGATCGTCTACTACTTCCACGCTGCGCTGCAGCTCGGCGCGCCGGCGCGATCCATCGCCTTCTCGGTGCCGACCGGCAACTTCGGCGATATCTTTGCTGGTTACCTGGCGCGCAACATGGGCCTGCCGGTCAGCCAGCTGATCGTCGCCACCAACCGCAACGACATCCTGCACCGCTTCATGAGCGGCAATCAGTATGTAAAAGAAACCCTGCACGCGACCTTGTCGCCGTCGATGGACATCATGGTCTCGTCCAACTTCGAGCGCCTGCTGTTCGACCTGCATGGGCGTAATGGTGCGGCTATCGTCGGCTTGATGGATACTTTCAAGCAAGGTGGTGGCTTCAGTGTCGAGGAAGATCGCTGGAGCGAGGCGCGCAAGCTGTTCGATTCGCTGGCGGTGAATGACGAGCAGACCTGCGAGACCATCACTGAGGTGTACAGGGAGTGTGGCGAGCTGCTCGATCCGCACACCGCCATCGGTGTGCGCGCCGCGCGTGAGTGCCGCCGCAGTCTGGCGACGCCCATGGTGGTGCTGGGTACCGCGCATCCGGTCAAATTCCCCGAGGCGGTGGAAAAGGCCGGTATCGACGCCGTGCCGGCGCTGCCGGCGCACCTGGCCGATCTGTTCCAGCGCGAGGAGCGCTGCACCGTACTGGCCAATGACCTGAAGACCGTGCAGCAGTTCGTTGCCGCGCATGGTAATCGCGGCAAGCCGCTCTGAGGCTGTCGCTTCGATAAAACCGGCGCCCTCGTGGCGCCGGTTTCGTTTACAGGGCGAAGATCAGGCCGGCTAGCGCCATCAGAATGATCAAAATCAGCCAGATCAGCGCATTGAGGCGGCTGGCGCGTACCACGGCAGCGCCACGCATACGTATGGGCGGGTTGTCTTCCAGGTATCGGTCGACGCGGCGCTCGGCTTCCTTCTGGTCGTTGGCCAGGTTTTCGCTGAGCAGGTCGATGGCGGCCTGGCGTTGATTGGCATGCAGCAGTTGGCGTACGGCCGGGGGGAGTTCGTCAATCATGCGGCCGATCCTCTTGATCAGGTGAGCGTCAGTCAGTCCGTGCTGGTGGCGACTGTTGGTCGGCACCTGATGTCGTCACAGTGGCAAGCTGGCAGTCATGGAGATGCTGCAGTTACCTTTAATAAGCCCTCGTAGTCGAGATATTGGCAAGGCGCCAGTTGACCATCGCCACTGCATGTCTGCGCTGCCGGTATCGAACGGTGCTTGCAGCGCTTGCGCAGGGCACGCAAGAATTGCCGGAGAGGGCAATAGCCTCCTGTCGCGAATAAGGGTTATGCAAACGAATACCGATATTGGCTGGCGTAGTTGTGGCGTTACATGGGAGGTATCCATCTCGATCCTTTGCATGACGGCAGGCGGCGTAGCATCGTGAGGCGAGGCTGGCTGGTCGAGTTGCGTCCGCTGCTGTTGATCAGTGGCGCGCTGCTGCTGGTGCAACTGGTCAATGCTTCGCTCGGTGGCGCCTTGAACGTCTGGGGGCTGGTGCCCCGGCATATCGAGGCGCTGCCTGGCATTCTCCTCGCGCCCTGGCTGCACGGCAGTTGGGCGCATTTGCTGAGTAACCTCAGTGGACTACTGGTGCTCGGTAGCCTGGTGTTGTTGCGTTCGCGTAGAGACTTCTATTTGTCCAGCGCCTTCATCATTGTCGGTAGCGGTGTGTTGGTCTGGTTGTTCGGACGCACTGGTCTGCACGTTGGAGCCAGTGGCTGGCTTTTTGGCTTCTGGGGATTGCTGTTGGCGCGAGCCTGGTTCGAACGCAGCCTGCTCGACCTGTTGCTGGCTGTGCTGGTTTTTTGCCTTTATGGCGGCTGGTTTTTCGGTCTGTTGCCGCGTGCCGATGTCTCCTTTGAGTACCACCTGGCGGGTGCGTTTTGTGGCGTGTTATATGCCGCGCTGAGTCGCCGACAATATCGTTGAATGGACTGCAGCCGGCTCGGTGAGTAACTGGTGTGATTGCCTGGTTGGCCTGTGCCGAAGTAGCGATGCGCGCGACGGGGCAGGTGGTGTGAGGGTGGGGCGGGTTATGGCCTGAGCTCTTGCAGATAGAGCATCCTGTCGTGCCGGGCATCAGGGCGGCTCAAGTGGCTGACGATGCGCTTGTGTCCGGTCGGGCGGCGGAAGAGGTTTCGCGGTAGACTTGGCGACTTTCCCGACCAGCCAAGAAGCCCGCCATGGCCCTGCCATCGACCACGTACAAGATCGAACTGAACCTCACCGACATGGATCGCAGCGTCTATGAAAACCTGCGTTTCACCGTCGCGCGTCACCCGTCCGAAACCGAAGAGCGCCTGGCCGCGCGGTTGATCGCCTATGCGCTGTTCTATCACGAGCAACTGGCGTTCGGCCGCGGTCTGTCGGATGTCGACGAGCCGGCGCTGTGGGAAAAGAGCCTGGATGATCGCGTGCTGCACTGGATCGAAGTGGGGCAGCCGGATAGCGAGCGCATTACCTGGTGCTCGCGGCGTACCGAAAAATTCAGCCTGGTGGCCTACGGTAACCTGCGCGTGTGGCAAACCAAGTGCCTCGATCCCGTACGCAGCCTGAAGAATATCAACGTGGTCGCCCTGGGCCAGGAAGCATTGGCCGACCTGGCGCTGGACATGCCACGTTCGCTGAATTGGAGCGTGATGATCAGCGATGGTGAGTTGTTCGTCACCGACGAGCGTGGTCAGCACGAAATCCCCATTGAGTGGCTCGCTGGTCAGCGTTGAAATCATAGGGCGGGTGCAACCCGCCGGATCACTGTGGCGGGTTGCACCCGCCCTACAAGAAAAAGACCCAAGATGCGTATCGAAGCCCGTCCCTTACCCGCACAACTGCCTGACCTGGGCAATCTGCCGCCTTTGCTGACCCGTCTCTACGCCGCCCGCGGCGTGCAGTCTGCCGAGGAGCTGGACAAGGGCCTTGCACGGTTGATCCCGTACCAGCAGCTCAAGGGCATCGATGCGGCGGTGGAGCTGTTGGTGCAGGCGCTTGAACAGCGTCAGCGTATCCTGATCGTCGGCGACTTCGACGCCGACGGCGCCACCGCCAGCTCGGTCGGCGTGCTTGGCCTGCGTCTGCTTGGCGCGGCGCATGTGGATTATCTGGTGCCGAACCGCTTCGAGTACGGCTATGGCCTGACTCCGGAGATCGTTGCCGTGGCGCTGGAGCGCCAACCCGATCTGTTGCTGACCGTCGACAACGGCATCTCCAGCGTCGACGGCGTGGCTGCCGCCAAGGCGGCCGGGCTGACGGTGCTGGTCACCGACCACCACCTGCCTGGGCCGGAGCTGCCGGCGGCCGATGCCATCGTCAACCCCAATCAGCCGGGTTGCGAGTTTCCGAGCAAGGCCATGGCTGGTGTCGGCGTGATGTTCTATGTGCTGTTGGCGCTGCGCGCGCGGCTGCGCGAGATCGGCTGGTTTGCCAGTCGGCAGGAGCCGAATCTAGGCGAGCTGCTCGACCTGGTGGCGCTGGGCAGTGTCGCCGATGTGGTGCCGCTGGATGCCAACAACCGCATCCTGGTGCACCAGGGCCTGGCGCGTATTCGTGCCGGCCGGGCAAGGCCGGGCCTGCGGGCGATTCTCGAAGTAGCCGGGCGCGACCATCGCCGTATCACTTCCACCGATCTCGGTTTCATCCTCGGCCCACGGCTGAATGCGGCCGGGCGCCTGGACGACATGAGCCTCGGTATCGAATGCCTGCTCTGCGACGACGAGGCCCTGGCTCGCGACATGGCGGTGCAACTCGACCAGCTCAACCAGGACCGCAAGGCCATCGAACAGGGCATGCAGCGCGAGGCGCTGGCCCAGCTCAAGGACCTGTCACTGGACGACATGCCATTCGGCTTGTGCCTGTTCGAGCCGGACTGGCACCAGGGCGTGATCGGCATCCTCGCTTCGCGCCTGAAGGAGCGCTATCACCGCCCGGCCATCGCCTTCGCCGATGCCGGCGACGGCATGCTCAAGGGCTCGGCGCGTTCGGTGCCGGGGCTGCATATCCGCGATGCGCTGGACGCCGTGGCGGCGCGTCATCCGGGGCTGATCAGCAAGTTCGGCGGGCATGCCATGGCTGCCGGGATGTCGCTGCCGCAGGAGAATTTCGGCGCGTTCGCCGTCGCCTTCGACGCCGAGGTACGGCGCCAGTTGTGCGAGGACGACTTGACTGGCCGCCTGCTCTCCGATGGCCAGCTCGATGCCACCGAGTTCCACCTGGAACTGGCCCGCGCTCTGCGCAATGCCGGCCCCTGGGGCCAGCACTTTCCCGAGCCGCTATTTCATGGCGTGTTCCAGATCGTCAATCAGCGCATCGTCGGTGAGCGTCACCTGAAACTGGTGCTCAAGACCGAGTGCGGCAGCGTGCAACTCGACGGCATCGCCTTCAACATCGATCGCGAGGTCTGGCCCAACCCGACGCTACGCTGGGTCGAAGTGGCGTACAAGCTCGACCTCAACGAGTTTCGTGGCAATGAAACCGTGCAACTGATGGTGGCGCATATCGCTCCGCGTTGATTGCGGCTGCAATGAAATTCGGCGTTACCAATATGCCCGGCTGGTTGGGGCGAACTCTGTTAGAAATTCACGTCCGTTCAACCGCTGTCGGTTGAAGAGCCACGGGATTTCCCGGTGCTTTCCGGGGTCGGATGTTCCGGTGCCTACTTTTCAGGAGAGTTCGTGATGAACACCAGTAATCTGCTCGACCAACTGCTCAAGGCCGGCCAGCAGGCCATGCATAAACCTGCGGCGAAGAGCCCTCAGGGGCAGCAGGCAGGCGGTTTGGGTGGCCTGCTCTCTGGTGGAGGCCTGGGCAGCCTGCTCTCGGGTGCGGGGGGCGGCGCGCTGGCGGCCGGTGCGGTCGGCTTGCTGCTGGGCAACAAGAAAGCGCGCAAGATGGGCGGCAAGGCGCTGACCTATGGTGGTCTGGCCGCGCTCGGCGTGATGGCGTACAAGGCCTATGGCAACTGGCAGGCGCAGCAAGCCCAGCAGGGTGGTGCGCAGCCGGTCGAGCCGCAAACCCTGGATCGTTTGCCGGCGCCGCAAGTCGAGCAGCACAGCCGCGCCATTCTCAAGGCGCTGGTGGCGGCGGCCAAGGCCGATGGTCATGTCGATGAGCGTGAGCGTCAGTTGATCGAAGAGGAGTTGGGCAAGCTGGCGCAGGACGCCGAACTGCAGAGCTGGCTGCACACCGAGCTGAACAAGCCGCTGGATCCGGCCGACGTCGCGCGTGCTGCCAGCACGCCGGAAATGGCCGCAGAAATGTACCTGGCCAGTGTGCTGATGGTCGACGAAGAGCACTTCATGGAGCGCGCCTACCTCGAGGAGCTAGCGCGTCAACTGAAGCTGCCACTGGCGCTGAAGAGCGAGCTGGAAACCCAGGTGCGCTCGCTGTCGGCCGGTGTCTGAGTCGTCTTCTCATTTCAGTCCGCATGCCGGGCATGGCCCGGCATCGCCTCATCAGCATGATCGCTCAGGTAGGCTTCGACGGCCGCGCTAACCGTTGGTTGAAGGTGCCTTGGCTGATCGTCGTGCAGTAACCCGAAGCGCCGCAGCTTGTCCTTGAGCGGCCCCTTGACCTCCGCGAAATGCAGTTCGATGCCGGCTTCAGCCAGCATCCGTTCCAGGTCGCCGAGCATGTCGGCAGAGGTCACGTCGATGCTGGTAACCGGTTCGGCGGCGATCACCACGCGGCGCACTGGCGCCGGGGCTTTTTCCAGCGCTTGCAGCAAACATTGCTGGAAGAGCTCGGCATTGGCGAAGAACAGCGGCGCGTCCCAGCGAAACAGCAGCAGGCCGGGTATCTGCCGCGCATCGGGGTGTCGCTTGATGTCATGGAAACCGCGGATGCCCTCTACCTGGCCGAGAACGGTGTAGTACGGGCGCCAGCCATCCCAGAGAAATTCGAGCACCGCCAGCACCACGGCAATGCCGATGCCGGGGATCACGCCGAAGGTCACCACGCCGGCGAAGCAGGCCATCGACAGCCAGAACTCCCATTGCTGCACGCGGAAGATGCGCCGCAGGTCGGTGACCACGAACAGGCCGATGACAGCGGCAATCACCACCGCGGCCAGCGCACTGGTGGGCAGGTGCTGCATCAGGTCCGGGGCCAGCACCAGCAGCAGGGCGACGCTCAGGGCGCCGACGATACCGGCGACCTGGGTCATCGCGCCTGCAGCTTCAGCGACCGGCGTGCGTGAGGCGCTGCTACTGATGGGAAAACCCTGAAACAAACCACCGGCCAGGTTCGCCGCGCCAAGGGCGACCAGTTCCTGATTGGGGTCTACTGGGCGTCCGGTACGTGCTGCATAGGTACGCGACAGCACGCTGGTGTCGGCGAACGCGACCAGGGCAACGGCGATACCGCCCAGCACCACGCTGGCCAGATCGACGCCGCTGAGCCAGGGCAGGGTGAAGCTGGGCAGCCCCTGGGGCAGTTCGCCGAGCACCTGTACGCCCTGGCTATCGAGCTCGAACAGGGCCACCACCAGGGTTGCCAGGGTCACGGCGATGAGGATGCCGGGCAATTGCCGGAAGCGGCTCAGCAGCAGGATCAAGGCCAGTGTGCCGGCGCCGACGAGCAGGCTGTAGAGGTGGGCCTGGCCCTCGATCAGCGCGCTGGCGATGGCCCGGAGGTCGCTGAGCGGACCCTGGCTGTCGATGCTAAAGCCGAACAACTTGGGCGTCTGGCTGATCAGCACGCTCAGCGCAATACCGTTCATGTAGCCATAGCGGATGGGCTTGGACAGCAACTCGGTGATGAACCCCAGGCGCAGCAGTCCGGCTATCAGGCAGGTGAGGCCGGCCACCACGGCCATCATGCTGGCCAGGGTCACCGCGCGCATCGGGTCGCCGCCTGAGAGCGGCAGCACCACAGCGAGAATCAGTGCTGCCAAGGCTGAATCCGGGCCGAGCACGAGAATACGGCTGGGGCCGAACAGGGCGTAGGCCAGCAGCGGCACGATGGTCGCGTACAGGCCATAGATGCCGGGCACGCCGGAAGCCTCGGCATAGGCAATGCCCACCGGCACCAGCATGGTGGTCAGCACCAGGCCGGCGGCAATGTCCTTCGGCAGCCAGGCCAGGCGATAGTCCCTGAGCGTTTGCAGCCCCGGAAGCCAGCGGAGCCAGCCGCGCTGTCGCGATAAGCGGGGAAGGGGCTTGTGTGGCGTGCTGGCTGGCGCTGGTGGCATAACGGGTGGGCTCTGGCAGGATTACGTGCAAGTAAAGCGCAGAGCGCAGGTGCTTCACCATAGCTGCCAGGCGATGAACGCGCATTCAGCATGCGCATCAGACCAAAAGACCATTCATCCCGGCCCCCGGCTTGTTTTAGGCTGAAGACCAACGACAAGAACGACACGCGAGGATGCCCATGTCGCAAGCGCTCCTGGATGCCTATGACTACCTGATCGTCGGTGCCGGTCCGGCCGGCTGTCTGTTGGCCAATCGGCTGTCTGCCGACCCTGGCGTCAGCGTGTTGCTGGTCGAGGCGGGTGGGCGTGACAACTACCCCTGGATCCACATTCCGGTCGGCTACCTCTACTGCATCGGCAATCCGCGTACCGACTGGTGCTACAGCACCGAGGCCGATCCCGGTCTGCATGGCCGTTCGTTAAAGTACCCGCGTGGCCGCGTGCTTGGCGGCAGCTCGTCGATCAACGGCATGATCTATATGCGTGGCCAGGCCGCGGACTATGATGGCTGGGCTGCGGCGGGTAATCCCGGTTGGGCCTGGCGTGATGTGTTGCCGCTGTTCAAACGCTCGGAGAATCATTTTGCTGGCACCAGCGAATGGCACGGTGGCGACGGCGAATGGCGGGTCGAGCGCCAGCGTTTGTCGTGGGAGATTCTCGAGGCCTTCCGTGAGGCAGCGGAGCAGAGTGGTATTGCCAGCGTCGATGATTTCAACGGTGGGGATAACGAAGGCTGCAGCTACTTTCAGGTCAACCAGAAGCGCGGTGTGCGCTGGAATGCCTCCAAGGCCTTTCTGCGCGATATTCGCCAGCGCCCCAATCTGCAGGTGCTGACCGGCGCCGAAGCCGAACGGCTGGAGCTGGAGGGCGGTCGCGCCCGTGCCCTGCATATGCGCAGCCAGGGGCGGGCGCTGCGGGTGGCGGCACGTCGCGAGATCATCCTGTGTGCCGGCGCCATCGGTTCACCGGTCTTGCTGCAGCGTTCCGGCATCGGCCCACGGCCGCTGCTCGAACGCCTGGGCATCGGCGTCAGGCACGAGCTGCCAGGTGTCGGTGAGAGCCTGCAGGATCACCTGCAACTGCGCCTGATCTATCGCGTCGAGGGCGTGAAGACGCTCAACCGCATTGCAGCCACCCCCTGGGGCAAGCTGGGCATGGGCCTGGAGTACCTGCTCAGGCGCAGCGGGCCGCTGTCCATGGCGCCCAGCCAGCTTGGTGCCTTCGCCAAGTCCGACCTCGGCCAGGCGCGCGCCAACCTGCAGTATCACGTGCAGCCATTGTCGCTGGAGCGCTTTGGCGAGCCCTTGCACGATTTTCCGGCCTTCACCGCATCGGTATGCAACCTGCGCCCGACCAGCCGCGGCAGCGTTCAGATTGCCTCCGTCGATGCCAGCGTAGCCCCGCTGATACGGCCAAACTACCTCAGTGACGAACGGGATCTACAGGTGGCGACCGATGCCATTCGCCTGACCCGGCGCATCGTCGCCGCGCCCGCCCTGGCCCGCTACCGGCCCGAGGAATACAAGCCGGGGCCGCAGTACCAGAGCGAGGAGGACCTGCAGCGTGCTGCGGGCGAGATCGGCACTACCATCTTCCACCCGGTCGGCACCTGCGCCATGGGCCAGGGCCGTGAAGCGGTGGTCGATGCGCGTCTGCGCGTACATGGTATCGCCGGTTTGCGTGTGGTCGACGCGTCGATCATGCCGAGCATTACCTCGGGCAATACCTGCTCGCCGGTACTGATGATCGCGGAAAAGGCCGCGCAGATGATCGCCGCCGATGCGCGAGCGGCGATAAGCGTGGTGCCGCAGTGCGAGCCTGGTTGAGGGGTGAGCGCGTGACCGCTCGACCGAGGTGCCTCGGTGGGTGTGGCTGACGGTGTGCTCTGCTAGGGTCTGTTGCCGTTTCGCGCACGGCTCGCCTCGAAACGGCAACAGACCCTAGCATTGGGCGTCGATGACTGGAGGCGAACATGGCTCTGCGTGTAGCGCTGCTCGGGTTGGGCTTGTTTCAGGTCGCCACGGGCGTAGTCGCTGGCGACCTGGCGTTGGACCAGCGCGCCCTGCTCCTGGAGGGCGATAGGTTGCCGCGTGAGGCAGCCCTGGATCGTCTGCAGCAGGTGCGCTTCGCTTTTCGCGAGGCGGCGCCTGAGGCCGGCGAGTGGCCACTGTGGTCGCGCACTTGCGGCATCCAGGGGCGCTGGGACGACGCCGGCCTCGAGCGCCGCGGCGAGGGGTTGCTGATGGGGATGGATCGTGCGCTGGGCGGACAGTGGATCGGTGGTGTGCTGGGTGGAGTGGCGCGTGCCCGGCTGGATCATGATCAGGGTCATGGCCGCACCGACAGTCGTTACCTGGGGGGCTACGCCGCGACTCGGGTATACAACCAGTTGGGGTTCGGCTCGGGTTGCTGCACGGCTGGCATGAGCTGGAACGGCGCGATAACGCGTGCAGTTGGCAGCTGTTTGGCGAAAGCAGTTACGCCATGGACTATCGCAATTTCACCTTGGAGCCATTTGCCGGCCTGGCGTTAGTGCATCTGGATGCCGACGCCCGGCGTTTCGACGGACAGCGCCTGGTGGCAGCGTACGAGCAGGCTGGCTACCTGACGCTTGGCTGGCGCCTGGCCGCGCCCTGGCACTGGCAACAGCGCAAGTGGGTAGGGCGTGCCAGTCTGACGCTGCGGCAGAACCTGGGCAGCGACCGCTTGCGCGACGAGGCGGTCGACGGCCAGGGCGTACTCCAGCAGATGCACAGTCGTGAGTTCGAGCGCAGCAGCCTGCGTCTTGACCTGAGTCTGGATCATGAGCTCAGCCGCAGTCTCTACCTGGGCCTGACCTATGCGGGCCATTACGCCGAAGACGCGCGCGACAACGCCTTGGCCGCACGCCTGAGCCTGAAGTTCTGAGTGCGCCCCGCCGGTCAGCCAGCGGGCTGCCAGGGGGCTGCGAGTCGGGTATACTCTCCGGCTTTTCAGAAACTTTGCGGTCACGGCTCTTGCCGTGCTCGGCCAGGGCAGCGCATTAGCCGCCCGGGCGAGCCGGATTGAGCCGTTTCGCGTCTTTTGCCCGAGAGTGCTGCCCACCATGGAAATCAATCCGATCCTCAACAGCATCAAGGACCTGTCCGAGCGAACCCAGTCAATTCGGGGGTATCTTTGACTACGATCACAAGCATGATCGCCTGGTCGAAGTAAACCGCGAGCTGGAAGACGCCAGCGTCTGGAACAAGCCCGAGTACGCCCAAACCCTGGGCCGTGAGCGCGCCATGCTGGCGCAGATCGTCGAAACCATCGACGACCTCACCGGCAGCCTGGCCGATTCCAAAGATCTGCTGGAAATGGCTGCCGAAGAAAACGACGAAGGCGCCGTGAACGATATCGCCGCCGAAGTCGAGCGCCTGCGCGAAATCCTCGAGAAGCTGGAATTCCGCCGCATGTTCAGCGGCGAGATGGACCCGAACAACTGCTACCTGGATATCCAGGCCGGTTCCGGCGGCACCGAGGCCCAGGACTGGGCCAACATCCTGCTGCGCATGTACCTGCGCTGGGCCGACAAGCGCGGCTTTGACGCCACCATCATCGAACTGTCCGAGGGTGAAGTCGCCGGTATCAAGGGTGCCACCGTGCACATCAAGGGCGAATATGCCTTCGGCTGGCTGCGCACCGAGAGCGGCGTGCACCGCCTGGTGCGCAAGAGCCCGTTCGACTCCGGCGCGCGTCGCCACACCTCGTTCTCGGCGGTGTTCGTCTCGCCCGAGATCGACGACAAGGTCGAGATCGAGATCAACCCGGCCGACCTGCGCATCGACACCTACCGCTCCTCCGGCGCCGGTGGCCAGCACGTCAACACCACCGACTCGGCGGTGCGCATCACCCACGTGCCGACCAATACCGTGGTCGCGTGTCAGAACGAACGCTCCCAGCACGCCAACAAGGATACGGCGATGAAGATGCTGCGGGCCAAGCTCTACGAGCTGGAGATGCAAAAGCGCAACGCGGCTTCGCAGGCGCTGGAAGACAGCAAGTCCGATATCGGCTGGGGTCATCAGATCCGCTCCTACGTGCTCGATGACTCGCGCATCAAGGACCTGCGTACCGGCGTCGAGCGTAGCGACTGCCAGAAAGTCCTCGATGGCGACCTCGACGGCTACCTCGAGGCCAGCCTCAAGCAGGGCCTGTAAGCCTTACCCTGTAGGGGCCAGCTTGCTGGCGATCACGCTCTCGAAGCGCATCGCCAGCAAGCTGGCTCCTACCAAACCCCCATTTGCATATACACGCCAGGCAGATAAAACGACCATGAGCGACCAACAACTCGACCACAACGAGCTGCAACAGGAAGAAAACAAGCTGATTGCCCAGCGCAAAGAGAAGCTTGCTGCCGTCCGTGAGCAGGGCAATGCCTTCCCCAACGATTTCCGCCGTGACAGCCTGTGCGCCGACCTGCAGAAACAGTACGCGGAGAAGACCAAGGAAGAGCTGGAAGCGGCCGCCATCCCGGTCAAGGTCGCCGGGCGCATCATGCTCAACCGTGGCGCCTTCATGGTTATCCAGGACACCTCCGGGCGCCTGCAGGTCTACGTCAACCGCAAGACCCTGCCAGCCGAGCAGCTGGAAGCGGTCAAGCACTTCGACCTGGGCGACATCATCGCCGCCGAGGGCACCCTGGCCCGCTCGGGCAAGGGCGACCTGTACGTCGACATGCAGAACGTGCGCCTGCTGACCAAGTCGCTGCGCCCGCTGCCGGACAAGCACCATGGCCTGACCGACACCGAGCAGCGCTACCGCCAGCGCTACGTCGACCTGATCGTCAATGAGGAAGTGCGCCACACCTTCCGCGTACGTTCGCAGGTGATCGCGCACATCCGTCGTTTCCTCAACGAGCGCGGTTTCCTCGAAGTGGAAACCCCGATGCTGCAGACCATCCCCGGCGGCGCTGCGGCCAAGCCTTTCGAGACCCATCACAATGCGCTGGATATGCAGATGTTCCTGCGTATCGCCCCGGAGCTGTACCTCAAGCGTCTGGTGGTCGGTGGCTTCGAGAAAGTCTTCGAGATCAACCGCAACTTCCGTAACGAAGGCGTCTCGACCCGGCACAACCCCGAGTTCACCATGCTCGAGTTCTACCAGGCCTATGCCGACTACCGCGACAACATGGACCTCACCGAAGAGCTGTTCCGCGAGCTGGCCCTGGCCGTGCTGGGCAGTACCGACGTGCCCTATGGCGACAAGGTATTCCACTTCGGCGAGCCGTTCGTGCGCCTGTCGGTGTACGACTCCATCCTCAAGTACAACCCGGACATCACCGAGGCAGATCTCAACGACGTCGAGAAGGCCCGCGCCATTGCCAAGAAGGCCGGCGCCAAGGTGCTCGGCCACGAAGGCCTGGGCAAGCTGCAGGTGATGATTTTCGAAGAGCTGGTGGAGAGTAAGCTGGAGCAGCCGCACTTCATCACCGAGTATCCGTTCGAAGTGTCGCCACTGGCGCGTCGCAACGACGACAATCCCAATGTCACCGACCGCTTCGAGCTGTTCATCGGTGGCCGCGAGATCGCCAACGCCTACTCCGAGCTCAATGACGCCGAAGACCAGGCCGAGCGTTTCCTCGCCCAGGTGGCCGAGAAGGACGCCGGTGATGACGAAGCCATGCACTATGACGCCGACTTCATCCGCGCCCTGGAGTACGGCATGCCGCCGACGGCTGGTGAAGGCATCGGTATCGACCGCCTGGTGATGCTGCTGACCAACTCACCGTCGATCCGCGACGTCATCCTGTTCCCGCATATGCGTCCGCAGGCTTGATGCCAGACAGAAAGCCGCCTTCGGGCTAATGCCAGTCAGTTAAGCCGTTGCACTCGATTTTTGTAGGAGCCGGCTTGCCGGCGATCCGCCATAAAAAGCATCGCCAGCAAGCTGGCTCCTACGAAAAGCGCCCCCTCTACTGCAAGTAGGAGGGGGTGGTGACGAACTTATCTGATCAGCATTAGCCTTCGGGCGGCTTTTTGCTACTTGTCGTTATGCATTTCGCGGCGATTTCGCTGGGTGCCTGGCCTGTAAGCGAAACGGAGCCTTTTGCTTGCCTGTCCAAGCCATTACTCTCCCTGTCATAACTAGAACGTAGAGGGTCGACCCACCGTGAGCTCCGTGCCCGCGCCCCCGAATGCCACCCGGGCAGCCAATGCCGTCGCCGAAAGCGTCCAGTACCAGGGCCGCAAGGCCAGTCGTCAGGGCAGCGAGCAGCGCCGTCAGGCGATTCTCGATGCCGCCATGCGCATCATCGTGCGCGATGGCGTGCGCGCCGTGCGCCATCGCGCTGTGGCGGCCGAGGCGCAGGTACCCTTGTCGGCCACGACCTACTATTTCAAGGACATCGATGACCTGATCACCGATACCTTCGCCCAGTTCGTCGAGCGCAGCGCTGCGCAGATGGCGGCATTCTGGGCCGGTACCCAGGGTGTGCTGGAGGAGATGGTCGGGCGCCTGGATGGCAGCGAGCAGGCGCGTCGGCAATTGGCTGACGAAATCGCCGCTCTGGCGGTGCAGTACGTGCAGCGCCAATTGCGTGAGCGTCGTGATCACCTGATCGCCGAGCAGGCATTCCAGCAGGAAGTCTTGCTCAATCCGCGACTGCGCGAGCTGGTGCGAGCTCACCGGCAGATCCTGCAGCAGGGGGTCACCCACTTCTTCGAGGTGCTGGGCTCGCGCCAGCCTGAACAGGACGCCGTGCTGTTGACGGCCGCCATCGTGCGGATGGAGTATCAGGGCCTGCTAGACGGTGTAGAGCACCTGGACAGCCAAGGAATGCTGGCCATCCTTAAACGCTACATGAATCTGGTTCTGGGGTTGTAAACCGTCGATCATCGGGTCGAACGGTCTTCACAAGGAGAGCGTAATGAAAGCCTGGCGCGCATTGGTCGCCCTGTCCTTCCTGCTGTTGAGTGGTTGCCTGGTTACCTTCAAGGACCCGATTCCGGCCAACGAGGCTGCCCCGATACCTCTGCTGGGCGAATGGACCCGGCAGGACGAGTGGGGCGACCAGCTATTTCTGGAAATCACCCGTGCCGGCTCCAATCTCTACCAGGCGCGCATTTACGAGGGCAGCGCGGACAACCTCGGCAGCCTCGAGGAGTTCGGTTTCACCGTCGCTCATCATGGCCGCCGCTGGTACCTCTCGGCGGGCCTGCCGAAGAGCCTGGGGGCCAATTTCGCCATTGCCGGTTTCGAGTTGACCAAGGACAACGAGCTGGTGCTGTACAACCTCGACACCGACCGCATTCTCCAGGATATGGAAAAGGGCCTGCTGCAAGGGCAGGCCGTTTCCATGCCCGAAGCGGACGGCGCACTGATCACCAGCCCGCTGGACAAGGTATTCGCCTATCTCGATGACCCGGCCAATGCCGACCTGTTCGTCGAGGTGGCGCGTTACCAGCGGGTGGCCGAAGTGGCCGAATAGGAATCGTAATGAACAGCCTGCAAAAACTGGATGACTACCAACTCTGTATTCGCGCTCTCAGCGACCGTATTGTCGAGGCGCAGACCCCGATCCGTGTACTGGATGCGGTGAAATGGGATGACGGTATCCGTGAGGCGTTTCTCCAGGCCAAGGGCAAGCAGTTGCCAGCGGTGGATCGCGACTACTACCTAAGTCGGCCGCTGGCCTTCGATGCCGCCGCGAAGAAACTGGAATTCCAGAACATCGAGCGTGATATCACCCGTCAGCTCGGCCAGTTCAACCCGGTCGGGCAGATCATGCGGCGCATGTGCAAGGAATACCGCATGGTCATCCGCATGCTCGAGGCACGCGGCACCGAGGACTTCGGCCTGATCAGTCAGGAGCTGTATGGCGCTGCCTCCGACGCCTTTCATGCCGGTGATCCGACCCTGGCCGACCTTGGCCTGATGCTCTCGGACTACCTCAACAACATCGCTGCGCGTGGCGACCTTGAAGACGAGGCCAAGACCCTCGGTGCCAGTGATGCGGTGAACATCCTGCAGCAGCGTCTGGCTGGCGTATTTGGCGACGAAACCATTCGTGTGTTCGAGTCCGACGGTATTCTCGCCGATGCCGCGGCTGGCGCCGACTACATCAAGATCCGCAGCGATGCGCGTTTCAACGAGCGCGACGTCAAGGCGCTGGAAGTGCATGAAGGCCTGGTGCATGTCGGCACCACGCTCAACGGCCTCAACCAGCCGATCTGCACCTTCCTGGCCAAGGGCCCGCCCTCATCGACGGTGACCCAGGAAGGTCTGGCCATTCTCATGGAAGTGATCGCCTTCGCCTCCTACCCGACCCGCCTGCGCAAGCTGACCAACCGCACCCGCGCCATCCACATGGCCGAGGAGGGCGCGGATTTTCTCGAGGTGTTCGAGTTCTTCCGTGGCCAGGGCTACGGCCTGGATGGCGGCTACAGCAACGCCAGCCGGGTATTCCGCGGCTCGCTGCCGACGGGCCTGCCGTTCACCAAGGACCTGTCGTACCTCAAGGGCTTCATCCTGATCTACAACTACATCCAGCTGGCGGTGCGCAAAGGCAAGCTGGAGCAGATCCCGCTGTTGTTCTGCGGCAAGACCACCCTGGAAGACATGCGCACCCTGCGCAAGCTGGTGGACGAAGGCCTGGTACTGCCGCCCAAGTACCTGCCTCCGCAGTTTCAGGACATGAACGCACTGTCGGCCTGGATGTGCTTCTCCAACTTCCTCAATCACCTGAGCCTGGATCGCATCGAAGCGGACTACGCCAATATTCTCTGATCGCAGCCCTGTAGGGTGCGCCGCGCGCACCGCTGGCGCAGCGCATCGTCAGGTTTACAACGTCGTGGCCCACCCCAGAGACCTGCAAGTGTCCAGCCATCAACTTGAATATGAAATCCTCGGTGCTTCCGCCCAGTCGGTGGAAATCATCCTCGACCCCGGCGAGACGGTGATCGCCGAAGCCGGGGCGATGAACTACATGACCGACGGCGTGCGCTTCGAGACGCGCATGGGCGACGGCTCGTCCAGTGGGCTGTTGGGCAAGCTGTGGAGCGCCGGCAAGCGCATGCTCACCGGCGAGTCGCTGTTCATGACCCACTTCAGCAATGCCGGCAAAAGTCAGGCACGAGTGGCCTTCGCCGCGCCTTATCCGGGCACCGTGGTGCCCATCGACCTGGCGAAGATCGGCGGGCGCTTGATCTGCCAGAAAGACGCCTTCCTCTGCGCCGCGCATGGCACCAGCATCGGCATCAGCTTCGCCAAACGCCTGGGCGCCGGCTTCTTCGGCGGCGAGGGTTTCATCCTGCAGAAGCTCGAAGGTGACGGCCTGGCCTTCGTGCATGCCGGTGGCACGGTGATCCGCAAGGAGCTGAACAACGAAACCCTGCGCCTGGATACCGGCTGCCTGGTGGCCTTCAGCAGTGGCATCGATTACGACATCGCTCTGGCCGGCGGCCTCAAGAGCATGCTGTTCGGCGGCGAAGGCATCTTGCTGACCACGCTCAAGGGTACCGGCACGGTGTGGATTCAGAGCCTGCCGTTCTCGCGCCTGGCCGAGCGCGTCTATGCGGCGACTGTTCAGGCGCGCGAAGAGGTGCGCGCCGGTGGCAAGTAGCCTACGGGCGCTGGTGTTGCTGCTGGCCAGCCTGTGGCTGGCCGGTTGCAGCGGCCTGCTGTTCTACCCGGAACCAGGGCTGCCGATTACCCCGGAGCGTGCCGGGCTGGAATACCGCGACATCGAACTGCGCGCCGCCGATGGCACGCGTCTGCATGCCTGGTGGTTGCCGGCCAAGGCTGGGGTGCAGGTCAAGGGCACGGTGCTGCATCTGCATGGCAATGGCGGCAACCTGGCCTGGCACCTGGGTGGCGTTCACTGGCTGCCGGAGCAGGGCTATCAGGTGCTGATGCTGGATTACCGGGGGTATGGCCTGTCCGCTGGCAAGCCGCGTTTGCCCGAGGTCTACCAGGATATCGACGCGGCCTTCGCCTGGCTCGATCAGGCGCCGCAGGTGCAGGGCGCGCCGCTTTTCCTGCTTGGGCAGAGCCTCGGTGGTGCGTTGGCCGTGCATTATCTGGCCGAGCATCCCGAGCGCCAATCGACCTTGCAGGCCATTGCACTGGACGGTGTGCCGGCCAGCTATCGCGACGTTGCCCAGCATGCGCTGAGCAAGTCCTGGTTGACCTGGCCGCTGCAGGTGCCGCTGTCCTGGCTGGTGCCTGACGGCGACAGCGCGATTCACAGCATCGATCGACTCGCAGGTGCGCCCTTGCTGATCTATCACAGTGTTGACGACGCGATCGTGCCGCTTTCCAATGGCCAGCGTTTGTATCAAGCTGCGCGCCCGCCACGCGCCTTTCAGGCGACCCGTGGCCCGCACGTGCAAACCTTTGCCGAGCCCGCCTGGCGTCAGTCGCTACTGGCGTTCTTCGTCGCGCCGCAGGCCTACGTCGAGCGCCTGGGACCGGCTACCGAATCCGCAACAGAGAGTCCGCAATGACCGAACGTAACCCCATTCCCCTGATCCTCACAGGTATCGCCAGCATCGTCGGCACCATCGGCGTGCTTTGGTACTACGGCTACGTGCATTTCGCCAAACCGGAAGATGCGCTGCTGCTGTCCGATTTCACCATGCTCAAGACCATTCCTGGTGAGGACTACAAGGTCTCGCTGAAACCGGCCAATCAAGTGGCGCAGTGCATCGATGGCGTGCTGGTATTGTTCGACATGCAGCAGAAGGGGCTGACCGGCGTGCTGGTGGACAACAAGAAGCAGGCGGTGCGCTGCATCGGCCAGGAAACCCCGGCCCTGGAGCAGTAAGGTCCGGCGCTAAAAAGAAGGTCCTTCGCATAGTTTGGGGAAAGTGCGGGTTGACACACCGGACTGGCAATTAGGTGTGGGCTTTCGATGACTTGGTACTCTCCATTCTCACGCCGCCTGGCCTGATGGGTTTCGCCCCTTACGGGGGCGAGTCACTTGATTCGCTGCGCTCACCCTTCGGGCCAGCCTGCGGCTGTTACTTCGCTGCGCTTCGTAGCTGCTTGCCCAAGAGAAAGTAACCAAAGAGAAGGGCACTCCGACATCCGAGCTAGACGCCCCCGCCCTGCTGCGCCGGGGTTCCCTCGCTCCATCACCACTCCGGGGGCACGACCGGATGCGGCCCACTGACGAAGGGCCATCCATGGCCCATCGCAGCTCTCGCGACATCCATGTCGCTCAACCCCTTACGTGGCGATTCCACTCGGCCTCCTGAGGGGAATTGGACGTCGCCTGTACCATCGCAGTTGAAGAGCAAAGGCAAAGGCCAGACGCCGCCAATTCCAATTCCGCAAAGATTACGTAAGCTCGCGACCTGGCCCCTTCAGGAGGCCGAGTGAAGGTGTTGCGTAGGGGGAGCGAGCCGCATGGATGCACCCAGTGCCAGGGCAGCCAGTTTGATCCCGTGCAGGCGGCTGCGCGGGGCTTTCTCGGTATGGGGCTTCATGGCGGCTAACTTCATTTGAAACACTCCTATGAACGACGTTATCCGTGGCAATTGGCCCATCGTGATGCTCGTCTACCAAGGGGCTTGGCGATATTGGCGTGTCACGATGGCTTGTCTCTTTGCCCAGGTCACTCAGTTCACGCAGGTATTTGCGCGACAGCGCCAGAAAGCGCGGTGTGGGCCCTATGTCCTCTTACAGCGGGTCGCCTTGCTCGTCCAGCGCCACGACCTTGCTGCCGCGCACGTAGGGCTGCCTGGGTACGCGTCGCACCCTTGTAAGAAGTTGGCGCGCTGGGCACTCTGTTGACACCAGACAGGAGAAGGAGTGCGACATGGCGGAAATCGATGCGCGCCTGCGTGAAGAGGTGCACCTGCTCGGCGAGCTGCTCGGGCACACCATCAGCACCCAGTTGGGCGACGAGTTTCTCGACAAGATCGAACGCATACGCAAGTCGGCCAAGGCCGGTCGTCGTGGCTCTGCCGCGGGTGCCGAGCAGTTGACCAGCACCCTGGGGGACCTGGGTGACGACGAACTGCTGCCGGTGGCGCGGGCCTTCAATCAGTTTCTCAACCTGGCCAACATCGCCGAGCAGCAGCACCGTGTGCGCCGTCGCCGTGCCGGTGAGCCCGAGCCATTCGAGTTGCGCGTGCTCGACGAGCTGCTCGAGCGCCTGCTCGCTGCCGGGCAGGGCAGCGATGATCTGGCGCGGCAACTGGGGCGTCTGGACATCGAACTGGTGCTGACCGCGCACCCCACCGAAGTGGCGCGGCGTACGCTGATCCAGAAATACGATGCCATCGCCGCGCAACTGACGGCGCTGGATCACAGCGACCTGTCGCCGAGTGAACGTGAGCGCATCGTCGAACGTTTGCAGCGGCTGATCGCCGAGGCTTGGCACACCGAGGAAATTCGTCGTAGCCGGCCCAGCCCGGTGGACGAAGCCAAGTGGGGTTTCGCTGTCATCGAGCATTCGCTATGGCAGGCCGTGCCGCAGTTCCTGCGCCGTGCCGATCAGAGCCTGCAGGCCGCTACCGGCCTGCGTCTGCCGCTGGAGGCTGCGCCGATTCGCTTCGCCTCGTGGATGGGCGGTGACCGTGACGGCAACCCCAATGTCACCGCGCGCGTGACCCGTGAGGTGTTGCTGCTGGCGCGCTGGATGGCCGCTGATCTCTACCTGCGCGACGTGGACAATCTGGCCGCGGAACTGTCCATGCAGCAGGCCAGTGACGAACTGCGCGCGCAGGTGGGCGACAGTGCCGAACCGTACCGTGCCTTGCTCAAGCAGCTGCGCGAGCGCCTGCGCGAAACGCGTAGCTGGGCGCAGCAGGCCCTCACTGCCGATGTGGCGCCGAGTACTGCAGTGCTGTGCGACAACCATGAGCTGCTGGCGCCGCTGCAGCTCTGCTACCAGTCGCTGCATGCCTGCGGCATGGGTGTGATTGCCGATGGTCCGTTGCTCGATTGCCTGCGCCGGGCAGCCACCTTCGGTCTATTTCTGGTACGCCTCGATGTTCGTCAGGATTCCTCCCGGCACGCTGCGGCGATGTCGGAAATCACCGATTATCTCGGCCTCGGTCGCTACGTCGAATGGGATGAGGAGGCGCGCCTCAGTTTTCTCCAGCGCGAGCTGGATAACCGCCGGCCACTGCTGCCGAACGACTATCGTCCTTCGGCCGATACTGCCGAGGTACTCGCCACCTGCCGCGAGGTGGCTGCCGCTCCCGCCGCATCGCTGGGCTCCTACGTGATCTCCATGGCCGGTGCTGCCTCCGACGTGCTGGCCGTGCAACTGCTGCTGAAAGAGGCCGGGTTGCGCCGGCCGATGCGGGTGGTGCCACTTTTCGAAACCCTGGCCGATTTGGACCACGCCGGGCCGGTTATCGACCGGCTACTGGGGTTGCCCGGCTATCGCGCGCGGCTGCATGGCCCTCAGGAAGTGATGATCGGTTATTCCGATTCGGCCAAGGACGCCGGTACAACCGCCGCAGCCTGGGCGCAGTACCGCGCCCAGGAGGAACTGGTGCGCCTGTGTCGCGAGCACCAGGTCGAACTGCTGTTGTTCCACGGTCGCGGTGGCACCGTCGGCCGTGGCGGTGGCCCTGCTCACGCAGCCATTCTGTCGCAACCCCCGGGCTCGGTGGCGGGCCGTTTCCGCACCACCGAGCAGGGGGAAATGATCCGCTTCAAGTTCGGCCTGCCGGATATCGCCGTGCAGAACCTCAACCTCTATCTGGCCGCGGTGCTGGAAGCCACGCTGCTGCCGCCACCGGTACCGGAGCCAAGCTGGCGGGCGATGATGGACCGCCTTGCCGATGTCGGCGTGAAGGCCTATCGCGGCGTGGTGCGCGAGCATCCGCAGTTCGTCGAATACTTCCGCCAGGCCACGCCGGAGCAGGAGCTCGGCCGTTTGCCGCTGGGCAGCCGCCCGGCCAAGCGGCGCGAAGGCGGTGTGGAGAGCCTGCGGGCGATCCCGTGGATCTTCGCCTGGACGCAGACGCGACTGATGCTGCCGGCCTGGCTCGGCTGGGAGCAGGCCCTGGGACAAGCCCTGCAAGGCGGTGATGCTGACCTGCTGAAAAGCATGCGCGAACAATGGCCGTTCTTTCGCACCCGCATCGACATGCTGGAAATGGTCCTGACCAAAGCGGATGCCAATATCGCCGCCCTGTATGACGAGCGTCTGGTCGAGCCGGCCCTGCAGCCGCTGGGGGCGCAGTTACGCGACCTATTGTCGCAGGCGTGCGCTGCCGTGCTGGAATTGACCGGGCAGTCGCGCCTGCTCGCGCACAATCCGGAAACCCTGGAATCGATCAGCGTACGCAACACCTACCTCGACCCGCTGCACCTGCTGCAGGTCGAGCTGCTGGCGCGCTGCCGGCAACGTCAACAGGCGCCCGAGAGCCCTCTGGAGCAGGCGTTGCTGGTCAGCGTGGCAGGTATCGCTGCAGGTTTGCGCAACACCGGTTGAAGGACGGCAGGTGCTGGCCGTCATATGCCTGGCCAGCGTCATGTGCCTGATTCAGGCCGCCAGGAGGAGGGTTTTATCCGACTTTTGGCGGCTTGTGCGCCTGGGGTGCGCTGTGTATCTTGAGCAGCCTTTTGGCCGCTACGGCAGCCGCACTACATTCAAGAGATTGGCCCCACGAGGCGAGTCCGACCGATTACTACATAACTCTTGAGGAGCACATCGATGCGCGTGATTCTGCTGGGGGCGCCCGGTGCCGGCAAAGGTACCCAGGCTCGCTACATCACCGAGAAATTCGGCATTCCGCAAATCTCCACTGGCGACATGTTGCGTGCTGCGGTCAAGGCTGGCACCGAGCTCGGCCTGAAGGCCAAGAGCGTTATGGACGCAGGCGGTCTGGTCTCCGACGACCTGATCATCAATCTGGTCAAGGAGCGTATCGCTCAGGCCGATTGTGCCAATGGCTTTTTGTTCGACGGTTTCCCGCGCACCATTCCGCAAGCCGAAGCGCTGCGCGAGGCCGGCGTAGCGCTGGATCACGTGGTTGAAATCGCCGTTGAGGACGAGGAAATCGTCAAGCGTCTGTCCGGCCGCCGTGTCCACCCGGCTTCCGGCCGCGTCTACCACATCGAGTACAACCCGCCGAAGGTTGCCGGCAAGGACGACATCAGCGGTGAAGAGCTGGTTCAGCGCGAAGACGACAAGGAAGAAACCGTGCGTCATCGCCTGTCCGTCTACCACTCGCAGACCAAGCCGTTGGTGGACTTCTACAAGAAGCTCTCCGCCGAGACCGGTACGCCGAAATACAGCCATATCCCGGGTGTCGGCAGCGTCGAAGAAATCACCGCGAAGACCCTGGCAGCCCTTGGCTGAGTCCAGCTCGCCCAGCGTTATCGCAACAAGGCCCCGCAAGGGGCCTTGTTCGTTATGGAGCCTGACACGTTCAGGTCGTTCTCAAGCATGGCCGCGCAATGTGTGCCGGCTAGTATCGACGATGTAGCCTCCGGTCTGCGCCGGGGCGTGTCGATAACCTATAGGGAAGAGGGCATTCAATGACCGAGAGACGCATCTGGCTGGGCCTTGCGGTATCGCTGCTGGCCACTCCGCTGGCATTTGCCGACACCGCGACGGATTGTTCCGTCGCCGAGTTCACCATGGGCCTGCGCTTTCAGCAGCAGTCCGCGGAAATCCAGGCGCTGCAGTTGCAGGCCTACAACATCGCCACGGAGAAGCTCGACAAGGCTGTGGCGGCGGCGAAGGATCCCTCGAAGCTGGCCATCGTCACCGACCTCGATGAAACCGTGATCGACAACAGCGCGCTGCTGGCCCGCGATCTGGCCAACTGTCATCAGTACGATGCCTGGGACACCTGGCTGCCCTGGGAACGTGACGGTACGCCGGAGCTGATCCCTGGCGCGAAGAAGTTTCTCGAGCATGCCGACAAGCTCGGCGTGACCATCCGCTACGTCTCCGATCGTGCCGACGAGCAGAAGAAATACACCCTGGCCACCCTGAGCAAACTAGGCCTGCCGCAGGTATCGGAAGAGAGCGTGCTGCTGCTCGGGCCGCCCAAGGTCGAGCGTCGCGCCATCGTCAGTGCCGATCACCAGATCATCATGCTGCTGGGCGATACGCTGCATGACTTCGATGCGCGTTTCCGCAAAACGCCGCTCGACGCACAGCGCAAGACCGTTGCCGAAGAGTCGGACAAGTGGGGTGTGGAGTGGATCGTGTTCCCCAATGCCGGATATGGCACCTGGTCCAAGGCGCCGCTCAAAGGCTGGGAGGCCGAGCCGGTAGTCGAGCCCTGGTAAGAGCCTGTTCAAAGTCTGCTGCGCGTCGGCCCTGCCGCGTTTAAAACAGGCTCGGAAAGCCGCTTGCGGCTAACGCGCTTTAGCGCGGCCCGAAGGGCGAACGAAGTGAGTAATGCTCATGTACAAAAGTACAGTCGCCTGCGACTCCGACCGTTCCTCGCCTGTTTGATTCGCTGGCGCTCACCCTTCGGGCCAGCCTTCGGCTGTTACTCCCGCTGGTCGTTGTGCCTTGCATTGCTCTAGCTCGCGAGACTTTGAGCAGGCTCTAAGGGTGCCCATCGGTCGCTCGGCGCAAGTCGGGCGCCGTCATGGTGCTGGA
The DNA here is from genome assembly GCF_002197815.1 of Pseudomonas oleovorans subsp. oleovorans. Classification (GTDB taxonomy): domain Bacteria; phylum Pseudomonadota; class Gammaproteobacteria; order Pseudomonadales; family Pseudomonadaceae; genus Aquipseudomonas; species Aquipseudomonas oleovorans. The sequence goes on from NZ_NIUB01000006.1 coordinate 145,401, forward strand.
AAAAAATGCGTCGAGCCGGTCTAATGCCGGCTCTTTTTTCTTCAGCTGTCCGAATGCAATGACCACTCTCCTGGCCCTCGATACCGCCACCGAAGCCTGCTCCGTCGCACTGCTGCATGATGGTCGCGTGCTCAGCCACTACGAAGTCGCCCCGCGCATGCATGCGCAGCGCCTGTTGCCGATGATTCAGCAACTGCTGGGCGAGGCGGGTATCGCCGCATCGGCGCTGGATGCCATCGCCTTCGGTCGTGGCCCGGGTGCGTTCACCGGTGTGCGCATCGCCATCGGCGTGGTGCAGGGGCTGGCCTTTGCCCTGGATCGTCCCGTGCTGCCGGTATCCAATCTGGCCGTGTTGGCCCAGCGTGCGCTGCGTGAGCAGGGCGCGACTCAGGTCGCAGCCGCCATCGACGCGCGGATGGACGAAGTCTATTGGGGCTGCTACCGCGTCGAAGCCGGCGAGATGCGTCTGCTCGGTCAGGAGGCGGTGTTGCCGCCGGAGCATGCCGAGGCGCCGCGTGGCAGCGATGGTGAGTGGTTCGGCGCCGGCACCGGTTGGGGTACCTTCGCCGCGCGTATCGCCCTCACACCTGTGAGCATGGATGGCAGCATGCTGCCGCACGCCGAAGACCTGCTGACTCTGGCCCGTTTTGCCTGGGCCCGTGGCGAGGCGGTACCGGCCGATCAGGCGCAGCCGGTGTACCTGCGTGACCAGGTCGCCACGCCGAAAGCACCGCCGGCATGACAACTGGTCGGATGCTTGGCGTCAGGATTCCTTCGGCATTTGCCAAGGACGCAGCCCGCCGCTACATTGCCAGCACTGTCCCTTGTTCAGCCGAGCCCACCGAGCAGTCCTAGATGCGGATCGACGGTTACTTACCCTCCTACTCGCCAGACCGTGGCCCCCGTTCGGGCACCGCGGTCACGCCCTATCGTGAGGCGCAGCGGGAGGTCGAGGTTCAGCGTGAACAACCGGCTGCACCCGCCAGTAGCCAGGGGCTGGAGCAGGCGCCGCAGATTCGCCGCGTACAGGCCAGCAGCAGTAACACCGATAGCCTGCCGACCCGCTCGCAGGACCTCAGTTATCAACAGCCTACGTTGAGCAACCGTGCCGCTCAGGCGTTGGCCAGCTACAGCGCCACCGCCGCTTACGCCAGCGAGTACGATGCGCAGGAAGTGCTCGGCCTCGATCTCTACGTGTAACCCCGTTTCACGGCGTGGCTCACGCCCCTCAGCTTGGACCGTCGCATAGATCGATGAGCGCTGCGCTTCCCTATTACCTTGGTTGTCCGTCCTGGAGCGAAGCGGCCTGGCGCGCCACGCTGTATCCGCAGGATACCCGGCCAACCGAGTTTCTCAGCCGCTACACCGAGGTGTTCAACGCGGTGGAAGGCAACACCACGTTCTATGCCAGGCCCAGCGAGCAAACGGTGGCGCGCTGGGCGCAGGTCATGCCGGCGCACTTTCGTTTCTGCGCCAAGTTGCCGCGAGACATCAGCCATAGCGAGGATCTTTGCCAGCAACTGGATGAAGTCACGCAGTTTCGCCAGTTGCTGGCACCGCTCGGCGAACGAGTGGCGCCTTACTGGCTGCAACTGCCGGCCAGCTTCGCGCCGTCGCGGTTGGCGGAACTGGCGGCGTTCATCGAACAGTGGGGAGACTGGCCACTGGCGATAGAGGTGCGCCACCCGGAGTTCTTCGCCAAGGGCGATGCCGAACGCGTGCTCAATCGCCTGCTGCACGAGCGTGGTATCGAGCGCATCTGCCTGGATTCGCGCGCGCTGTTCAGCTGCGACTCGCAGGAGCCCGCCGTGCTGCATGCGCAAGCCAAGAAGCCGCGCCTGCCGACTCGGCCTACCGCGTTCAGTCAGGGCCCGCAGTTGCGCTTCATCGGTCACCCCGAGTTGCTGGCCAACGACCCCTTCATGCTGCCCTGGCTGGACAAGGTCGCCGGCTGGATCGAGCAGGGGCTGCGTCCTTACGTTTTTGCCCATACCTCGGACAACCGCCTGGCACCGGAGCTGGCGCGGCGTTTTCATGAGCAGCTGATGCAGCGCCTGCCTGGTTTGCCCGAACTGCCTGTGTTGCAGATTGAACCGGAACTGGAGCAGCTTGGCTTACTCTGATGGAGCATGGATATGCTGATACGGATAATCGGCCGTTTGCTGTTTCTCTTCCTGCTGCTGGGCGCAGCGCTACTGGTGGCGCTGTGGCGTGGCTGGCTGGAGGTGGCGCCGCGTTACAACCCCTGGGCGCCGCTGGATGTGCGAGAGACGCCGAACCTGCTGACCCCCTTCAAGCTCTGGCGTCTGGGTGATGATCGCGAGTTGTGCGACTTGGCCCTGGCGACGTCCGGGCTGCGTTTTACCCGTCTGGCCGACAGCGCGCCGCACCCGGGTTGCCCGGTGGAAAACGCCGTGCGCATCCAGGGCGCCAACGTTGGCCTGAGCAGCAGCTTCATGGCCACCTGCCCGCTGGCGGTGAGTTTCGCCCTGTTCGAGCGACATGGCTTGCAGCCGGCTGCGCAAGCGGTGTTCGGCCAGCCGGTGAGCCGCGTCGAGCATGTCGGCAGCTTCACCTGTCGCAGCATTGCCGGTAGCCAGCGGCCCAGCCAGCATTCCTATGCCAACGCGCTGGATATGGTCGGCTTCCGTCTGCGCGACGGCCAGCACATAAGCGTGCTGCGCGACTGGCCGGGGCAGGGCGACAAGGCGCGCTTTCTGCGTCTGGTGCAGGAAGCGGCCTGTGACAGCTTCAACGTCACCCTGGGCCCGGAATACAACGCCGCCCACCGCGATCACTTTCACGTGGACATGGGCATGTGGCGGATGTGTCGCTGAGGCGCTTGCGATCCGTAGGGCGGGTGCAACCCGCCATAGCGCCAATGGCGGGTTGCACCCGCCCTACGGCAACGAAAAAGCTTCGCCATCCTTAGCAGGCTGTTGAAAAACTACCTGCGTTGCCATTGCTGCGTTAAAAATAGGCTCAAAATGCTCATTTACAACTCGTAAACTCCGCTTTTCCGCCTGTTTTTGCCTTGCACTGGCTGCCTCGGCTACGTTTTTCAACGGCCTGCTAGCGCTTGGCCAACAGCAGATCGGCCGCCTGTCCGCTGCGTCCATCGGTGAACTCGAATCGGCCCAACTGGGCGATCCGGTCGTAAGCGCCCAGGGCGATGCTCACGTCGCGGGCGCGCAGGTCGATGGCGCTGACGCCGGCTTCGCCGAGCTTCTGCAACTGCTGGCGGCCCTGGGCATCGAAACGCAACAGGCGCAGTTGGTCGAATACCGCATCGGCCGCATCAATACGGCCGTCGCCGTTGTCGTCGAAGCGGGCCAGTTCGGCGAAGCCATTGGCAGCGCCATGCTGATCGCCGAACAGCTCGCGGCCATCGTCGATATGCCCGTTGCCGTTACGATCCAGCGCCAGTAGCGCGTCGTCACCGGTGGGTACGCTGATCGAGTCCATGCGTCCGTCGGCATCCAGATCGAAGCGCACGGGGCGGCTCAGGCCGCTGGTGGGAAAACCATTGCCGGCCAGATCCAGCACCAGTGGATCGACCTGCTGGGGCGCCTGGCCCAGGCTGACATTCAGTTCCAGGCCGCGTTGATCGATTACCGCCTGGCTGACCACGGCGGCGCTGCTGGACACGGCAGGTGGCTCGGCGGTTTCCCGCAGCTCACGAGCGATCTCACCTGGTTTCTGCTCTTCGTCTATCCCAAGGGTGCGGCGCAGAATCTGATAGTTGATGGATTCGTGTGTCGCGCGGTCGAGTTCGTCATCGAGAGGACGAGCGCTGACGGGGCTGTTGTTTGGGCGTGGGGCGGAGAGGGCGTCGAACATGTTCACTCTCGATGCGGCTGTCGGCGGCCGGGTCTGGCAGAATGCCGCTTCTTCGATATCGGCCGTGTGGCCGGTGCTTTGAGTGATTTTTGAGCAGAACGAGCCAATGACCGACGAGCGGCACAACGCCAGCATCCGCATCCAAGCCTTGCATCCTCAGTACGCCGAAGCGGCCGCCCGATGGGCGTCACGTCTGGGCCTGGCGCAGGAGGGCGAGACCGAGTTCGCCTTGCAACTGGGTGACGACGGGCTGCAACTGGTCGAGCTGGGCGACAAGGCCCCTGGCCCGGTACGGGTGGATTTCGTCGAGGGGGCGGCGGCGCATCGGCGCCAGTTCGGCGGCGGCAGTGGGCAGATGATCGCCAAGGCGGTGGGCGTGCAGTCGGGCATTCGGCCACGGATTCTCGACGCGACTGCGGGGCTGGGGCGTGACTCGTTCGTGCTGGCCAGCCTGGGCTGCGAGATGACCCTGATCGAGCGCCAGCCGCTGGTGGCGGCGTTGCTGGAGGACGGCCTGCAGCGTGCGGCACTGAACCTCGATGTGGCGCCCATCGTGGCGCGCATGCGCCTGCTTACCGGTAACGCCATCGAGCTGATGCGCAGCTGGCAAGGGGAGGCGCCACAGGTGATCTACCTCGATCCGATGTTCCCGCATCGCGACAAGAGTGCGCTGGTGAAGAAGGAAATGCGCCTGTTCCGCCCGTTTGTCGGCGATGACCTGGATGCGCCGGCGTTGCTCGAAGCGGCGCTGGCGCTGGCCACTCACCGCGTGGTGGTCAAGCGCCCGCGCAAGGCCCCGGCCATCGAAGGTGGCAAGCCGGGCTATGTGCTCGAGGGCAAATCCAGCCGTTACGACATCTACCCGAAGAAGAAGCTGGAGCCCGGCGCTCAGGTGTAAGCAGTCAGGGTCTGTAGGCGCGCAGGAACAGTTGCACGGCGTCCTGCACGTGATGCTCGGCGGCTTCACCTTCCAGCGGTTCGCCACAACCGATCAGCAGGCGAAAGTGCGCGCCGCCCTTGAGCAGGCTGAAGAAGTGATCGGCGGCCAGATGCGGATTATCCAGGCTCAGCAGACCGCGCTTGGCGGCCTTGCGCAGTAGCACTTCCATCTCTTCCTGCACCCGCTTCGGGCCGGCTTCGTAGAACAGCTGCGACAACTTCGAGCCCTGGCTGGCCAGGTTCACCATCATCCGGTGCATTTCTACCGATTCGCGACTGTTGACCAGTGCCAGGAAGCCACGCGCGATTTCCAGGAGCTGGCTTTCCAGCGGCACGTTATCCGGCAGTTCGAACAGCAGTTCGGGAAGCTGCTCTTCGCACTTGGCCTTGATCGCCGCGGAGAACAGGGTCTCCTTGTCGGTGAAATGGCTGTACACCGTGAGCTTGGAAACCCCAGCCTCGGCGGCGATGGCGTCCATGCTGCTGCCGTCGTAACCATTACGCAGGAACAGGCTCTTGGCCGCCTCGAGGATGGCACGACGTTTGGCGGGATCCTTTGGTCGGCCGGGGCCGGAAGGTTGTAACAACTTGTCAGGCATTGGCGGATTTTAATACTGGACTGGTGAGTTTGCTATTTTTGCTATACCCGCCAGTACAAATATTCCAAACCTTCTCTGAAAGGTCTTACACATGTCTCGCCATGCTCTCCCGCTTGTTGCTTCTCTGGGTCTCGTCTTCCTGCTGTCTGCCTGCGGTAACGGTGAACAGGCGGAACAACCGATCCGTCCTGCCATGGTGGTGCAGCCGCAGCCGGCTACTGCGCTGGTCGACAGCTATCCGGGCGAGGTGCGTGCACGTTACGAGCCGGAGCTGGCCTTCCGTATCGCCGGCAAGGTGAGCAAGCGCATGGTGGATGTCGGCGACCGGGTGAAGAAGGATCAGCCACTGGCCGAGCTGGACCCGCAGGACGTGCGCCTGCAGCTGGAAGCCATCCGCGCGCAAATGGCGGCCGCTGAGGCCAACCTGCAGACCGTGCGCGCCGAGCGTGAGCGCTACAAGGCGCTGCTTGGGCGCAATCTGGTCAGCCGCTCGCAGTTCGACAACGTCGAGAATCAGTACCGTGCTGGCGAAGCGCGTCTGAAACAGGTCAAGGCCGAGTACGACGTGGCCCGCAATCAGACCGACTATGCCGTGCTGCGGGCCTCGCAGGACGGCGTGATCGCCCGTCGTGCGGTCGAGGTGGGGCAGGTGGTGGCGGCTGGTCAGACGGTGTTCACTCTGGCTGCCGACGGTGAGCGTGAGGTGTCGATCAGCCTGCCGGAGCAGAGCTTTGGTCGTTTCGAGATTGGTCAGGTGGTCGAGGTGGAACTCTGGTCGCAGCCCGATCAGCGTTTCCCCGGACGCATCCGCGAGATGGCGCCGGCGGCCGATCCACAGTCGCGCACTTTCGCCGCCCGTGTCGCGTTCACCGAAGGCAAGGTGCCGGCGGAGTTGGGGCAGAGCGCGCGGGTATTCATCGCCAGCAATGGCGAGGTACCGCTGGCGGTGCCGCTGTCGGCACTCAGCGCCGAGCAGGACCAGGCGTTCGTCTGGGTCGTGGACCCCAAGGAGCACACTGTGCAACGCCGCCCGGTGCGCGTCGGCGCTTATGGTGATGACCGGGTTCCGGTGCTGGAGGGGCTCGCCGCTTCCGATTGGGTAGTCGCCGCCGGGGTGCAGATTCTTCGCGAAGGCCAGCAGGTACGCCCGGTCGATCGCGACAACCGCAACGTCGAACTGGCCGCCGAGGAGTAAGCCCGCATGAGCTTCAACCTGTCTGCCTGGGCGCTGCGCCATCGCCAGATCGTCCTCTACATCATGCTGCTGTTCGCCGTGGTCGGCGCGCTTTCCTATACCAAGCTGGGGCAGAGCGAGGATCCGCCGTTCACCTTCAAGGCCATGGTGATTCGCACCAACTGGCCGGGCGCCAGCGCCGAAGAGGTATCGCGCCAGGTCACCGAGCGCATCGAGAAGAAGCTGATGGAGACCGGTGAGTACGATCGCATCACCAGTTTCTCCCGTCCGGGCGAGTCGCAAGTGACCTTCGTAGCACGCGACTCCATGCGCAGCTCGGAGATTCCCGAGCTGTGGTATCAGGTGCGCAAGAAGATCAGCGACATCCGCCACACGCTGCCGCCCGGCATCCAGGGGCCGTTCTTCAATGACGAGTTCGGCACCACCTTCGGCAATATTTATGCGCTGACCGGCAACGGTTTCGACTATGCCGTGCTCAAGGACTACGCCGACCGCCTGCAGTTGCAACTGCAGCGGGTCAAGGATGTGGGCAAGGTCGAGCTGGTGGGACTGCAGGACGAGAAAATCTGGATCGAACTGTCCAACACCAAGCTAGCGACCCTAGGTTTGCCACTGTCTGCCGTGCAGCAGGCGCTGGAGGCGCAGAATGCGGTGGCGGCTGCCGGTTTCTTCGAAACCGCCAGCGAGCGTATTCAACTGCGGGTGACCGGGCGCTTCCAATCGGTGGAGGAAATTCGCGATTTTCCCATTCGCGTTGCTGATCGCACCTTCCGCATTGCTGACGTTGCCGAGGTCAAGCGCGGTTTCAACGACCCACCCGCGCCGCGCATGCGCTTCATGGGCGAGGACGCCATCGGCATCGCTGTGGCAATGAAGGACGGCGGCGACATTCTGGTGCTGGGCAAGGCACTTGAAGGTGAGTTCGCCCGCCTGCAACAGACGCTGCCGCTGGGCATGGAGCTGCGCAAGGTGTCGGATCAGCCGGCAGCGGTGAAGACCGGCGTGGGCGAGTTCGTCAAGGTGCTGGTGGAGGCGTTGGTGATCGTGCTCGCGGTCAGCTTTTTCTCCCTCGGTCTGCGCACCGGCCTGGTGGTGGCGCTGGTGATCCCGCTGGTGTTGGCGATGACCTTCGCCGCCATGTATTACTTGGGGATAGGCCTGCACAAGATTTCTCTCGGTGCGCTGGTGCTCGGCCTCGGCCTGCTGGTGGACGACGCGATCATCGCGGTGGAGATGATGGCGATCAAGATGGAGCAGGGCTACGACCGCTTCAAGGCGGCCAGCTTCGCCTGGACCAGTACCGCCTTTCCGATGCTCACCGGCACGCTGATTACCGCGGCCGGGTTCCTGCCCATCGCCACCGCGCAGTCCGGTACGGGTGAGTACACCCGGTCGATCTTCCAGGTGGTGGCCATTTCGCTGATCGCCTCATGGATCGCGGCGGTGATGTTCGTGCCCTATCTGGGCGACAAGCTGCTGCCCGATCTGGCCAAACTGCATGCGGCGAAACACGGTGGCAGCGCAGGCGGTCATGACCCTTATTCGACGCCGTTCTACCGCCGTGTTCGCGCCACGGTGCAATGGTGCGTGCGTCGTCGCGGCATCGTGATCCTGCTGACCGTTGCGTTGTTCGTCGCCTCTGTGTTGCTGTTTCGCTTCGTGCCGCAACAGTTCTTCCCGGCCTCCGGGCGCCTGGAGCTGATGGTCGACATCAAGCTGGAGGAGGGCGCCTCGCTGAGCGCCACCGAGGCCGAAGTGCATCGTCTGGAGAAGCTGCTCAAGGAGCAGCCCGGCATCGACAACTACGTGGCCTATGTTGGCACCGGCTCACCGCGTTTCTATCTGCCGCTGGATCAACAATTGCCGGCGGCAAGCTTTGCACAGTTCGTGGTACTGGCCAAAAGCATCGAAGAGCGCGAGCGCCTGCGTGGTTGGCTGATCAAGGTGATGAACGACGAGTTCCCGACCCTGCGTAGCCGCGTCAGCCGCCTGGAGAACGGGCCGCCCGTGGGCTACCCGATCCAGTTCCGCGTCAGCGGCGAGCATATCGACGAGGTGCGTGCCCTGGCCCGTCAGGTGGCGGACAAGGTGCGCGAGAACCCGCATGTGGTGAACGTGCACCTGGACTGGGAGGAGCCGAGCAAGGTGGTGATCCTCAATATCGATCAGGATCGTGCCCGTGCCCTGGGGGTCAACACCGCCGAGCTGTCGCGCTTCCTGCAAGGCTCGCTGTCCGGCACCAGCGTCAGCCAGTACCGTGAGGGCAATGAGCTGATCGAGATTCTCCAGCGTGGTACACCGCAGGAGCGCAAGGCGCTGAGTCTGTTGCCGAGTCTGGCGGTGCCGACTGACAGCGGCCGCAGTGTGGCGCTGTCGCAGGTGGCGACGCTGGAATACGGCTTCGAGGAAGGCATCATCTGGCACCGCAATCGCCTGCCCAACGTCACCGTGCGTGCCGACGTCTATGGCAAGCAGCAGCCGGCCAGTCTGACCCAGCAGATCCTGCCGACGCTGGACCCGATCCGCGCGGAACTGCCTGCGGGTTATCTGCTGGAGGTCGGCGGCACGGTGGAGGACTCGCAACGCGGACAGAAATCGGTGAACGCCGGTATCCCGCTGTTCATCGTGGTGGTGCTGACGCTGCTGATGCTGCAGCTGAAAAGCTTCTCGCGCTCGGCGATGGTGTTTCTCACCGCGCCACTTGGCCTGATCGGCGTCACCCTGTTCCTGCTGATCTTCCGCCAGCCGTTCGGCTTCGTTGCCATGCTCGGCACCATCGCCCTGGCCGGGATGATCATGCGTAACTCGGTGATCCTGGTCGATCAGATCGAGCAGGACATCAGCCACGGTCTGGATCGTTGGCACGCCGTTATCGAGGCCACGGTGCGCCGTTTCCGTCCTATCGTGCTCACTGCACTGGCGGCGGTGTTGGCGATGATTCCGCTGTCGCGCAGCGTGTTTTTCGGGCCGATGGCGGTAGCGATCATGGGCGGGCTGGTGGTGGCCACGGCATTGACCCTATTGTTCCTGCCGGCGCTGTATGCGGCGTGGTTCCGGGTCAAGGAAAACGAGGCGCAGTAAGTTGTGGGAGGCGCTTCAGCGGCGACTTGCTATCGCGGCTTGAGTCCCTTCCACGAGATTCTTCATAGCAATAAAAAACGGGAGCCAGTGGCTAATGTCAGTCAGTTAAGCCGTTGCACTCGATCTTTGTAGGAGCCGGCTTGCCGGCGATCCGCCATAAAAAGCATCGCCAGCAAGCTGGCTCCTACGAAAAGCGCCCCCTCTACTGCAAGTAGGAGGGGGTGGTGACGAACTTATCTGATCAGCATTAAGCCAGTGGCTCCCGTTTTTCGTCGAGCGGATCGGACTTATTCGTCCATCTGCGACTGCAGGTAGTTCTGCAGGCCGACGGCTTCGATCAGGCTGAGCTGGGTTTCCAGCCAGTCGATGTGATCTTCTTCGGAGCAGAGGATTTCTTCGAGCAGTTCGCGGCTGGCGTAGTCACCGATGCTCTCGCAATAGGCGATGGCGGCCTTCAGGTCACCGTGGGCCTTGTGTTCGATCTTCAGGTCGCACTCGAGCATTTCCTTGGTGTTTTCACCGATCAGGATCTTGCCCAGGTCCTGCAGGTTGGGAATACCTTCGAGGAAGAGAATGCGCTTGATCAGCTTGTCGGCATGCTTCATCTCGTCGATGGACTCGTGGTACTCGTGCTCGCCGAGTTTCTTCAGGCCCCAATCTTCGTACATGCGCGCATGCAGGAAGTACTGGTTGATGGCGACCAGTTCGTTACCAAGAATCTTGTTCAGGTGTTGAATGACCTTCTTGTCGCCTTTCATGACCGCTCCTGCTGCTTCAATGACCGTGATGACCTCGGATTTTCGGCCTGGTTCTCCCTTATGTCAAACTTAAGTGGTTGAAACATAAGTAAAAATAAAACTGAATAAGAATGTTTTTATTCCGCATCATGACGCCAAGTTATTGAATCAATGCAATAAAAAAGTTGCTGAAAGTTCTACGCTGACTGAAACGGGGAAGTAACCCCGATATTTTATTTTTCCGTGCCCATAAAAAAGCCCCGCAGAGCGGGGCATGGGGCACGCAGAATTCAGGCAGCGTAAGCCGAATGCGGGTCGCGGCTGTTCAGGTAGTCCTGGAGGCGGGCCTGCTGCGCCGGGGTCATGAACAGGCCCAGTTTGCTGCGCCGCCAGAGAATGTCGGCACTGCTGCGCGCCCATTCTTCACGGCGCAGGTATTCCACTTCGCGGGTGTAAAGCCCGGCACCGAGATGTTCGCCGAGGTCGGTAAGGTTGTGTACGCCATCGAGCAGGCGCCAGGTACGGCTGCCATAGCTGGTAGCCCAGCGTCTGGCCAGGCTGGTGGGTAGCCAGCCATAGCGTTCGCAGAGCGCTTCGACCAGGGCGCTCAGGCCTTGCAGATCCTCACCACCGGGGAGCGGGGCGGTGGCTGTCCAGCTCGGCCCCAGGTTGCTGAAATGCGCGGCCAGTTCCTGCATGGCGGACTCGGCCAGCTTGCGATAGGTGGTCAGCTTACCGCCGAAGACTGAAAGTAGCGGCGCCTCGCCCGGCGCGCCGGAGAGCGAAAGGGTGTAGTCGCGGGTAATGGCCGACGGCTCATCGGATTCGTCATCGCACAGTGGGCGCACGCCCGCGAAGCTGTGCAGGACATCGTCGCGACTGAGCTGTTGCTTGAAGTGATCATTGACCACCTTGAGCAGATAGTCGGTTTCCTCGGCGGTGATCGTCACCTGGGCGGGGTCGCCCTGATATTCGCGATCAGTAGTGCCGATCAGGGTGAAGCGCTCCAGATAAGGAATGGCGAAGACAATGCGACGGTCTTCGTTCTGCAGGATGTAGGCCTGCTCACCGTCATACAGGCGCGGCACGACGATATGGCTGCCCTGGATCAGGCGAATGCCGTACGGCGATTGCTGCTTGAGGTCTTCACGGATGAAGCGCGCGACCCAGGGGCCGGCAGCGTTGACCAGAGCGCGGGCGCGAATGGACAGCAGGCTGCCGTCGCTGCGCTCCAGGTGGATATGCCACAGGCCCTTGCTGCGCCGCGCACTGACGCAGCGAGTGCGCGTGTGGATGTGCGCGCCTTTTTCCCGCGCGGCCATGGCGTTGAGCACCACCAGGCGAGCATCGTCCACCCAGCAGTCGGAATATTCGAAACCGCGGCTGATCTCCGCTTTCAACGGGCTACCGGCGCCGAAGCGCACGCCGCGCGAAGCCGGCAGGCGCTTGCGCTTGCCCAGGTGGTCGTAGAGGAACAGGCCGGCGCGGATCATCCAGGCCGGACGCAGGTGTGGGCGGTGCGGCAGAACGAAGCGCATCGGTTTGACGATATGCGGCGCCTTGGCCAGCAACACTTCGCGCTCGGCCAGGGCCTCACGTACCAGGCGGAACTCGTGGTGCTCCAGGTAGCGCAGGCCGCCATGGATCAGTTTGCTGCTGGCAGATGAAGTATGGCTGGCCAGGTCGTCCTTTTCACAAAGGAACACGGACAGGCCGCGGCCGGCTGCATCGGCGGCGATGCCCACACCATTGATACCGCCGCCAACGACGGCGAGGTCATAGACTTCCGCAACGGGGCTGGCGAACTGGTCGTGGGGCATGTAGTACGCTCGGCTGTTGGATTCGAATGTGGTTATGTTCACTTTCGAAAATATGCTAGACGAAGATGCGCAGCTTCGCTACCCCGGCACGCGATTGCGCGCCGAGCGGTAGTTAAGAGGTGGGTTTGCAGTAGGGCGGGTGCAACCCGCCGATACGTTGCTGGCGGGTTGCACCCGCCCTACGCGATAGCCGTCGAGAGACCAATCAGACCAGATCGAGCTGGACCTTGTGGCTGTGCAGCAGGCGGGAGATGGCGGCTGAAGGTGCGCTATCGGTAAAGACGCGGTCGACCAGGGCGATGGAGCCCAGGCGTACCACGGCGTTGCGGCCGAACTTGCTGGAGTCGACGGCGAGGAAAACCTGCCGCGCGTTGTCGATGATCGCCTGGGAAACGCGTACTTCCTGATAGTCGAAGTCGAGCAGGCTGCCGTCGTCGTCGATGCCGCTGATGCCGACGATGGCGTAGTCGACCTTGAACTGCTGGATGAAATCCACCGCCGCCTGGCCGACGATACCGCCGTCGCTGCGCACCGTACCGCCGGCCACCAGGACCTCGAAGTCGGCCTTGGCGCTGAGTTGCGCGGCGACGTGCAGGTTGTTGGTGATGATCTTCAGGCCCTTGTGACTCTGCAGCTCTCGAGCGATGGCCTCGGTGGTGGTGCCGATATTGATGAACAGTGAGGCGTGATCGGGAATCTGCGCCGCCACGGCTTCGGCGATACGCTGTTTTTCTTCGCGCATCTGCCCGGCGCGCATGCCATAGGCGGTGTTCTGAATGCTCGATGATTCGCACGCCGCGCCGCCATGGGTACGACGCAACAGGCCGTGCTCGGCCAACAGGTTGATGTCGCGGCGAATGGTCTGTGGGGTAACGGCGAAGGCTTGAGCCAGTTCATCGATGCTGACGTAGCCACGGTCGCGGGCGAGGTTGAGGATGTCGTGCTGGCGGGGAGCGAGATTCATGAGCGCTTCCTGTGATGGTCACCCATTATAGGCTGTAGATGCGGAGGATTTCGGCCTGTTAATGTAGGGCATCTTTCACAGCGTTTTCACATTCGAACATGACTCCCGCAATCGATCTGTTGAAAAAGGCCAAGGCCGAACACCGCGTGCACAGCTACCAGCACGATCCCAAGGCGCCGTCCTACGGGCTGGAAGCGGCGGAAAAGCTCGGCCTGGCGCCCGAGTGCGTGTTCAAGACGCTGCTCGCGGTGACCGAGAAAGGCGAGCTTCTGGTGGCGGTGGTGCCGGTCGTCGGCAGTCTCGATCTCAAGGCGCTGGCTGCAGCGGCTGGCGCGAAGAAGGCCGACATGGCCGACCCGACTGCCGCGCAGCGCGCCACTGGTTATCTGGTCGGCGGCATCAGCCCGCTGGGTCAGAAGAAACGCTTGCGCACCTTTATTGACGAATCGGCACGTCGGCATCCAACCATTCACGTCAGCGGCGGCCGGCGCGGGCTGGAGCTGGAACTCTCGGCCGAGACCCTGGCGCAGCATACCCAGGGGCAGTTCGCCGCTATCGGCAAAGCCTGAAGCGAGCAGTATGCTCGCCAGCAAAATAAGCCAGTCTGCCGTCAACTGCAGTGATAACAACAAGGAACCTTGCATGACCCAATACCTGCTAGCCATCGACCAGGGCACCACCAGCTCCCGCGCCATCATCTTCAGTGCCCAGGGCTTGCCGGTTGCACGTGCCCAGCAGGAGTTCAAGCAGTACTTCCCGCAGGATGGCTGGGTCGAGCACGACGGTGAGGAGATATGGTCCTCCACGCTCCAGGTTTGCCGCGATGCCATCGCCAGCAGCAGCTTGCAGCCGCAAGCGATTGCCGCCATCGGCATCACCAACCAGCGCGAAACCACCTTGGTGTGGGATGCCGTCAGTGGTACGCCTATCCATCCGGCTATCGTCTGGCAGGATCGGCGTACCGCCGACTATTGCGCCGGACTCAAGGAGCAAGGCCACGAGGCGGAGGTCTCGGCCAAGACCGGCCTGCTGATCGATCCGTATTTCTCCGCCACCAAGCTGCGCTGGATTCTGCATAACGTGCCGGGCGCTCGTGAGCGGGCCGAGCGCGGTGAGCTGCGCTTCGGTACCGTCGACAGCTTCCTGTTGTGGCGTCTGACCGATGGCAAGGTGCACCGCACCGACGCCAGCAACGCCTCGCGCACGCTGATGTTCAACATCCATACCCAACAGTGGGACGAAGAGCTGCTCAAGCTGTTCGAGATCCCGGCCAGCCTGCTGCCCGAGGTGCTCGATTGTGCCGCCGAGTTCGGTCACACCGACAGCGTGCTGCTCGGCGCCAGCATTCCGGTGCTGGGCATGGCCGGTGACCAGCAGGCGGCCCTGATCGGCCAGGCCTGCTTCGAGCCGGGCATGGTCAAGAGCACCTACGGTACTGGCTGTTTCATGATCCAGAACACTGGCGATCAGCCGGTGAGTTCGAAGAACCGTCTGCTGACCACGGTCGGCTATCGCCTTAATGGCAAGGTCACCTACGCGGTGGAGGGCAGTATCTTCGTCGCGGGCGCGGCGGTGCAGTGGCTGCGTGACGGTATCAAGCTGATCAGCCATGCGCGCGAGAGCGAGGCGTTGGCCGAGGCAACCGGCGAAGCCTGCGGCGTCTATCTGGTGCCGGCTTTCACCGGTCTGGGCGCACCGTATTGGGACCCCAAGGCACGTGGTGCCATCTTTGGCCTGACCCGCGACACCGGGATCAAGGAGGTCGTCACCGCCGGTCTGCAATCGGTGTGCTACCAGACCCGCGACCTGCTCGAAGCCATGCGCCAGGATGGTGCTGCGGCGCCGAGCGCGCTACGTGTCGACGGTGGCATGGTGGAGAACAACTGGGTCATGCAATTTCTCGCCGACATTCTTGGCGTCAGTGTCGAGCGCCCCGAGGTCACCGAGACTACGGCGCTCGGTGTCGCCTACCTGGCGGGGCTGAAGCTCGGCCTGTACCAGGACCTCAATGCCATCGCCAGCCACTGGCATCGGCAGCAGCGTTTCGAGCCGAGGATGAACGAGGCGCATCGCGAGCGCCTCTACGCCGGTTGGCTGGATGCGGTGAAACGGGTGCGCAGCGAGCCCAGAAGCACCCCAGGATCGTAGGAGCGGCTTTAGCCGCGATGCTCTCAGAGCATCTGGAAAACAGGAACTGTATCTGTTGCGGCTTACCCTGCGCAGGCATGCTGGCGGCTCTCATCTGGCCAGGAATGCAGCATGCCTCTCGAATTCCATCAAGTTGACGCCTTTACCGATCAGCCGTTCGCGGGCAATCCCGCCATGGTCTATCGCCTGAATGCCTGGCTCGACGATGCCCTGATGCAGCGCATCGCTGCCGAGCACAACCTGGCCGAGACCGCATTCGTGGTGAAAGAGAGCAGTGCCTGGCATATCCGCTGGTTCACCCCAGTCAGCGAGGTGCCGCTCTGTGGGCATGCCACCCTGGCGGCGGCCAAGGTGCTGTTCGACATCTATCAGGAATCGGCCGAGGTGCTGGATTTCACCTGCTTGTCCGGAGCGCTGCAGGTCACCCGGCAGGGTGAGCGTCTGCAGCTGGATTTCCCAGTGCGCCCGGTGTTGCCGGTGGCGGCGTCGCTACAGGCCGACGTCGAACGCGCGCTGGGGCAGTCCGCGCAGCAGGTTCTGGCTCTGCTGAATGCCGATGGCAGCGTGCAGGAGCTGATGGTGGTGCTGGCGTCCGAGGCGCAGGTGCGCTGCTTCACCGCCGATCTGCCGGCGCTGGCCGCCCTGCCAGGGCTTGGCGTGCTGGTGACTGCCAGCGGGCAAAAACACGACTTCGTCTCGCGCTACTTCGCGCCGAGCATTGGTATCGATGAAGACCCGGTGACCGGCTCGACGCACTGCATGCTTGTGCCCTATTGGGTCGAGCGTCTGGGCCGCAACACGCTCAGTGCCTTCCAGTGTTCGGCGCGTGGTGGTGAGTTGCTCTGTCGTCTGGAGGGCGAGCGGGTCAAGATCGCTGGCCACGCGCGGCATATCGCCAGTGGCCAGCTGATGCTCTGATCAGTTGCTGCTGACCCGGCGCACGCCACCGGAGTCGCTGAGTTGCAATTGCGCGGCGACGCTGCCGAGAGCCGGGAAGGCCACCAGGTGATCGGCGACGACGCGGATGCCCACCTCGTCGCCTGGCTGGTGATCGGCATGGCTGGGGAAGATTGATTCCAACTGACTGCCGGTCGGCAGTTGCAGGCGGTAGAGCGTCGCAGCGCCGAGGAAGGTCTTGCCGACGATGCGCGCCTTCAGTTCGCTGTGCTCGTCCGGGACGATGTCGTCCGGGCGCAGCAATACGTCCACCGCGCTGCCCTGAGCCCAGGTATAGGCGCGGTTGCCGCGAATCATGCCGAGTTCGGTCTGCACCGTTTCCGGGCCGAGCAACTGGCCGCGAATGAAGTAACCCTGACCGATGAAGCTGGCGACGAAAGGCGTCAGCGGCTCGTGATAGAGGTTGAACGGTGTGTCCCACTGCTCCAGGCGGCCATCCTTGAACACGCCGACGTGATCGCTGACGGCGAAGGCTTCTTCCTGATCGTGAGTGACCAGAATGGCGCTGGTACCACGTGCCTTGAGAATTTCCCGAACCTCATGGCTCAGGCGCCTGCGCAGTTCGCCATCGAGGTTGGAGAAGGGTTCGTCGAGTAGCAGCAATTTCGGTTCCGGCGCCAGCGCGCGCGCCAGGGCGACCCGCTGCTGCTGACCACCGGACAGCTCGTGCGGGTAACGTTTGGCCAGGTTGCCGAGCTTGACCAACTCCAGCAGCTCTTGAGTGGCGCGCTCGGCGTTGGGCTGCTTGCGGATACCGAAGGCAACGTTCTCGGCCACGCTCAGGTGGGGGAACAGGGCGTAGTCCTGGAACACCATGCCGATATGGCGTTTCTCCGGCGCCAGGGTAAAACCGGCGCGGGAAATCACTTCACCTGCCAGTTCGATCTCGCCTTCCAGGACCGGCTCGAAACCGGCAATGGCGCGCAGCGTGGTGGTCTTGCCGCAGCCCGATGGACCGAGCAGGCAGCCGATGTCGCCAGGGTTGAGGTGCAGGTCGAGATCCTGCACCACCTTGTGGGCGTGGTAGCCGCAGTTCAGCCCGCGTAGCTGCAGCAGAGGCTGGCTCATGCGTGGTGGTACGCCGGTTCGACCAGCATCTCCAGCAGCGCCTTCTGCGCGTGCAGGCGGTTCTCGGCCTGATCCCACGCTACCGAGCGCGGGTCGTCGAGCAGGTCGAAGCTGATTTCTTCGCCACGGTGCGCCGGCAGGCAGTGCATGAACAGCACGTCTTCGGCGGCGGCGTCGAGCAGCTCGCGGGTGACCTGGTAGGGGCGGAACAACGCCATGCGCTGCTCGGCTTCGTCTTCCTGGCCCATGGAGGCCCACACGTCGGTGCTCACCAGATGGGCGCCGGCCACCGCTTCTCGCGGGTTGCGCACGATCTGCACGCGCTCGCCGGCCTGGGCCAGAAAGCGCGCGTCTGGCTCGTAGCCAGCAGGGCAGGCGACCTTCAGCTGGAAGTCGAACTGCATCGCCGCTTCGATATAGGAGTTGCACATGTTGTTGCCATCGCCGATCCAGGCCACCGTCTTGCCGGTGATGCTGCCGCGGTGTTCGAGGAAGGTCTGCATGTCGGCCAGCAGCTGGCAGGGGTGCAGATCGTCGGACAGGCCGTTGATTACCGGTACCTTGGACTTGGCGGCGAACTCGGTGAGGTTGCTGTGGGCGAAGGTGCGGATCATCACCGCGTCGAGCATGCTCGACATGACGATGGCGGCATCGCCGATCGGCTCGCCACGGCCCAGTTGGGTGTCGCGCGGCGAGAGGAAGATGGCCTGGCCACCGAGTTGGATCATGCCGGCTTCGAAGGACAGACGGGTGCGAGTCGAGGCCTTCTCGAAGATCATGCCCAGCACGCGATTCTTCAGTGGCTCGAACAGTACCCCACGGTTGCGCAGATTCTTCAGCTCGATGCCTCGGCGGATCAACCCCACCAGTTCGTCCGGTGTGTAATCCATCATCGAGAGAAAGTGTCTGACGCTCATCGTTAACTACCTTTATCACTACAGTTCGCAAGCTTGCGTTCGGGGATAAAACCGACAAAAACAGCAGAGCTTGCGGCAGGAGGCCGCAGGGTGCGACGAAACAGGGGAAGGCGCGATCCTATAAGGAAATGACGAGACGGCGCAAGTTAACGCCTACGGGCGCGCAGAATGATGTTTTACAAGCCTTTTTAGCCAAAGCGCTGGCGCCAGTGATATTGAACGCAGTCGTGCCAGGGGCCACGTACGTGGTGCTGCTGAATCGGCAGGCTTGATGCCTGTCGATTCATGAGGCGAACGCTGCTGGCGTCGTCTCCGTGCTCGGCCCATAGTCCATGATCTGCGACCTGACCGGTCGTCTCGGATCAGAACAAGAGGCCAGGCCATGACCAAGTCCCTCCATTACCGTGCATGCCATCTGTGCGAAGCCATCTGTGGGCTCGCCATCGAAACCGAAGCTCAAGCTGACGGCAGCACGCAGATTCGCTCGATCAAGGGCGATGCCCAGGACAGCTTCAGCCGCGGCCATATCTGTCCCAAGGCCGTGGCGCTGCAGGATATCCAGAACGACCCGGACCGTATCCGCCAGCCCATGCGCCGAATTGGCGAGCAGTGGCAGGCCATCGGCTGGGATGAGGCGTTCGAGCTGGTGGCCGAGCGCCTGAGCGCGATCCAGGCCGCGCATGGGCAGAACGCCGTGGCCGTGTATCAGGGCAATCCCAGCGTGCACAACTACGGGCTGATGACCCACAGCAACTATTTCCTCGGTCAGCTGAAAACCCGCAATCGCTTCTCCGCTACCTCGGTCGACCAGTTGCCGCACCACCTGACCAGCCTCCTGATGTACGGCCACGGCCTGCTGATCCCGATTCCTGACATCGATCACACCGATTTCATGCTGATTCTGGGCGGCAACCCGCTGGCCTCCAACGGCAGCATCATGACCGTGCCGGATGTGGAAAAGCGCCTCAAAGCCATCCAGGCGCGTGGTGGCAAACTGGTGGTGGTCGATCCGCGGCGCAGCGAAACCGCGGCCATCGCCGACCAGCACCTGTTCGTGCGCCCCGGCAGCGATGCCGCGCTGTTGCTGGCGCTGCTCAACACCCTGTTCGAGGAAGGCCTGACGCGCGACAGCCATCTGCCGGTGGAAGGATTGCAGCAGGTACGCGAAGCGATTGGCGGGTTCCATGCCGAGGCCATGAGCGCGCGTTGTGGGGTGCCGGCCGAAACCATTCGGCAACTGGCGCGGGATTTCGCCGCAGCGGACAAGGCAGTCTGCTACGGCCGTATGGGCGTTTCCACGCAGGCCTTCGGTACGCTTTGTCAGTGGCTGGTGCAACTGATAAATCTGGTCACCGGCAATCTGGATCGCAGCGGCGGTGTGCTCTGCACAACGCCGGCGGTGGATCTGGTGGCGAGTACTTCCGGTGGGCATTTCAGCCGCTGGCAGAGCCGGGTTTCCGGCCTGCCGGAATACGGCGGTGAGTTGCCGGTCTCGGCGCTGGCCGAGGAGATGCTGACGCCCGGCGAAGGGCAGATTCGTGCGCTGGTCACCGTGGCCGGCAACCCGGTACTGTCGACACCCAACGGCCGCCAACTGGAGCAGGCGCTGGACGGCCTGGGCTTCATGCTTTCGGTGGATTTCTACATCAACGAGACCACACGGTACGCCGACCTGATCCTGCCGCCAACTGCGCCGCTGGAGCATGATCACTACGACACCACCTTCAATGTGTTCGCGGTACGCAACGTCACCCGTTTCAACGAGGCGGTGCTGGCCAAGCCGGACGGCGCCTTGCACGACTGGGAAATCTTCGTCGGCCTGGCCAAGGCCTTCGCGGCGCGTAATGGCCTCGAGCTGAAACCGACCCTGGCGCCTGAGCAGATGATCGATATGGGCCTGCGTTTCGGCCCCCATGGTGATAGTAGCGAGCGCAAACTCAGCCTGGCGGCTTTGCGCGAGCATCCGCATGGGCTCGACCTGGGACCACTGCAACCGAATCTTGCTGCGCGCCTGAAAACGCCGAGCAAGGCGGTGCAGGCCGCGCCTGAGCTGCTGCTGGCCGATCTGGCACGTTTCGCCGAGCAGCAACAACCGGCTGCCCATGAACTGCTGCTGATCGGCCGTCGCCATGTGCGCAGCAACAACTCCTGGATGCACAACTATCACCGTCTGGTGAAGGGCAAGCCGCGTCATCAGTTGTTGATGAACCCGGCGGACCTGGCCAGGCGTGGTCTGAGCGATGGTCAGCGTGTGCAGGTGCGTTCGCGTGTGGGCAGCATCGAGGTGGAGGTCGCCGCCAGCGATGAGGTGATGGCCGGTGTGGTCAGCCTTCCCCATGGCTGGGGCCATGCCCGCCCTGGCGTGCAGATGGACATTGCCCGTGCGCAACCGGGGGCCAGCGCCAATGACCTGACCGACGAGCGCCAGCTCGATGCGCTGTCCGGCAATGCGGTGCTTAATGGTGTGCCAGTCGAAGTGGTGGCCGCGTAGACGGGCGTCTCTCCAGGCCGGGTTGTAGGAGCCGCGCCTCGCGGCGAAGGGTGGCCGTCACGCCATGTTGGGGAAATACCCAAGAGCTTCGCCCCGAGGCGGGGCTCCCACAGGGCATAGCAAGACCGCGTCGGCAAGGCCGAGCATTATGCTCGGCTTTTCGCTACAATCGCGCCACCGTGGCGACCGTCGGGTCGCGAAGTCTATGCTGAGGTGCCCCCATGGATATCATCGAAACCATCAAAGAGCAGATCGCCAACAACACCGTTCTGCTGTACATGAAAGGCTCGCCCAACGCCCCGCAGTGTGGCTTCTCTGCCCGCGCTGCGCAGGTTGTGATGGGCTGCGGCGAGAAGTTCGCCTACGTCGACATCCTGCAGAACCCGGAAATCCGCGCCAACCTGCCGAAGTACGCCAACTGGCCGACTTTCCCGCAGCTGTGGGTGGCTGGTGAGCTGGTCGGCGGTAGCGACATCCTCACCGAGATGTACGAGAAGGGTGAACTGCAGACCCTGATCAAGGATGCCGTGAGCAAAGCCGGCGCCTGATCGCTGCTTCTCGCAACAAAGAACCCGCCTAGGCGGGTTCTTTCGTTGTGCGCCAGGCATGGCGCGTAGCGCCGTGACTGGCGCTGTTCGGTTCACTGTGGTGGTGGACTGGACGACTTGGAGGTGAAAGTCCTCTACACACCCGGCAAGGGGAAGTGTTAGCCAGAGGCAAGGGTGTCGCGGGCGACTGCGAATCTGAAGGAAGCCCGAGGCAAAATGCTGGC